>NZ_JBSPZB010000011.1:0-116216 GCF_053851875.1 Bacillus sp. A015
AGCGAAGCTAGGCTAGGTGTGTGGGAGGCCTTTTTCATTAAATCTCATCCATCATACTTACGTTGAAAATAAAAAAGATTGTAGAAAAACATGAGTTTCTCTACAATCTGAGTGAGCAAATGCTCACTCTCACTTTTTCTCGTATGTCCAGCCTTCTTTTTGAAAGACTAGATCATTTTTCATCAGATGACCTAATGCGCGTTTAAAGGCTGCCTTGCTCATTTGAAATCGTTCACGGATATCTTCTGGATCACTTTTATCCCAGTATGGCATGGCACCATTTCTCGTTCTCATATAGGTTAATATTTCTTCTGCATCAACAGATAACGCATCCTGTTTTCTAGGAAGCAATGAAACGTTCACGGTTCCATCTTCTTTCACGGCAATGACGCGGCCTGTAACGATCGATCCTAATCTTGGTTCTTCCTTTCGTTCTGTGCGGTGGATGAATCCTCTCACCCCTGTATCTGTTAGCATAAAGGAGCCTGTCGCAATTAAGCGGTAAATTGTCCCAGTGATTTCTTTGTTCATTAAGGTTTCTGGCGCCTCAGTGAATAATTCACTGATCACATCCTCAGTGGCTGGCTTTGCAAACATTCTGCCGTAGCTTGTGACTTTCAGCATACAGTAGAGTTTGTCTCCTTTTTTCGGCCATGCTTCCTCAAAAGGCGGGAGGTGTTCTGTTGCAACAAGTGCATCCTTTGATAGCCCGACATCGACAAATGCGCCCATGTCTTCTACAACGTCTACGACTTCTACCCAGCCGTATGTATGTGCATTGATTGTAGGCATTTTCATCGTAGCTGCTAGTCTTTCTTCATGATCTACATATAAGTAGACCTCTACTTCATCCCTGTCATCAATATCCTCTGTCATCTCACTGCGGTGCAAGAGGACAGAATCTTCACCATCTGTCAAAAAGTAGCCGTACTCCATCTCGTTCTCTATTTGCAAGGTCAATTGCTCACCTGGTCTCATGTTCTCTTCCTTCCTATCTGCCCATAAAAGAGCGTTCGTTCATCTTTTGATTCACTTTATTCTACTATACTTCTCTCAACATGAACATCTCTAGTTCTGTTAGCTAAAGTGGACAAACTTCCCTTGATTTATACCGCAAGCGGCTGAACTCTTTGATTTGTCTATTCGATAAAGTTTCTTCTTGCCCTGTTTGCATGATAAAATAGACGCAATATCTATACTTGGAGGTCATGTGTTATGGCAAAAGAAAGTTCATTTGATATTGTATCGAAGGTGGAACTGCCAGAGGTGCAAAACGCCATTCAAGCAGCGCTAAAAGAAATTAAAAATCGTTATGATTTTAAAGGAAGTAAAAGTGATATTTCACTTGAAAAAGAAGAGCTCGTTCTCATCTCAGATGATGACTTCAAGCTTGAACAGCTAAAAGATGTGCTTGTGACAAAGCTGATTAAACGAAATGTTCCAACTAAAAACATCGACTACGGAAAAACCGAACATGCCCTAGGCGGAACAGTACGCCAGCGTGCCAAGCTGATTAGCGGTATCGATAAAGACAATGCCAAAAAGATCAACGCACTCATTAAGCAATCTGGCATCAAAGTGAAGTCGCAGTTTCAAGATGACCAAGTGCGTGTAACAGGAAAAAATAAAGATGATTTACAAGAGGTCATTTCACTCATGCGCAAAGCAGATTTGCCGATTGACGTCCAATTTATAAATTTTCGATAAATTTTAAATTTTCCATTGATTATTTCCGATTTTTTCGTTACAGTTGATGGAAGTTCAATTCATTGACATGTTCATATCGCTTTCTTATCAAGAGAGGCAGAGGGACTGGCCCTGTGAAGCCTCAGCAACCGGTGTAGTAGAAATGTATTTTCTATGACCAAGGTGCTAAATCCAGCAAGCAACTGCTTGGAAGATAAGGAGAAGAATTACGATACAGCCAAAAAGTCTTCTTCTTATCAGAAGGCTTTTTTTGTTACATAGAAATAAGGAGGAATACAATGGGCCTATTACAAGACTTACAAAATCGCGTATTGATTGCTGACGGAGCAATGGGAACACTTTTATACTCTTACGGCATTGACCGGTGCTTTGAAGAACTAAATTTATCAAAAGAAGATGAAGTGAAAAGAGTGCATGAGGCGTATGTGCAGGCTGGAGCTGACATCATCCAAACGAACACGTACGGTGCGAATTATATTAAACTATCCCGCTACGGCTTAGAGGAAGAAACAAAACGCATCAATACAAAAGCGGTACAAATTGCAAAAGCTGCCGCCGGCTCAGCTTATGTACTCGGAACGATTGGCGGCATTCGAACGTTTAACAAAAATGCCTACTCTATAGACGAGATCAAACGAAGCTTTAGAGAGCAGCTGTACATCCTATTAAATGAACAGCCTGACGGATTATTGCTTGAAACGTATTATGATATGGAAGAGGCGAAGGCCGTTCTCGAAATTGCACGCAAAGAAACGACTCTCCCGATTGTCATGAACGTATCCATGCACGAGCAAGGTGTTTTGCAGGACGGTACACCGCTGAAGGACGGTTTATCTGAACTATCCTCTCTTGGCGCTGATGTCGTTGGGATCAACTGCAGGCTGGGCCCTTATCATATGATTCAGGCACTCGAAGGCGTCCCGATTTTGGAAAATTCTCATTTATCTGTCTATCCTAACAGCAGTCTCCCGTCTCTTGAAGAAGGCAGACTCGTCTATGATACAGATAATGATTATTTCCGAAAAAGTGCACTAGAGTTTAGAAATCAAGGCGCACGCATTATCGGAGGCTGCTGCGGAACGACGCCTCAGCATATTAGCGCAATGGCTGAGGCTGTTAAAGATTTAGCACCGATCACTGAAAAAGAAGTGAAAATATTAAAAGAAGAAATCATTTCGATCCAAGACCAGCGCACTGAACCTGGACTTGACGAGCTGGCTGTTAAAAAACGATCGATTATCGTAGAGCTGGACCCGCCAAAGAAGCTGAACTTCAAAAAATTCCTTGTCGCAGCAAATGAATTAAAGAGTGCAGGCATTGATGCTCTGACGTTAGCTGATAATTCTCTTGCGACTCCGCGCATTAGCAATGTGGCTTGCGGCGCATTATTGAAACAGCAGCTTGATATGCGTTCACTTGTCCATATCACGTGTCGTGATCGTAATCTGATTGGACTACAATCCCATTTGATGGGACTCGACACTCTCGGATTAACCGATATTTTAGCCATCACAGGCGACCCGTCTAAAATTGGTGATTTCCCAGGTGCAACATCTGTTTATGATTTAACCTCCTTTGATTTGATCCGTTTGATCAAACAGTTTAACGAAGGACTTTCTTTCTCAGGGAAGCCGCTTGGTAAAAAGACCAATTTTTCAGTGGCTGGCGCGTTTAATCCAAATGTGCGTCATATCGATAAAGCAGTAAAACGTCTTGAGAAAAAAATAGAATACGGCGCTGATTATTTCATCTCACAGCCTGTTTATTCAGAGGAACAGCTAGTGAAAATTCATGAGGAAAGCCGTCATTTGGATAAACCGATTTACATCGGCATTATGCCGTTAACAAGCAGCAGAAATGCAGAGTTTATTCACCATGAAATTCCGGGCATCAAATTGTCTGATTCGATTCGTGACATCATGGCCAAGGCAGGCGAGGATAAGGAAAAGCAGCGAACAGAAGGCTTAGCGATTGCCCGGTCTTTATTAGATACGGCCTGCGAATTGTTTAATGGCATTTATTTAATTACTCCTTTCCTTCGATCAGATTTAACAGCAGAACTGACAACCTACATCCATCAGAAAGAAAAGGAGCCAAACGTACATGCCAACTATCACTGAACAGCTCAAGAAACGCATCCTCGTCCTTGATGGTGCAATGGGCACAATGATTCAAAACGCCAATCTCACAGCAGAGGACTTTGGCGGAGAAGAGTATGAGGGCTGTAACGAATATTTGAACATGACAGCCCCTCACATCATCTCCACAATCCACCGGGAATATCTTGAAGCAAGTGCGGACTTAATTGAGACAAATACATTTGGCGCTACGAAACTTGTTCTCGATGAATACGGGCTTGGCCATCTCGCCTATGAACTCAATGCACGAGCTGCTCAGCTGGCAAAGAATGAAGCAGACCGTTTCTCCACACCGGAGTGGCCTCGTTTTGTTGTAGGCGCAATGGGGCCTACAACTAAAACATTATCTGTGACAGGCGGCACAACCTTTGAAGAGCTCGTCGCAAACTATGAGGAGCAGGCCCGCGCACTCATTGACGGCAAATGTGATGCCCTTCTTTTAGAAACAAGCCAAGACATGCTGAATGTAAAAGCTGGATTCAAGGGCATTCAGGAAGCCTTTAACGCGACCGGCATTCAATTACCACTCATGGTATCAGGTACGATTGAACCAATGGGCACCACCCTTGCTGGTCAAGATATTGAGGCCTTTTATATCTCTCTTGAGCATATGAAACCTATCAGCGTTGGCCTAAACTGTGCAACTGGTCCAGAATTTATGACAGACCATATCCGCACACTCTCCTCCATCGCAAAGTCAGCTGTTAGCTGCTATCCAAATGCTGGTCTCCCAGATGAAGAAGGACAATATCACGAATCCCCTGCTTCCCTTGCTAAAAAAATCGCCGCCTTTGCACAGGAAGGCTGGTTAAATATCGTCGGGGGCTGCTGCGGAACAACACCTGCACATATTCAGGCATTATCAGACGAAGTGCGCTCGCTCCAGCCGCGCAGCATGGTTCATGAATCATCACAGCATACCGTATCAGGAATTGAACCCCTTATTTATGAAGAAGCAATGCGTCCGCTTTTTGTAGGTGAGCGGACAAATGTCATTGGTTCCCGGAAATTCAAACGGCTGATTGCTGAACAAAAGTTTGAAGAGGCGTCAGAAATTGCTCGTGCTCAGGTGAAAAATGGCGCTCACGTCATTGATGTGTGTCTAGCAGATCCAGACCGTGATGAAGCAGCTGACATGGAAGGCTTTTTACAAGAAGCCATGAAAAAGATCAAAGCTCCTTTTGTCATTGATTCAACGGATAAACACGTGATTGAAAAAGCACTTACGTATTCTCAAGGGAAAGCCATCATCAATTCCATTAATTTAGAGGATGGCGAAGAGCGGTTTGAAGAGATTCTTCCGCTTGTGAACTATATGGCGGCGCACTTGTTGTTGGAACGATCGATGAAACAGGGATGGCAGTGACAGCAGAACGAAAGCTCGAGATTGCCGTACGTTCCCATGAATTGCTAACGAAGAAATATGGAATTCCTGCAAGTGACATTATTTTTGATCCTCTTGTCTTTCCAGTAGGCACTGGAGACGCGCAGTATATTGGCGCTGCTGAAGAAACGATCAAAGGCATCAAAATGATCAAGGAAACACTGCCTGAGTGTCTCGCGATTTTAGGCATTAGTAACGTGTCTTTCGGACTCCCGCCTGTTGGCAGAGAGGTCTTGAATGCCGTCTATTTGTATCACTGCGTCCAAGCAGGACTTGATTATGCAATCGTTAATACTGAAAAACTTGAACGTTTCGCTTCAATTCCAAAGGAAGAAATCAAGCTAGCTGAAACATTACTTTATGAAACAAATGATCAAACCCTTGCCGAATTCACCCAATTTTACCGCGGGAAAAAGAAAACGGAGAAAAAACCAAAGGTCTCCTTATCGCTTGATGAGAGGCTGGCACTATACGTCGTCGAAGGAACAAAAGAAGGGCTGATTGATGATCTGTCCCTTGCCTTAGACCAATTCGAATCGCCTCTTCATGTCATCAATGGACCCTTGATGCAGGGAATGGCTGAAGTTGGACGTCTTTTTAATCAAAACGAATTGATTGTGGCTGAAGTGCTTCAATCGGCAGAGGTCATGAAAGCATCTGTTTCGTATCTTGAGCAATATATGGAAAAGCAGCATGCAAGCGGCAAAGGGAAGATTCTCCTTGCGACGGTTAAAGGAGATGTCCATGATATCGGGAAAAACCTTGTCGACATCATTTTGAGCAATAATGGCTTTCAAGTGGTCGATCTCGGGATCAAAGTCACACCTCAAACATTGATCGAAGCTGTGCAAAAGGAAAAACCAGATATGATCGGATTATCCGGATTACTTGTCAAGTCAGCACAGCAAATGGTACTGACCGCTCAAGATTTACAAAAAGCGAACATCTCCGTTCCCATTTTGGTCGGCGGTGCTGCTCTTTCACGGAAATTTACGAAGATGAAAATTTCGCCTCATTATGACGGACCCGTTCTTTATGCAAAAGATGCAATGGACGGCCTGTCATTAGCCAATGAGTTAAAAGCAAACCCTCTTCAATTTCAAACAAAGCCCTCAGCGGAACAAGAGGCACTTATCAAAGAGAAAGAAGTGAAACAGCCAAAAGCCGTCATTGAATTACTGGAAAAACGCGCGGCACTCCCGCAGGCACCCATTTTCACGCCAGAAAATACAAAACGCCATTATGTGCGTGACATCGATTTGCATCATATTATGCCTTATGTGAATGAGCAAATGCTTATTGGTCATCACCTCGGCTTAAAAGGAAAGGTCAAAACATTATTAGCTGAACAGCATCCAAAAGCATTGGAGCTAAAACAGCTTGTCACAGACCTTCTTCAGGAAGGCAGAGAGAAAGGCTGGTTTGCACCGGCATTTGTTTATCAATTCTTCCCTGCCAGTTCAAACGGGAATGATCTGCATATTTATGATCCGGAAGCGCCTGATCGCATCATTGAAACGTTTCAATTTCCAAGACAGGAGAAACTTCCATACCGCTCCATTTCAGACTATGTGCGGAAAAGCGAAGAAAATGAGAAAGATTATATCGCCTTATTTGCCGTCACAGCTGGTGCGCGCATACGTGAAGTGGCGCAGCAATTTAAGCAAGAAGGTGATTATTTAAAAATGCATGCTGTCCAAGCACTGGCGCTTGAGCTTGCAGAAGGCTTAGCTGAAAGAACCCACCAAGTGATTCGTGACAAATGGGGCTTCCCTGACCCAGTCGATTTCACAATGGACAAGCGGTTCCAGGCCAAATATCAAGGGCAGCGCTATTCCTTCGGCTATCCAGCGTGTCCAAATCTTGAAGACCAAGAAAAGCTGTTCAAGCTCCTTCAGCCTGAAAAAATCGGCATCCATCTGACAGAAGGCTTCATGATGGAACCTGAAGCATCTGTTTCAGCGATCGTCGTTTCTCATCCTGAAGCTCGATATTTTAATGTTCATTAATGCAGGACCTCCGTGATTGGAGGTTCTTTTTTTGATAAAGATTGGTACAAATATCAATTTTTACTCTTATTTACCGATATTACAAATGAAAGTCATTCACTTAAAAGGAGATGTTTGTCATGTTCAAAAAGAAAATGGGGATTTTACTGCTTACCGGCCTCTTCATCGCTACACCTCTCTTTCAATCACCTGCACAAGCAAGTGAAGCCTCTACGAAACAAACAAAATATTATACGGAAGAATTAGAGCACCTGTACCCTGACAGTGATTATGCAAACAATGATACGATGGAAAAAGCTCAATTCTTACAGCATTCCCTTCATCTGAGTAAAACGTATTTATATCATGAGGGCAGTATCTCTTCTATGGATGACATCGATTTTTACCGTTTCACCAGCTCCAAATTTGATGGAGCAGATGGCCGCTTTTCTATTAAACTCGTGAATGTGAAATCTGGAAATGATTTCGACCTCTACCTTTACAATAAGAACGGGTCACTTGTGTCTTCCTCTGTGCGGACAAACAACCAAAACGAGATCATTCATATGCCGAAAATTTCCGCCAGCACTGATTACTACCTAGCCGTTAAGCCAAAACGATTATTAAATGAAGAAGATAACATGTATCGCATTGTCTTTGACAAAAGCATTGAAAAAGGAACCCTCAAACGATACGGATCACCTGCCACACTCAACAGCTTCAATGAAGCCGGTTCTCCAAATTCTTCTTTTGATTTAAGCAGCTTGCCTCAGGATGCCGTCGTGACTGGCGTTTCATTAGAGGCTGAAAAAGGCAGTACAAACGCACACAATTATGTATTCACCGTTTCTTCCTTAAAAGGCGGGTCAGTGAACGTACCTTGGAACGGACAAAAAGTGGACATCTCTTCTTATAAAACAAGTCAGGTTCCGGCAAAAGATCGCTTTTTTGTGTCTTTCAATGCGACAGAGGTCCCTCAGTTGATCGGTGGACGATTAATCAAAGTAGGCGTTGTCTCAATTAAAAACTTGCAGCTCACCTTTGAATATGAATACAACCGTGACCTGAATTATTAATCCTGACAAAAAGGAAAAGGATCTCCCTTTTCCTTTCAAATTGTTGACAAAGGGCTAAAATGATCTTTATTTTAGCCCTTTGTCTTCTTTTCAGCGTGATAGAAAACCTTTGCAGTCTAGGAAGGACGAGTACCGGAGCGGAGCGAATTTGACATTCGTGAGCACCGGAACGCAGGACTGACACCGAATGCGAGGGTTTGTCTACACGCTGAAAGGAAAAGGATCTCCCTTTTCCTTTTTCTTATGACTTCTTATGGTACGATACAGATAGATCAATTCAGCTAAGAAGGAGTTGCGTGTATTGGCAAACGTTATTCAACGATCATTAACACTTGATGACATACCAGATCTCATCGCATTGTCAAAAGAGGTAGACTGGCCTGATTACAATGCAGAAGAACTCACATCTCTTTTAACAAATGGACATTTTACAGGTTTTACAACAACTGACGGACAAGTGATCTCATGTGCTGGACTTTTCCAATATGACAGGGTAGCGTCAATTGGGGCTGTCATTGTATCGGAGACACATCGCGGCTTAGGCCTTGCACGTAAAATGATTGACACCTTGCTTCGTCAAAGTGATCAGAGCGTTCCTGTCGTTTTAACGGCTACTGCACAGGGGCAGCCGGTTTACGAAAAGATCGGGTTTCACACGGCCGGTTACATTCATACATACAAAGCACAGAAAACAAACCCTTCGGCACTTCGCGTGTCAGGTAAGATCGACCTTTCTCCTGCTGGTGAAACGCACCTTTCGTCCATTGAAGCACTTGACGGGAAAGGTGCAGGCACCAATCGAGCAAGCTTTTTAAAAAAACGAATGGAACGAGCAGCGTTCCGGCTGATCGCAAAGGATGAACATCACGAAATAACCGGCTTTGCCTTTGGCGTCGAAACGCCAGCCAATCTGATGATTGGCCCGCTTGCAGCAAACGATGAACAAACGGCGCTTTCACTCATCCAATCGCTCATCTCGTCTTATTCTGGTGCCATTCGTTTAGATATGCAGGAGGAAACAGCTGAGCGCCTGCATACATCACTTATAGAAGCGGGGTTTACGAAAACAAACAAAGCGCATTTTATGATGATTCGTGGAAAAGAAAAGCAGAACGATCCGGCGCTTCTTTATTTCCTTGCGTCTCAAGCATTTTCTTAAAAAACCAAAAAGCTGTAGACAAAGGATGTCTACAGCTTTTCTTTTTTACTTCTCGCCAACGGATGAAAGAACATGAGCGAGTGCATTTGTGACCTTCCCATGCTCTGACGCATGCGGCCGGTCGTCTCCATCTCCATAGCCATAATCAATCATTCGATTACGGTTTAAGCAAAGCTTTGTCAGCTGAGGCTGGAATAGATCAAATAATTCAAAACGGTCCTTTAGCTGCGGGAATTGCTCTTGATAATGCTGAATTTCTTCTGCAAGCAAGCGCCAAAGAGTGGTTTCATCTAACAACTGATGATTGTCTAACACGTTTGATACGTAACGCAGGTTACAAATAAACAATCCTGTAAAGATAAATTGTACTAGACCTTCCGGCGGCTCACTGCGCAGCACTTCTTTTAACTCTTCTTCTAATGAAGCTAATTCAGGCAGCGGCTGATCACTAATGTTCACATCATCAACGAAATCTTTGATCGCCAAACGATGCGGCTGATGATCTTTTAACACAAGAATCGTATTTTGCCCGTGCGGTGAAAAGACTGTACCGTATTGATACATAAAGTGCAGCAGCGGCGGCATCACGACATGGAAAAATTTCGCCATCCATTCTTTTGCTGAGAGACCCGATTTTTCAATGAGCTGTTTAATATACGGCTCTCCTTCATGATCCTCATAAGTGAGTGCCGCAAGTGTAACAGGGCTCTCCTCTTCATCTAAGTACGTATAAATGCTTTCTCTAAAAATCACACCGAGCATTTCAAGATATTGATACGGCGCACCAGGCAATTTGCTGTAGTATGGATGATCGACATTGATACTTGCATTCTCACCTGGTAAAATCACGCGGCATACGTCAGATAAAAATGAGTCTTGATCAGCAATCCCTTTAATATGCGCTGTAATACGAGGGGCGATGACTGTACGTTCTGACGGGAGTCCTCGGTACACAAGTGTATTTAAAATACTCATTGGCAGTTTAATATGATGCTTACCTTTATTTGAAATGTTCGTAAAGGTTCTGATCGACTGCTGCGGAATATATTGATCAAGCCCCTCTCCTACATACACAATGCGGCGCATGGCCAAATCTTCTGGGAAATGCTGAATAATCATATGAGTCCACTGCCACTTATGAACAGGCATCATATAATAATCAGCCGCATTCAGCCCTTCATCCTTTAACACGCGGTGAAACTGGCGAATGGTCACTTCATCTAATTCTTTTGCGATCACTTGTTCATAGTTTTCATGTTCAACCGCATGGAATGTCGCAAGTTCTTTGTGAACAGCAATCCAAGACAGCTGCACACTTTCTTGCCTTTCAGGTGCATAGGCTAAGTAATCATCGTAACTGAATCCAATGCGCCCTTTGTTATACACAATCCAAGGATGTCCTGTCATTTCTCCTTCGATCCAGGCGTAATCTGTATCTGTCAGTTCATCCGCACGAAGTGCTTTTTTCGACAGCAAATGAACATCTGCTAACAGGGTATGATGAAGCTCTTTAATCAGATGGCCTGTTGTGTCAGAAGACATTGGAATGATCGGCTGGATGTCTAGTAAAAACACAATGGCACTGACATCCTTTGTCCACTTCCCGTCTTGACAGCACTCGATCGATTCAGCGATCGTATCATAACTATTAAACAAACGAGGTTTTGCGAGATAGCGATATTTCTTATGTTCATGAATGATTAATTCATATTGAGCGATGCCATCCTTACGATCTAGCTGAACGGGATGAAGCATGTCCTCATACATGTATTCAGACAGCATTTTTGCCACCATTCGCTGGTTTGCCTTTTTCCAAGCAGCAGGATTCACCGCTTTTTTCAATTCATCTTGTACACTCATCGCTTCATCCTCCTTAACCTTTGATTTCTTCAAATGTGTTTGCGTTCTTGTGTGTACCAAATGTCTGGAAGACGTGCTTTTGATATAGTGGATACACGGTTTGACGGGCAAGTTCATTGATAATCACACTGTTTCTGTAAGCCCCAAGTCCTAAATCTGGTGCGCCGACCCCATGTGTATGAAGCTCTGCATTTTGCACAAAAATATCATTTTCACCCATTGTGTTTGTTTTCAGGCGATATTCACGTTCAACTTGGAATCGTCCTTGATCATCCCACTCAATGTGGTGGGCAATCGGATCAATGAACGGCGGCAATACCGATTGGTAGCCAGTCGCCAAGACGACAACATCCGTCTCATGTGTAAAGGATTCCTCTTTTACCCATTGAGAGCAGGAAAGCGACAAGCCATCCGCTGTTTCCTCAATCAAGTTGACCTCGGTCATCGCTTGCAGCACCGTGTTCAACTGTTCTCCGCAGGCAGAACGTTCATAAAGCAAGTGATAAATATCACGGATCATCGCAGAGCTGATGCCTTTATACAGCAAGTCTTGCTGCTTTAATAACGCATCTTTTTTTGTTTGTGGAAGCTCATAAAAGAAATCAATATAGTCTGGAGAGAAATACTCAAGGCCAAGGTTTGAATATTCCATTGGGAAAAACCCTTTAGACCGAGTAAACCAGTGAATATCCTCCGCCTCATCATCTGATAAAATGTCATAAAACACTTCTGCCGCACTTTGACCAGAGCCGATGACCGTCACAGACTTTCCTTTAAAACAGCCTTCTTTCTTGCGTTTTAAATAGTCAGCAGAATGAAACACCTTATCTCCTAAAGCTGGCTGGAGCGATACTGGTATCGCCGGCTGCGTGCCAATTCCTAAGACGAGATGCTTACTTTCAAACACCTCTACGGTTTGGTCTTTCACATGACGGACATGCACTTCATATCGCTTTTCTCCTGCCTTCTCGATCAATGAGACAGATTCAACATTCATACCAAACCGGCAAGAGTCTAATTGGTCAGCGACCCAGCGGCAATAATGACTGTATTCCTTGCGCGGGATATGGAAGTCTTCCAGGAAGTAAAATGAATACAAACGGTTTTGCTCCTGCAAATAGTTGAGAAAGCTATATTTACTTTTCACATCTGCCATGCTGACAAGGTCCGCTAAAAATGGGACTTGAAGTGTCGTCCCTTCAATAAGCATACCTGGATGCCAGTGAAAGGCTTCACTTCTTTCAAAAAACAAAGCGTCAATTTCATTTACTTCTTCAGATAGTGCGGCAAGCCCTAGATTAAATGGGCCAATGCCAATCCCAATTACATCCACTACATTATTTTGCTTGTTGAACCACGTCATGGTTATACTTCCTTTCAAATCGATCTCGATCACAAAACATCAAAAGCCCTGTTTTATCAGGTAAAGTAACTGGTTTTACACGTTCAAAGCCGCATTTTTCAAATACATGAATCATTTTTTCATTGCGAATATCCGGTTCAGCAACGATTTTTTCTGTTCTTTTGTTCTGCTCAAATTGAAATGCTGTCATCGCCTGAAGCAGCGGCGCAGCAAATCCTTTTCCGACATAATCTGGCTCCCCTATTAACAGATGAATTCCTTGATCATGCGGAGAAGGCTGATAGTAGGATTCAATCACATCACCTTTGACGTTGTATGCCTCAAAATAACTCATTGGCGTCCCGTCAATGGTTCCTAAATAAAGAGTCTGATGCGGATCATGAATCGCCTGATAAAAATGCTTTTCAAAAGCAGGAAACGGAATATTCAAATGCCAAAATGGGTGAACGTACTCTTCTTGCATCCACTTATGGACAAGCTGGACGTCCCTTTCATATTCAGCGCGAATGAACTTAATACGATGCCTCATCCAATCAGCGCCTCCTTATGTAAAAAGAGAGGATTCAATACAGATGTGTATCGAGACTGTGTTTCCAGAGACCCCGTCAGCTCATCCATATCTTCAAACCTTGTCAGCAAATTCGCTTTTGAAGGCAGTTCCTTTGAGCGGAGAAGGCTGTTTGTCAGGTCAGATGTGCCATATTTCTCTTCATGAGCGAGCAATGTGTCTCTAACAAGTGCCAGCAAATTTTCTTCCTTTGCCAGCCCCTCTGTGCCAAAGCCGTTAATGAGACCAAATAAATGATTAAAGAAGAAATAATAACGCAGTCTCTCAACGGCAACATCATCAGCACAAATGGTTTCACTTCTGACGCTCAAGTTTTGGACAAGATTTGCGAGTTTATCCTTTTTCGATTCACTATAATAGTAGCCTTGGTTGTCACGGTAATAGAATGTGTCTGGATAACCATTCTTCAGCTGCACCACAGCATTTTGCTGATGGGCTTCCAGCGCAAGACCATACGTTTCAAACAGCCAGAGCATCGGCTCTAACGAAATGGTTAAATATTGTCTAAACCAATCTTGGCTGACATCCTCCGTTGATCTGCCTTCTGCGTCTGCAAGTTCATGAATGATCCCTGCTAATCTCGATTTTCCTCCATACGCATGATCCTGACATAACCCAGCAATTAAGCTTGCCCCTTTTTCATGATGCAAAAATGGATTTTGACGAATGACCACTTCAAAGCCAGATTCAGCCTCATCTCCTTGAATGGATAGATACGCTGGATCTTCAATCACCCGGAATCCAGAGAATTTGTCATATAAAGAAACACCCAATTCAGTTTTTAAAATGCGAGACATCTCAACTCCGCGGTCAAGTTCCTTTTGTTTGTTCACACGTAAGGAGTTCGTAATTTTCACAGGAACAGAGAATTTGAGCATGTAAGCAGAGTCCTTTTGATAAACGGTTCTAAAGGAAGAGGTCGCTGTGTATTCAGACCCTAGCGGCCCTAAATAAGTCAGTTTCCCTCCTTCCACATAACGCTTTACGAACGCTTTCTCCATGACCACTTTGACTTGTAGCGGGTGGATCGGAATGAGGACATATTCTCCGTCTTCTGTTAGTGTATGCAGTCTCTCTTTTTCTTCTGGCATCTGGCGCGAGAGTTCCTCTAGCATGAGGTTTGCGGCAGACTGTGAAATAGAAGAATCCTGAAGCACGATAGAATGGTGCGCTTTAAAGTAATGAAGCTGGAAAGACCCTTTCAGCTCAGGAGAATAAACCGCTTCCTCCTCTTCTGTCATTCCCTGTCTGCTCTTTGGTGTAGGATGCGTTAAATGTCCAAGGAGAAGTGACTGCTCCGCCTCAATATACTCAAAATCAGCTTGAGAAAGAGCCATTCGATCACTGACTCTTTCTTTTAAAAATCGTTCAATATTCCGGCAGCTTAAAATGATGCGAAGCATGAACTCATCCTCTGCATCTGTGCGGTCATATTCAATGAGAAGCTCCTTGGAACATAAAGCAACAAGTGTTGTGTAATCGACAATCGTGCCTTCTTGTTCACTGCCTTGCGGGCGAAAGCGAATCGGAAAATCAAATAGATGACGGCCTACAGATGAAAAATATCGGATCGGAATCACAAGCTCAAGATCTTGCTTTGCTAATTTTGCCACGAATACAAGTGAGCCATCTGCTTTGATCTCTTTTTTTGCAGATCGATCGATTCCTGTTTCACGTAAAAAACAGTTTAAAAAGCTTTGCATGGTTGCATTTTCAGCCATTTGTTTATATTGACTCAACGTAGTACCCTCCCGGATTGAATATGAGCGATCCCGATATCAACGATGTCAGAAAGGATTTCCTCAATATGTGTGATTGTCGTTCTCGGATTTAACAAAGTGAATTTCAAGCATGTTTGACCATCAACCACTGTTTTTGCAACGACAGCAGTACCTGTTTGGAATAATGTCCGGTGAATGATCTTATTGATGTCATCCTCTCGATGATCATCTATAAATCGAAACACAACCGCATTGATCTCTGGCTCAGGATTGATCACTTCAAGGTGAGCATTTTTTTCAATGAGCGCAGCCACATCCTTCGCAAAATGGATCGTATGGTCTATGATGTCGCCAAACCCTTCTTCTCCAATAAGACGAAGTGAGAGAAGTAATTTCAGTGCGTCAAACCGGCGCGTTGTTTGGACAGATTTATTCACGAGATGTAGAATTCCTTCCAGCTCATCTTCCTTTGGATTGAGATAATCTGCATGATAATCAATCAAACCAAAATGCCTTTTATCCTTTAGCAAAAATGCCCCGCAGGAGATCGGCTGATAAAATTGTTTATGAAAGTCGATCGTGATCGAATCAGCAAGCTCAATACCGTCTAATTTACTTCGGTAGGTTTCGCTTAACACAAGTGCTCCGCCATATGCAGCATCTGCATGAATCCACAGGCCGTATGGCTTGACGATGTCATACACATCTCGAACCGGATCAATACTGCCAAAATCAGTTGTCCCGCAAGTCGCCACTACCGCAAATGGCAGCAGATCATGCTCCTTTAACTCAACCAGCTTCTGCTTCAAATCATTGAGGTCCATTCGGTGATGCTCATCGGTCTCTACCAGTACGACTGCCTGTTCCCCTAAACCTAGCTGGGATGCTGATTTTTTCACAGTGAAATGAGCATTCTTAGAGCAGAGAATCCGCATACGGTGAGCTTCGCTCGGTAAACCTTTCTGCTGAACATTCCATTGCCATGTGTTTTCGCAAAATGCATCTCTCGCAAGCAGCAGTCCCATATAGTTAGATTGGGTTCCGCCGCTCGTAAATGTCCCATCTGCTAGATCTCCATAAGAAAACTTCGCACACAGCCACTTTAGGATTTCCTCCTCCACCAAAGAAGCAATGCCGCTTTGGTCGAAGGAATCCATTGATTGGTTAAAGGAACTTACCATCACCTCTGCTGCAAGTGCAGGAATGAGGGGAGGGCAATGAAGATGTGCCAAGCATTTAGGATGTGACACATCAACCAAATGCGGCAAAAGGTGTTCTTTTATATCTCGAAAGACAGAATCAATTGATTCACCAGACGGTTGAAATTGAAATAACGATTCGACACTAGCCGCTAATTTCCCAGGCAATATTCCGCTGTAGGGTCCTTTGTCTTTTTGCCACTGGGCCAGTAAGCTGTCGATGGATGTATGGAGAGCCACTTGGAAGGACTCTCTCCCAAGCTGGCTTTGATTAATAAATAATGAATCAACAGAAGACTTAGTTGATTGCATCGTAAACTGCCTCTTTAAAAATAGCGATGACTTTTTCAAGCTGTTCTTCTGTCATGATCAATGGTGGTAAGAATCGAATCACACTTCCGAAACGGCCTCCTGTCTCCACAATTAAGCCTTTATCGAAGCAATTCTTTTGAATGAGACTGGCTAGCTCTGGATTCGCTGGATAGCTTCCGTCCACATCTTGTTTCTCATTTGGATTGACTACTTCAACGCCAATCATTAAACCTCTTCCACGCACATCACCGAGTGCAGGTACTTGTTTTTGGATGTCTTTTAGATGAGCCTGCATACGATCACCTAATTGGTCTACATGATCAAGCAGATTGGATTCTTTTATAAATTTAAGCGTAGCGGTTCCAGCAGCCATCGCCATTTGATTTCCTCTAAATGTGCCAATATGTGCTCCTGGATTCCATTGATCCAAGTCTTTATCATAAATCACAACTGAAAGCGGCAGACTTCCACCAATTGCTTTTGATAATACAATGACATCTGGCACTATTCCTGCATGTTCAAAGGCAAACATCTTCCCTGTTCTGCCAATGCCTGATTGAACCTCATCGATAATGAGCGGAATTCCTTTTTCTTTTGTGATTCGTCTCATTTCTTTCATCCATTCAATGGATGCTGGTATTGAGCCGCCCTCGCCTTGCACGGCTTCAAAGATCATACCTGCAGGCGGAAGGATGCCGCTTTCAGGGTCATTTAATACACGCTCAATATAAGAGCTGGAAATGCGGTGCGAATCTTTACCACCAATCCCAAATGGGCAGCGGTATTCATATGGATAAGGCAGGAAATGAACATCTGGCATTAAACCTTGCACTCTTTCCTTTGGAGATAAGTTTCCGCTTAATGACATCGTGCCATGTGTCGCACCATGATAAGCCCCGTGGAAGGAGAGAATCGAACGATTTCCTGTCGCTGTCTTGACTAATTTAATGGCTGCTTCTATCGCATCACCACCAGTAGGTCCACAAAATTGAATTTTCGCTCTTTTTGCAAACTCCTCTGGCAAGTGAGAAAAAATCTCATTCACAAATTCTTCTTTAATTTCTGAGGTTATGTCCAACGTATGCAAGGGTCTTTTTTCATGAAGCATACGTTCAATAGCTTCTATAACAACAGGATGATTGTGACCAAGTGCAAGTGTTCCTGCGCCTGCTAGACAGTCATAAAACTCTCTGCCATCCGCATCTGTCACGATCATACCTTCGGCTTTTTGCATGGCTAATGGGAACCGTCTCGGGTAAGACCTTGCATTAGATTCTCTTTGATTTTGCTGCTCTAAAAACTGCTGATTTTTAGAAACGGTTTTGATGGACATAATAAAACACTCCTCCAATTGATAAAGATTATCATTTTCATTTACTAGACTAGAGGATATGCGATATGAAAGTCAATTGTATTCAAAAAGATGATTCGAAAATCATATGAATGCAATATTTTCTTTTTTACGAGTATTTTCGTGTATCTTTTACAAACATCTACTGCCGTAAGGAGATGAACGCTTGATTGTGAACATGTTGAAAAAAATGACAAATCATTCTTACTGGTTCTTTTATCCTACTCGTCACTGAGTGCTTATTTTATACAGAAAGCCGGATGAAATGAATGTAGAAAAAAAGAAATAACACAATTTTTATTGATATAAATGGTTATAATGGTATAATTCACCTGAAATGAAAGGGAATCGAGGGAGATCTGATGATTGTAACGAAGCATGATCTTCACCACTACTTGGCACAGGATAAGAAAGCATTAGCCATCACGCGCAGAAGACCAAAGTGGTTTGGGGATGATATATGGAAATATCAAAGGTATTTACGAAAATATGAATACTATACAAATAGCGGTGCCACATTACGCAAATGGTTTTACCGCTATTTACATAAAAAGAAAGGCATGCAGCTTGGCTTTGATATCCCGATTGGCGTCTTTGGCCCTGGGCTCAGAATCAATCATACTGGTCTCTTGATTGTGAACAGGCATGCAAAAATTGGGGCATTTTGTGATATTCATCAAGGGGTGAATATCGGTCAAAACCATCATGAAAAAGATGTACCAACCATCGGAGATCATGTATGGATTGGCCCTGGTGCTAAGCTGTTTGGAAACATCTATATTGCGAATCATATTTCAATCGGAGCAAATGCAGTGGTGAATCGTTCCTTTCATGAAGAGCAGATTGTCATTGCAGGTGTGCCTGCTCAAAAGGTAAAAGAAAAAAGCCCTTCTTCATGAAGGACCCACCTGATAAAAAAGAATCATACCGATCAAAACAGAGATCAGCAGCATGAGATAAAACAAGATGGTTAAAATGAGAATCGTCCAGCCGAGTCCCTTCCTTTCTGTCTTGATCAAGTAAATACCAAGAACGATTGTACTAAATAGCACGCCTAAAATGGCCCACAGCCATTTGTCTTTGCCATGCTTTGGAGCATCAAACCATAAATAAATGGCCACAGCAAGTGATACGAATAAACCCGTAATTCTCAAGATCAAACTCCCCCCTTATGTACACGCGTGCTCTCTATTTATGCATTTGAGTATCCAATGATCAGCAATAAGAAGTAAAAGACATAGACTAGAATGAAAATAGAATAGATGATAATGGACACGATCAGAACCGTCCAGCCCAATCCTTTTCTTCCTGTTTTGATGAGGTATATTCCAAGTGTAAAGAGCCCGAATAAAAGACCTAAAATCGCCCAAAGCCATTTATTCTTCCCATGTTTAGGCGCATCTACAAATAGATAAATGGCCGCTATAATCGACACAAACCAGCCGGTCATCCAGCGCAACTCATTCGCCGCCCTTCTTCTTCAGTTTATTCAATCATACGATACTTTTGTCCTAAAAATAAAAATAATTATTCAGAGGTATGGCGCGGGAGGCTTTGCCATTCCTCTCTCAGCATCCCATAGCGCATAGAATCATAATACTCTCCTTGGTAGTAACGGACCTTTCGCAGTCTCCCCTCAAGGGTAAACCCGCATTTCTCCGCGCACCGCATCATTCGTTCATTCCCAGACCAGGTGGTGAGACCGATTCGCGGGATATCAATGTGTGAAAATAGCTCATCTATCCATAGACTTAACGCCTTTGTTCCAACTCCTCCATTCCAAAAGCGTGAGTCATAAATAAGAATCCCGCATTCAAGCCAGCGTGTTCGTTCATTCTCCCAATAATAAGAAACGGTGCCTTTCATTTCGCCACCTATGACAATACCAAATAGCTTTGGCGGAATGGCGTCATCCTGTACGTATCGTTTCTTAAATGCAGCAAGCGGGATCTCGTGTTCATAAAAATAAGGTGCATTCCACTTTCGATAAGACTGGTCTGGTGCTTTAAATTTTAAATGCCACACCACCTCTAAATCAGTTTCGTCTAATGGCCGTATGCTCACAAGCTCCTCTTTTTTCCCTTTCATCATTTCACGTTCCTTTACTTTGTCGTTCTTCTTGCTAGATGACGGTATTGGATAGGCGGCATGCCTTCATTTTGCCGAAACAGCTTAGAAAAATAAGTAGGGTCGTCAATACCTACACGTTCTGCAATGGCCGTTATTTTTTCATTCGTTGAGGCAAGCATGCTTTTGGCTTTTTCGATTTTGAGACGATTGATGTACTGGTTAGGAGTCAGTCCATACACCGTCTGCATACATCTTGTGATGTAATCAGGATGATAATGAAGCTTCTCTGCCAGCTGCTCCATTTGTAATTTTTTCATAAAATGGCGCTCGAGATAGTGAACCACTTCTGATGCGACGGCCTCCTTTGCACTTGGAATATGAAATGCTTCTTTTTGTAAATGAATGAGCAGCTCCTCAAATTGAAGCTGTTTTTTTAACGGAAGTTCAGACGCGTCATCATTCAATGCCCTCATAGCTGAAAGGTGCTTCTCTAACACGCTTCTTCCTTTCACTTTTCCTTGACGGGGCAGGCTGAACTCATATTTTGCGGGTTTTTCAAAGGTGGCTTGATTTTGTTTCATATCAAACCAGTGTTCTCTCGGCCGGTTCGTAAACTCAAATGGATCAATTGAGAAATGCAGCCACTCATAATGGGTTTCTTCTTCGCATGGCAGATGTCCACCGTGGGACAGGCCGGGTGATAGAATGATATATTCTCCTTCTTTTACGTGATGAGCCGCCTCATCCTCTGTTATCCATAGTTTACCTTTTGTGACATAGAGAAGATCAAATACAGTGAAGATTCTAGAGATATGTCTTTCTCCTTGATGAAATACGCCTTTGCCTGAAGCAATATAAACCGGAAACGGCGGTACAGTAAATGTAATAAATAGATCCATATTCATCCCCTTATGAAGTCGGATTTCTCCAATAAGTTTCGGTTTCATCTCTTCTTATTATAGTCGAAGCAAGGTACACTATAAATCGGATTGATACGAAAGGGGGCTATGTGATGAAACCTCAAGCACTGCCATTTCAAAAGGTTCAAGCCAAAAGTGAAAGATCCCACCCTTCATTATTTGCGTTAACTTGGCCTATTTTTATCGAAATCTCTTTATATATGCTCATGGGAAGCGCGGATACACTCATGCTGAGCCAATACTCCGATAACAGCGTTGCCGCAGTAGGTGTAAGCAACCAGCTGCTAAATTTATTGATTGTCATGTTCAGCTTCATTACAACAGGTACGACGATTGTGATTGCTCAGCTTTTAGGAGCGATCCGCGAGCAGGAAGCGGCTCAAGTCGCCTATGTTTCACTAGGAACCAACTTCCTGATTAGCTTTGTCATTAGTCTCCTCATGTTTGTGTTAGCTGTTCCAATCTTACACATGATGGGGTTATCAAGTGAGCTGATGCCAGATGCAACGGTGTTTTTACAAATTGTCGGCCTGCTTTCTTTTATTCAAGCGTTCATTATGACCTATAGTGCTATTTTAAAAAGCTATGGATATACAAGAGACACGATGTATGTCACCATCGGAATGAACTTGTTAAACGTTGCCGGTAATTATTTGGTCATTTTCGGTCCGTTTGGCTTCCCAGTGTTAGGTGTGATGGGTGTTGCCCTTTCAACCTCACTTGCTCGGTTCATCGGATTAATAGCGATGATCCTGATTGTTCGCCGCCGAATTGGGTTACGGTTTTCACTGAAGAACATGTTTCATATCCAGCGGAAGCATTTAAAAAAGCTGCTAAAAATCGGGATTCCTTCTGCTGGCGAGCAGCTCTCTTATAACGGCTCTCAAATGGTTATTACGCTGTTTATTACATTTATGGGAACGCAGGCACTAGCGGCAAAAGTATATACTCAGAACTTGATGATGTTCATTATGTTGTTTGGTGCAGCCATTAGCCAAGGGACGCAAATTTTAATCGGACGCCATATTGGGGCGCAAGAATTCGATGCTGCCTATCGCAGGTGCATGAAAAGTTTATACTGGGCCATTGCCATCTCCCTTCTTTCTTCCATTGCTTTATCTTTATCATCGACGCATTTGCTTGCTTTTTTCACTAGCAACAGCGAGATCATTCAAATCGCCGGTCTACTCCTCCTATTGACGATGATTTTAGAGCCTGGACGTTCTTTTAATATGGTCATCATTAACTCCTTGCGGGCTGCTGGTGACGCGAAGTTTCCTGTGTATATGGCGATGATTTCAATGTGGGGGATCGGGCTTCCGATCGCTTATCTATTAGGCATTCAGCTTGAAATGGGCCTGATTGGGGTTTGGATTTCTTTTATCGTGGATGAATGGGTAAGAGGCATCTTCATGTATAGGCGGTGGCGTTCAAGGGTATGGACGGAGTATCGTTTTTCTTCCACATAAAAAAGACTGCGGGTGCAGTCCTTTTTCCATTACGTAATATCTTCTAAAATAAGTGCTTTTTCCTGATTTGAAAGAAATGATCGCTGCGTAAAGACGCGGTATTCATTTTCTCTAGTTTTATCTAAAATGGCTTTATAAAAGTGAGCAACTGCTTTCACCGGCATACGTGAATAAAGCGGAAATTCATGAAGATGGTCAAAAAATTCCTCGTAATACGCCTCTGCCTCAAAGGCAATGTACTCCCATACGTGCTTGAATGCTTGATTGACCACACCTTCTTGCAATTCTTGCTCTGTATACCCAAATTGATCCATCACTTGCTTAGGCAAATAAATGCGATTTCTTTCAGCTGCATCCTCACCAATATCACGAAGGATGTTGGTGAGCTGCATGCCAATCCCTAACGAAATGGCTGCTTCTTTTAGTTGTTCCTTTTTACGCGGAGCAATAATCGGAAGCAGCATGAATCCAACTGTACTCGCTACATGATAGGAATAGATGAGCAGTTCATCTAACGTTTCATATCTATGCTGCTCTAAATCCATCTCCTGTCCTTGGAGCAGGTCACGGAACGGGGCTTCATCCATACGAAACTCTTGAAATGTATGCTCTAGCGCCACCCACATCGGATCATTCCGGTCTACCTCACCATGTAAGAATCGATCAAACGCCTCCCGAAAGGATGTTAACTCCTCTTTTGGTGAAGGAGACTCATCTACAATGTCATCCGCTCTCCGGCAAAAGGAATAAACAGCCCAGACTGCCTGTCTTTTCTTTTTAGGCAGCATAGAAAAGGCGCGATAAAACGTTTTTGAATGGGTTTGAATGGTCTCCTCACATACTTTCAATGCTGTTTGCACATCAACCACTTAGCTTCACTTCCTTTCTGTCGTTCAAATCTTTTAGTAGCACAGAAGACATGAGCTTCGCACTTTGCATGACGATCGGTACCCCGCCGCCAGGATGGATGGAAGCACCTATCGCATAAAGATTGTCTGTCTCTGCCACCTTCACTTGCGGGCGAAAGACGCCTGATTGAAACAAATTAGGCGCAAATCCAAAGCTGCCTCCCTCAAACAATCCTTCTCGCATTGAATCATTTGTTGTTCTTACCTTTTTCCATACAATCGACTCTCGCAATTGCGGAAAACCTCTTTTCTCAAGACGCTTCAGCATTTTTTCCACAAAGTCTGTCTCCTCTTCCCAGTTGGTGTGATCTCCTGAAGGAACAGGAATGAGCATATACAAGACACTGCAGCCTGCTGGGGCAAGAGATGGATCAATGATGGATGGATTAAATGTATAAAATGACAGGTCTTGAGGGACTGTTTTCGTTTGAAAGACCTGTTTCATATGCTGATCAAAGTGTTCTCCCATAAAAAATTGATGAACAGGTGCTTCATGGTACACCTTATTTAAACCGAGATACACCATCACGCAGCCAGAGGATGGAACGTATTTACGCCGGTCTTGTTCATCTAAACCAAGCTGTTTTAACGCCGCTGGATAATCCCCGTTGATTACAAAGACATCAGCTGCTAACTCCAATTGCGCTACTTCTTCATTTCGTCTTACATGCACACCCATCTCTATGAGTTGTCTCTCCAATATATCTACTAAACTTGCATATCCGCCTTTTAAATAGTAGATTCCGTGGGCGTGCTCACTATATGAAACAAGCGAATAAATAGCAGATGCTTCATACGGATTTCCTCCGACATAGAGGGTTTGAAGTGCGTATGCATCTCGCAGGCGTTCATCTGAGAAATATTTTTTTAGAGCGCTTTGAACCGTATGGCACGCTTTTAATTTCATTAAAATCTTCATATTTACTTTTGTAAAAAATGTACGTTTTTCATGAAACGATTTTTCTAGAAAAGCTTGCTGCATTTCTTGAAACCGATTCGTCATGTCTTCCATAAAATTCAGAAACCCTTGATCTTCCTTTGGCAATACACGTCTGATTTCATCTAACTGGCGCAGTGAATCAGAGTACTTCGTGTAGGAGGTTCCATCCTGATATTGGATCGTGTACAGCGGATCAAGCTGCAAGAGATCAAGAGATGTTTCGTCAATTCCTACCTCATGTAAAATGCCTTTTAACATATCAGGAAGCAGGACAATGGTCGGACCTTCATCTACTTTATATCCTTTCTCACGTACAAAAGCAAGTCTCCCGCCCGTTCATTTTTTTCGACAAGGGGGACATCATGTCCAGCTTTTTTTAAATAGAGCGCTGAGATCATTCCGCCAATACCGCCACCTGCAATCAATATATGTTTCTTCATGAGGCGCTCCCCTTTTATCCTTTTTCCTCCAAATTAATTCACTTTAAGTTAATTATAAAAATTAGAAAGGTTAGATCAACTTTCGATGTGCTCTAAAAGTCTCTTGTTATGTATCAAAAAAGCCGGCTTCCTTTCAACAAGTGCAAGAAAGCCGGCCCTTTATTACGCGTCTATATCAATTCGATATGTTTCAAACCAATGATGAATCTGCGCCAGATGGGCGATTAGCTGCGGGCCCTTCATTAGCTGGCCATACCAAGGCACTTGAAAGGAAGCCCCTTCGGTTTCAATCAGCTGTTTCAATTGGTGTGGATCTAAAAATTCATGAAGCACAGAATCTTTTTGCGCAAGGCAATCTGTTAACATTTCTTTCACAGCCTGGGTATAGGCTGGATGATGCGTTTTCGGGTAAGGACTCTTCTTGCGATAAAGCACTTCATTCGGTAAAATTCCCTCTAATGCTTTTCGTAAAACCCCTTTTTCACGATTTCCATGCATTTTCATTTCCCAAGGAATATTCCAAACATATTCGACAAGGCGATGATCTGCAAATGGCACACGCACCTCAAGGCTCGCGCCCATACTCATTCGATCTTTTCGATCTAGCAGCGTTGTCATGAACCAGATCATATTTAAGTAAAAAAGTTCTCTCCGGGCTTTATCTACTCCAGTTTCTCCATCTAAAAGAGGTGTTTCTGCCACGGTTTCTTCATATTTGCTGTGCGCATATTCCTTCAGTGATAGTTTCTTTTGCCACGAGTCTTGAAGAAGCTGCGTGCGGGCTTCAGTCGATCTCATCCAAGGAAAACCATTCGTTTCATTTGCCATATGAAACCACGGATAGCCTCCAAATATTTCATCAGCACATTCACCTGAAAGGCCGACAACGAAATCCTTTTTAATTTCTCGGCAGAACCAAAGTAAGGATGAATCAATATCTGCCATGCCCGGTAAATCTCGAACTTCAACTGCTTCCTTCAAATAAGAAGCCAGTTCCTTTTGGCCGATGACACAGCTGTGGTGATTCGTTTGAAATGCTTTGGTCATTTGATCAATCCAAGGGCCGTCAGCATTCGGCTGGAATTGACTTGCCTCAAAGAATTGATCATTTCCTTCGTAGTCAATGGAATACGTATGAAGCGGCGCTTTCCCTATTTTCTCAAAGTGCTTGGCGGCAATGGCGGTTATGGCACTAGAATCAACGCCACCAGATAGAAATGTACAAACAGGCACATCAGAGACGAGCTGTCTTGTGACAGCATCTGTAAAGAGATGCTTGACGTGCTGAGCGGTGTCATCAAGTGAGTCTGTATGCTGCTCGCTTTTGACATTCCAGTACCTCCATACACGCAGGCCATCTTTTGAAAAGGTCAAAGCATGTGCAGGTCTCAGCTCTTTTACACCTTTAAATACCCCTTGCCCTGGTGTTCTAGACGGTCCTAAGCCAAAGATCTCCGATAACCCCTCATGATCGACTTTTGCTTTCATATCAGGGTGAGCAAGAAGTGCTTTGATCTCTGAACCAAATAAAAAGGAATGATGACGTTCTGTATAGAAAAATGGCTTGACGCCGAGCCGGTCTCTCCCTGCAAATAATAATTCACGCTCACTATCCCAGATCACAAATGCAAAAATACCATTAAAATGGGTGACACACTCTTCCTTCCATTCTGTGTAAGCGTGAAGAAGAACCTCTGTATCAGAATGCCCAAGAAAGCGGTGCCCCTTTTTTAATAATTCTTTTCTTATATCCTCCGTGTTATAGAGCTCTCCATTGTATACAACCGTATAATCATGGTTTTGATGTGTATATGTCATCGGCTGCTTTCCGCCTTCTACATCTACAACCGCTAACCTTTTATGCCCGAAAAGCACATGCTCACTTTTCCACGTATTTGTATCATCTGGCCCTCTTTTAGATAATGTCTCTGTCATTTGATTGATTACATGATCCTGTTGGATGAGCTGCTTTTTAAAGTCTGCCCAGCCTGTTATTCCACACATCATCATCAGCTCCCATCCGTTTTTCATCAAGTGTTCTCTTTCAGCCTTTCTTAGTCTATGCATCGTCTCCTTGATAGTTGATTTGTCCTTTTTTCCTAGCGTATAGGACAAGCATCATTTGGTAAGAAAAGAAAGAGGAAAGGAGCTTTTGCAAATGGAGAAACGAATGAAGCATCTCGAGCGCTGCAGCCGAAGGTGGTGTAACGGGTATTTGCTGATTGAAAACGGGCATTGTTTAATCGAAGATGAAGAAGGAGAGATCATGCTGCCAGAAAGTCTTCAAAGCTCTATGATCAGTTTGAAAGAGAATGACCGATGGACAAAAGGAGAATTGCTCGGGTCTATGATTCTTCATGAAAACGGGCAGTTGCTGGAGGTACAAGGCGGTGAAATGATTCAATATACAGCATCTCTTGCCAAAGGGTGGCTTGACCTACTCATGTTCGTACCTGAAAACGTTTTTTATCAAATCATTGAACAAGTAGAACAGCTTGGCTTTTCCGTCTACGATTGTGTCTTCTCTTCCTTTCACCCTTTTCAATGCGTCTCTTTCTTTCAGTTTTCAGCAGATACACAATCGCTAGCACTACAATGTCACCATGAGTCCACCGCCAGTCAAATTCGTTTTGAATGGACCACTTCTGACGGTCACCGGTCGGTTTTCAAGTTTGATGTCACATAAAAAGGGCACTGCTTCATATAAGCAATGCCCTTTTTATGTTAAAAGATATGGAAACCGATCGGCAGACGTAAACCAAGAAGAATGGTCACAATCGCAATCACGATAAAACCAATAAACACACCCGTCACTGATTTTCCTTTTTTCTTGCGTACAAGGACCATTTCCATTAAACCGATCACAAGGATACCGAGTACCATTTTGCCGATATACTCGCCCCCGAAACTTGGAATTTTCATTCCTGTGCGAACATACAGCTCTACACCTGTTGCGATAATGAGCAAGTAGAATAGTCTGACGATCATGTGCACAATTTTAGCACCTTTGTCGTTTTTACCTGCTAGAGCAAAGGCCACGAAGAATAAAATAATCCCTAGTACCCACGCTGTAATATGTAAATGTGTTCCCATCTGTTATTTCCCCCTTTATCAGAACAAGTACCTTCTCATCGTACCACGAAATAAGTCGAACACAAAGCGACAATCCTGTGTCAACATGCCCTTTATTTGACGCGATTCGATAACGTCCCAATCGGTTCAATCGTGATTTCAATATGATCTCCTGAAGCTAAAAACTTTGGCGGTTCAAAGCCTTTGCCAACCCCAGAAGGTGTACCCGTTGCAATGATATCACCTGCTTCTAGCGTCATCCCTTTTGAAAGAGTTGAAACAATGTCCTCAATTGGGAAAATCATTAATTCTGTACTGGCAGACTGACGAACCTCTCCGTTTACCTTTGTTTCCACATGGAGCGCTGCATGATCCTCGATCACTGACTTATGGATGATATAAGGTCCCATCGGACAGGATGTATCTAAGCTTTTGCCTATGAAAAATTGTTTATGTTTTTTCTGCAAATCTCTTGCCGTTACATCATTTAAAATGGTGTAACCGAAGATATAATCGCGTGCCTGTTCAGGTGCAATATTCTTCCCTGATTTGCCCATGACGATGGCAAGCTCACCTTCGTAATCCAATTCACTTGTCACACCTTCATGAAGAAGAATGTCCGCTTCGTGTCCAACCACTGAAGTAGGCGCCTTTGTAAAAATCATCACGTCTTTAGGAATATCTGCCGCACTTCCCATCTCCATGACATGATCTTGATAATTCTTTCCAACACACATGATGTTTTTAGCTGGTTTTGGAATCGGTGCATGGAGTTTGACCTCCGAAAGCGGATATACATAAGAGCCGCGGTCTTCTTCTTTTTTCTCAGCCCAATCTAGAAGCTGCCTGACGTGTTCGACAAACTTGTCCCCCATGTTGATGCATTCAGCTAAAGAGTTTGGCAGTGTCTCCAGCTCAAATAATTTAGCCTCTGCTTTTTTAACGTCCATCACCCATTCATCATCAATGACTACCCCAATAAACATCCTGTTATGTATCTCACCTGTAAAAAACTTCATGCCTTCCCCTCACAATCTTCATTTCGCTAAGTTATGATGTCTCATTTTATTTCTCTACGAAATAAAAAAAACCCTTTTTTATCATACTCTCTTTTAAAAAGGGTTTCAAAAATGATGACCTCATGTTTAGCGGTAGCGTCGATACTCCCACATATTCCCTTGATCCCATTTACGATCAACATTTCCTCTGCTTCGGGAATGATGCTTTTTCTTTCCGCATCTTCGGCAAGAATGACTTCGTCTGTGATGATGAGAACGTTTAGATCGATGGCTGCGGTGTGACTTGCGGCAGCTTTTCTTATGATGGGATCTGTGTTTGCTACGGCATGATTTTTTTGGTTCACTCTTTTTGCTTCGGCATGATTTTTTACTTTTACACGACTTTTTACTTTTGCATGGTTTCTCGCTCTTCACGCTTTTCTTTGAACAGCGGCTTTTTTTAGAGCGATAGCTTTTGTGGCTTTTTTTACTGCGGTGTGACTTACGGCAGCCGCCTCCACCAAAGAACCAATGACGGCGTTTTGAATGACGAGAACGATCTGATTTGTGCGAATGTCTCGATTCTGGTTCACGATCTAAGTGATGATCACGTCCCTCACTTCGAAGTGAATCAACTGCATGTTCAATATGTGAATGATCAAATGTGCTCACGAACAATTCCCCTCCCCAGTCTATGCTTTGACAAAACAAACAGACAAAACTGTTTATCTTCTCTGCTTTATGTTACGAGACTGGGTAGACAAGTGTTCTTGGCGAATGCCTCTTTCTTTTAAAACTCCATGATTACCTATCAGCAGGGGTACAGGACATTCCTTCATTTTCATATAGTAAAGAAGATCATAGGAGGCTGATGAACGCATGACCACAGAACCTTTACAACCACTTGATATTTGGATTCACCCAAAGGATCTTATTGCATTAAGAAAAGACATCTGGAACGATGAACCTGTTGAGGCCATTCTTAAAACCGGCCAGACCAAATCACATATTTATGCTTCATACCGCGGATCACACATTAGAAAGCTCAAGAAAAAGTCCTATCAAATTGAATATAGAAAACCAAAAAAAAGACAAGGTGAAGCCATCTTTCATTTAAATGCAGAGTACAATGACCCTTCTTTTATTCGAAACAGGCTGTCCTTTTATTTCTTCGAACAGATGGGGGTGCTAAGCCCTGCCGCTTCTCATGTATTCCTGACCATCAATGGAAGAAAAGAAGGCATTTATTTAAAAATAGAATCCGTCGATGAGCTATTTCTTCAAAAAAGGCAGCTATCAGGAGGCGGTATTTATTATGCAGTAGATGACGACGCCAATTTCTCCCTTTTAAGTTCGTTTGATAAAAAGCCCAAAAAGCATCTTCTTCTCGGGTACGAGAAAAAAACGGGTACATCAAGACATGACGAGCAACTGAGCGAATTTATTTACTTTCTGAATACAGCAACAGACGACATTTTTGCAGAAAAGATTGAGCAATACCTTGATGTCAATCAATATTTCCGCTGGCTCATTGGTGTCGTGTGCACCCAAAATTTTGATGGCTTTGTTCATAACTACGCTCTTTATGTGAATGAACAAGGGAGGTTTCAAGTGCTTCCTTGGGATTATGATGCGACATGGGGCCGTGACATTCATGGAGAAGAAATGGCGTTCGATTATATCCCAGTAAGCGGATTTAATACATTAACCGCTAGATTACTAGATATTCCTTCGTTTAAGAGAGCCTATTTTGCTCTTTTCCAGCATGTACTAGATACACATTTTTCACAGGACCGTCTCTGTCCTATTATCGAGAAATGGCATGACTCTATTGAGCACCGAATCACAGACGACCCATATACGAAAGATCGAAAAGAAGTACTACAGTCAGAGCGAGAGTTAATTCGGCAGTATATCAACAAAAGAGGACGTTATTTACAAGCTGAGATTAGAAAAGAGACCTCTGGCACGTAAGAACTTTTTCGAATTTTGTCACTTTATTACTCATATTGACGAAACAGCTTTTTTTATAGAAAAATAGAGTATACTAACCATATCCTTCTATTTGATAAAAAATGTGAGAGTTGGCGTCCGTTATGATCAATTATGAAATTGAACAAAAAAGATTACATTTAATTGAGACTGCAAAAAAATTCGGTATGAATGCTGAAGAAACCATCAGGTGCAGTCAAGAGCTTGACACACTCTTAAATAAAGGCATCAAATACACCTCTAAAGAATGCTCGAATAAAGGGTAAACCATACACTTCAACCTCTTATTAAAAGTCTTCAAAAAGACAATCACATATTGAAAGACCCATCATAAGCTATGGTGAAACGCCCAAGATCAAAGCGCCCTAATTTTATAAAGGATGTGCACCGCTATGCCGGCTATTGTTGGAGCCTTTAAAGTAAATGCCGTCGGAACGAGCGGAGTCGTTCATGTTGGAGACTGCATCACCATTTCTCCAAATAGTCAGGTTAAAACGTTTGCTGGCGCAGGCAGTTTTAACACTGGTGATCAATTGCGCATTAGCAACTATAAAAGTGTGACAAATACGTACGACAGTGATGTCATTGATCAACCGCTTGTTGGTAACTTGTAAGGAGTGAGAATCCGTTGAACTTCTATATTAATCAAGCGATACAAATTAATTATTTACGTGTGGAGTCTGTGAGTAACTCATCTGTTCTGCAAATTGGGAGTGCTGGATCAATCAAGGCGCTTTCCAACCTGTATAACACGGGTAGTTACCTTGAACCAGCACCTGCCGCAGTAGGCACAGAAGGAAATGAAGAATCGGAAGGCGCAAGCACAGTACCTTTTGTACCGCTTCAGTCACCAACAACTTAAGTTCATCTGCAATCCCCGGAGGTGTATGTAAATGTATGACTATCAAAGCAACGCTTCACAAGTGTATGGCATCATTCAAAAGCAAACACAACAAATCATGATGCTTGAAAAAAGGCTTAACGAGCTTCAGCAGGAAATACAAATGATCAAAGATAAACCGACAACGAATATTGAACGGATTGATTATCAATTTGATCAACTGAAAATCGAGCGGCTGGAAGGTACATTGAATATTGGCCTCAATCCATCTGATCCAAACAGTGTTCAAAATTTTGAAGTGGGCCAAACAACAACCCCGGGAATTGGAATGATGCAGCAAGAAATGGCTGATCAATTTTTCAATCAAACACGCCAGCTTGTCGATGCATTTTTAAATGAAGAAGCACCAGAACTTCTTGAAGAACTAGAGGAGCGATATGAAGGCTCTCTTGATGAAAGCAATAAACACCATATCATTGAGGACATTCGAAAACAAATTGACAGCAGAATCAAATACTATGCAGGACAGCTGCCACAACGGGAAGATATGACCCCGCTGCAGCGTTCAGAGCAAATTGCTGAATATGTGAAACATGATGTGAAGCGGGCGATTGAGCATTTTTTAGCCCATATTCCAAGTGAAACGAAAGGAGAGGAAAACGGATGAATTTCACAGTTGTCAACCGCAACATCGAGACCGGAAGCATTAAAGTAGTTGGGGTATCGTCCTCTTCCCTATTTATCATCGGGGACACAGACCATGTACAATTATCCTCGATTTTCGATACACCGCCAGAATCTCTTATTATTGGCCCGTTTGTTCCTCTGTCACCTCAATAATGATGAAGCGCACATCTCAAGTGAAGTTCACGAAGGTGAATTCTGTCGGGATTTCGAGTGTGGTTCAAATTGGTGATACACAGGAGCTATGCCCGAAGGTCAAGGTGCTGGCTGTTCAACGAACGATTAGTTTGTTTTATGGGAATGAAGCAGAAAACTTAGATGCAAAAGAATTTGAAGTGTATTATGAGCCAATTCCATTGATGCTGCCTGAACGATCAGTTAGAACTGCGTTTTACCATGAAAAGCCTGTAATTAAAGTTTCTTCAATACATGTAGAAGGGGTGTCGTCCTCTTCTATATATCAAATCGGCTCAACGTGTGGAATGAATGGCGTTGCACGAGTGAAGCATATTCGAGAGTTATTTAGCAGCGATGAAAGTCCGCCAACCTCACAAGTGGACCTACCTGAGCATATGATGGTGATATGACTTCGAATAAAGGATGTCGATTATGCCAGCAATTGTCGGACCCATTTACATTAACTCTATTTCTGGAGGCGTCGTCAACGTCGGTGACTCATTTTACCTTTCGCCTAAAAGTTCGTCAAAATCTGCTTTAGGCTCTGGAGCGGGGAATACCGGAGATTTCTTGATATTAAATAATGGCATTAGCGCCACCAACTATGTGGATCCTGACTTAAATGATCAGAATATGGTAGGCAATGCATAAAGCGACTCCTCTACGCTCATTTCATTTAGAGGAGTGCTTTTTTATGCTCATTTCTTTCTGCGTTGTCTCGATTTTTTTGTTTTGACCAGCTTGCTTGCCGGCTGTTTTCGAATCCATTTGATGTACGGAACAAGATTTTCATCTTGTCTTAGCGCATCAAGCATGTTCAAACGTGCGGCAAGCTCCTGGTTTGTAAAAAGGGCATGCACTTGTTTATGGCAAGGGATGCACAGGAAGGCAGTCGGTAAACATGCCCCGCCTTCTTCTCTTGGCGTTAAGTGGTGTTCCGTGAGCAGGACATCTTGTCTTCCGCACAGCTCACATAATCCAATCGTTTGCTTTGCCACCCTGTCATCACCTCAACATTTACATTAATTCCATTGATACCGTTGTCCCTTTCCCGCTTGGATCTGCTGGGTGGACAATCAGTTTCTTCGGCAGTCTCATCTTCAATTCTTCCACATGGCTGATCACACCAACTGCTAAATTTTGAGACTGTAGTTTCTCTAGTGCAGTAATCACCGTATCCAACAAGTCTTGATCGAGTGTACCGAACCCTTCATCAAGGAAGAAGAATTGCAGCGGAAACTCACCTCTCAGCTGGATTTGCGCTGAAAGAGCAAGCGCAAGCGCCAATGACGTTAGGAAGGTTTCTCCGCCAGACAAGCTGGACACTGGGCGTCTAACGCCGCCATTGGCATCATCACGCATCACAAAACCGCCTTCTGAGTCGACTTCAATCGCATACCTTTGTCTCGTCAAAATGCCTAGACGGGCTGATGCATCACGGCTGACACTTTCTAACTGTTCTTCTGCTAAGAACTCAACAAATGTATTCCCTTTAAAAACAGTTTGCAGCTTATCGAGCCGATCAATTTCTTGCTGTAGTCCTTCCAAGCGTTCATGAATACTTGCAAAACGCTGATGATTTTCTTCAATCACACGCAGGTGTTCATGTGCAGACCCGCTCATCACTGTCGCTTCTTCAAGTGCCTTTTCTGCCGCTTCTTTTCTTAATTGAACATCTGTCCACTGCTCTTCATCTAGTGACTCATCTTTCAGCAGTTCAGAAATTCGCTTTAAGTTTGCAGCACACTGCTTTCTTTTATCCTCAAATTCCTCAATTTCCTGTTTGACCGTATGACGTACTGCTTGATCCATGAAAGCAGGCTCAATCTCCTGCGGCTTATGAAAAGGAGAAGACTCTGTTTCTTTTTGCCATGCTGCTTCAGCTTCTTGTTTTCGCCGGTTAGCCTCTTGGAGTTGACGCTCACTGCTTGAAAAATGGCTTTGCGCCTCACTAAACAGTTGCTGCGTGTGCTTTAATTGCTGGTACGATTGCTGTTCTTTTTCATTTAGATGAGCAAGAGACTGTTCAACCTCGATCAGCTCATCAGAAATAGAGGCAGCTTTTAATGGATATCGCCCTATATCTGTTTCATATTGATGGATGAGCTGCTGCTGACTTTCTAGCTGATGTGCTAGTTTATCAAGCTCCTTCTCTAAATCGTATATGGTTGTTTGCAGCTGCTCTTTTATCTGCTGTTTTTCTTCTAAAAACGACATACTTTTCTCAATACGCTCTTTATAGCCTTCTGCTTGTTGGTCCTTTACATCGATTTGCTTTTGCATCTCTTGCACTTGGCTCAATATAAAGTGCGGGAAGGCCTGCTCAAATTGTGTTGTTTGCTCTGAAAGCTCAGATTGAAGCTCCTTGATCAGCACCTCTAATTCTTGAATACGCTGCTGTTCAAATGTCAATTGATCTTCCATTTTGCTCATCTCTGCTGCTTGATCATGGGTTTCATCCATTAAACGAGCACGTTTACGTTCAACTTCTTGAATATCTTGTTTCATGCCTTTCCATTCTTGAATCAGATGATGCAATGACTGCGGATTTTGCACTGCTTCTACTGCTGCAGCTACCTCCGCACCGGGGGCTTTTTGAGATAAAAAGGCAAACTGCTTTACTAATTGATTGGCATGCGTTTCTAGCAGCTGCTTTGCGGCATACATGTCTCTAGTATATTCCTCTGCTTGCTTGAGCTCTTTGTCTATTCTTTGAATGACTTCATCGATTTGGGTAACAGTTTCTTCATGGTCATTGGCTATCGCAGCCTTTGGATCATGATGAATCGACCCACAAACGGGACATGGCTCACCATCTACAAGCTCTGCCGCTAATTCTTTTCTTAATTCTGCTGCCCTTACAGCATCACGCTGTTTTAATTTTTCGAGCTTCTGATTTTGTTCTCTCTTACTCCATTCTGTAAGCGCTCGCTCAAATTCACATACATAAAAATAGAGTTGTTCAATCGCTTGAAACGACTGGTCTATTTTTTCATGATGGTCTTTTTGCTGTTTTTGAAGCTTTTCATAAGCTTCTGCAGCCTGTGAGTATCGCTTTTTTAGCTCCCCAATCTTTTGTTCTTCCTTTTGAATGCTCTGGTTGATTCTTTGAACATTTTCACTTAAACGCAAAGCCTCCTGTACACTTTTCCGCTCTTTTACAGAGACTTGTAATTGCTCCAGCTCACGCTTCAGCTGTGTTTGTTTCGTCAGTGCACGCTCTAATAGAGATTGGAGATTCTCTGCTTCTGCTTTTTTTTGTATCAATTGCTGCGCTTTTTCATTTTTTTGCTGCTCTAGTCCCGTCTTTTCCTGAAGAGCCGCCTCTTTTTTACGTTCAATTTCCTTTAACTGAATCAGCTGTTCTTTCTTTTGAAGAAGCGCTGGCTCAGTCTCTATTTTTGTCTGCCGGGCTCGCTCATACTCCTGCGTCATTTGTTCATAGATCGTTCGTTGATGAAGTAACTGTTTTTCTGCTTCCTGCTTCTCTTTTGACGCTTGAGAAAGCTGCTTTTCAGCCTTTGTTAATGCATCCGCATAGGGCTTTAATGTCTCTGCTTGCTCCGCAATGTTGAGTTGAGTTTTTTTCTCTTCCATCGTTGGTGCCAACAGGTTGAGCTTGTTTTGTTCAGTCTCATATGCCTCTTGTTCTTTTTGATACTGCCAAATCGCTTGCGCCTTTGTAAAAGCAGTTAACGCTTCGTCCCGCATTTGTTTTTTTTCATGAAAAATGGCCTTTGCCTGCTCAGCGGCTTCCTTCGCTTGCGCTAATGCCTCTGGGCCAGCTTCTCCTAAGCCATTCAGTTCAGCCAGCAGTTCATTTTTCTGCCCATACTGGTTCTGAGCCTTTGCCCGCAAACGCTTGACGAGCTGATCACCATACTTTTCTAGATTAAACAAACGCTGAAGCATTTGGCGTCTGTCGGCTCCTTTCAATGAAAGGAATTCTGCAAACTTTCCTTGTGGCAAGACAACCGCTCTCGTAAAATCATCAATTGTTAATCCAAGTAATTCTTCTATTTTACGATTGACCTCACTCGCTTTATCTGCAAGAACTGTCTGCGTATCACTGATTTCAATCAGGCGGCATAATGTCGTTCTGACTTTCATTTCATCTGCTCGCTTGAAAGCACGTTCAACTTTATAGGAAATGTGATGCTCCTTTTGCAAAGCGAATGTAAAGGAAACAGACAGTTTTTCTTCAGCTTGGTTCAAAATACCATGTGTATTATTTAACGCACGTTCGACTTTGCCATAGAGTGCTAGTGTCATGGCATCTAATATGGATGACTTTCCGCTTCCTGTCGGTCCAAAAATGCCAAACACACCTGCATCACATAAGGAGCTAAAGTCAATGGTTTGTTCTTCTCTGAAGCTATGAAGTCCTTTAATGGTTAGCGTGATCGGCTTCAAGTCGCTTCCTCCTCTTGCATGTCATTGGCAAGCTCTAAAAACAGCTTGACTGTTTTTTCATCAGGCAGACCGCCACCTGTCTGGCGTTCATAAAATTTCACGAATCGCTCTTCGATTGAGAGCTTTTCCACTTGTTTTTCTTCTTCTATTTTCTCTAATTCTTTGAACTTTGGTCTAATGTGGACAAAACCACTATGCTGCTTTCGGAGCTGATGGATCTCTTCAATTGACAGTTGATCTGTTAAATGAATCTCTAAATCAATCCAGGCATGAAGATCCCGTTTCTCATCTAGCCACTCGTGTACTTGACTCAGCCCCTCAGTCGCCTTCCACTTCACAAGTGGTTTACCGCTTGATAAAAACACTTCTTTCCAGCTTGCTTTTTCATTAGGCTTTGCATCTACAATGGTGACTGATTTGGCATAGCCTGACTCTGAAAAGCTATAAGCAAGCGGTGATCCAGAATAGCGGGCAATCGTTTTGGCACGTTTAATAGTTTGCGGACGATGCAAATGACCAAGTGCGACATAACATGCGGCTTCGGGAAGACTTTCAGCCGCAACGGTATATGCACCTCCTACTTCAATCGGTCTTTCTGAATCTGTTTGACTTCCTCCTGCCACATAAATATGGCTCGTTGCGATATTGACCGTATCAGCTTGGAATTGAGCACTTAAATGTTGAAACGCTTGTTGTATTTTTAAATTGTAATGATCACGAAGCAGTTTCTCTTCAAATGTTTCAGCCAGCACCTCGTTTAGCCTCGCCTCGGACGGATAAGCGAGTGCTGCAATGGATAGACGTTCACTTGAAGAAGGAACATTGACGCGGATCATGTCATTTGTCGGATAGCCAATTAAATGAATTCCCTGATCATTTGTTAAAGGAGATGCGGCTGATAAGCGATCCGGATTATCATGGTTGCCTGAGATGACCACAACCTGACGCTTTCCTTTATCAGATAATGCAGACAGACTTTCATAAAAAAGCTGCTCTGCTCTAGCAGGTGGGTTCACTGTATCAAAGGCATCACCAGCCATCACAATGACATCAATTTGTTCGTCTTTGACGATTTGATACAGTTCATCTAAAAACTGAGCTTGCTCGTCAAGCCGGCTTCGGCCTTCAAGGGTTTTCCCGAGATGCCAATCCGCTGTATGCAGAATCCTCATGTGATTCACCTCTCATTCCGTTACTTTTATAAAGAAATTTCTAAATTCCCATCGAAGAAATAGAGAATTTTCCCCTCTAATGATCTGTTTGTTAAACGTTCTACTGCTGCCGCGTATAACGCTAATTGGGTTTCATAGCGCTTTTTCAAAATGGGTTCGGCAGCCTCTAGTCCGCCTGAATATCTGCCTTGCACTCTATCTGTTTTATAATCAAGTAAATAAAGCTTTCCATCTGATTCAAACAAACAATCAATCATTCCTTGAATAAGCACAGATTCATCCTTTGCATCAATATGGCTGTACACCTCTTTGACAGGTAAAATCATACTAAATGACACTTCTCGTTTCACCCAGTCCGCTTTCCGCAGTTTTTGACCAATAGAAGTAGAAAAGAAGGCCATAATCCCTTCTCGATCAATAGACTGGATTTGCTCATCTGTTAGTAAGTCTCGCTGCTGTAAGGAATCGAGCAGCTGCTCTATACGAGATTCATCATAGGGCTCTTCTGAAGGAAGCGGAATGTGCTGCATGACTGTATGCATCGCAGTACCTTGTTCTGCGGCAGTGAGTGTTTTTTTCTTCATAAAAGCCGGGCGTTCATACAATGCGGCACGAGCTTTTCGAATAGAAGCAGGAACACTGTACTCATCCTGTATTTCTTTCATCCTTTTTATCTCTGAAACAGACTGCTTTGTACCGACTTGTGAAGCTGCTACATATGGGTATTTCCATGTGAGTCTCTCTGCAACCTCCTCTTCATAATCACCATGTCCTTCAACAGGCAGACCTTCCATTAATGCTTGTACCACTTCGTCATGCTGCTTCTTTTCAAGTGACACATCTTCTTTTAGAAGATCTGAGGCTTGAGTAAATGAGATGGTGAATGATGATGGATGCGAGAGAACAACATCGCCTGCTTCTTCTAAAATGGATGACATCGCTTGATGACGGATGAGAGCAGGTCCTATAAAATCTAAGTAAGTTTTAGCTTGGTATCGTTCAAAATCAGGGAGGAGCCACTCTTCTCCATTTGCGGCATTTTGCCATTTACTTAATGCTTTCACCTGATTTTTGACGGAGCCGACAAGGAATAATTTTTCCTTGGCCCTTGTAAGCGCCACGTATAGAACCCTCAGCTCTTCAGATAATAATTCCTTTCTCATCTTTTTTTTCATCGCCACAAGCGGTAATGTCGCATAACTAATTCTCAGCTCTGGATGAATATATTTGCTTCCAAAGCCTAGTTCTTTATCGAGCAAGTAGGACTGGTTTAAGTCCATCATATTAAAGTTTCTGCCGAGTCCTGCGGTAAAGACAACTGGAAATTCTAAACCTTTACTGCTGTGAATCGTCATCATGCGAACAACGTCCTCTGTTTCACTGAACGTTTTCGCTGCTCCAAGATCATCTCCACGCTCTTGCATTCTTTCAATAAAACGAAGGAATCGAAACAGTCCTCTAAAGGCAGCCTTTTCATACTGCTTTGCTCGATCATAAAGAGCACGAAGATTTGCCTGCCTCTGCTTCCCACCAGGCATCCCGCCAACATAATCTACATACTGGGTATCGCGGTACACTTCCCAAATCAATTCTGCTACCGAATGATTCATGGAGAAATCACGCCACTTACGCAGAAATTGGAAGAATCTCTCTAGTTTTTTGCATGTAGGGTGATCAGAATGGGTTACACTCATGAATGCCTTCACAGCATCATAATAAGTGCCTTTTTTATCACTCGTTCTAATAAGTGCCATTTCATTTTCGTCTAAATGAACAATAGGTGATCTTAAAACAGCTGCAAGCGGGATATCCTGATATGGATTATCGATTACTTTTAACAGAGAAAGAATCACAGACACCTCTGTTGCTTCGAAATAGCCTGAGGAAAGATTCGCATACACAGGGATTCCCTGCTTCTTCAATTCTTCCATCATTTGCGGGGCCCACGGCATAGAACGAAGCAAAATCACGATATCTCGATATTGCAAGTTGCGGGTCATTTGCTGTTTTGCATCGTACACTTGAAAAGGCTGTTCAACCAATTCTTTTATTTTCTTTGCAATGACTTTCGCCTCAAATTGCACGGTCTCTAGTTCTTCTCGTTCTTCGTCGTTTTCCGCTTCATGTTGATCTAGATGGACAAGGAGCATTTCTGTCGTTGTATCTTCGCTTTGCGGATAACTCGCCCCAAGCTTTAATTCAGCTTGTTCATCATATTCAATTTCTCCAACTGTTTCCCCCATCAGCTGTTTGAACAAAAAGTTCGTACTGTCTAAAACATCAGAACGGCTACGGAAGTTTTTATTTAAATCAATTCTCTTACCTGTTTCATTGCCGTCTGTTTTAAAGTGTTTATATTTGTTTAAAAAGAGCATTGGCTCAGCCAGTCTAAACCGATAAATGGACTGCTTTACATCACCAACCATAAAAAGGTTGCCTTCTGCAGGATGTTCCCCTTTAGACACAAGCTTTAAAATCGTTTCTTGTACAAGGTTTGTATCCTGGTATTCATCAACGAGCACTTCTTCAAATTGCTGTTGATAGTATTTAGCTGCTTCTGTTTCGATCAAATTTCCTTCCGCGTCCTGCTTCGCTAAAATACGTAAGCAATAATGCTCTAAATCCGAAAAGTCTACGATTGATTTTTCTTGTTTTGCTCTTTCGAAACGTTCTCCAAATTGGATGACAAGCTCCACAAGGGTCTCAACAACTGGCTTCATTTCAGCCAAGCTATTTAAATGCTGTGCAGGACTGCGCATAAAGTATTCATCTTTTAGCTTTTCTAATTGTTTTTTCGCTTGATTGCGTGCATCTGTGGCTTTTTCTAACAGATCAGGGTCGTATTCGTCCCCTTTGCACGTCTTTAGCCTTTTAAAATTGATGTTCGGTAAGAGCTCATAAAGCTTCTCAAAAGCATCTTGATGCCTGATTAATTCATGTACTTGCTCTAAATCATCTATAAAATTCTCTGCTCTCGGTGCTGGACCACCCGGCTCTTTTGATAGGGTAAGAGCTCGTTCGAGCAGCTCCTGACAGCTCCGGAAAACGAGAGAAAGATCCTCTCTTATATATGGATAAAACGGTAATTCATCTACTTTTGTTTGTACATCCACATCATAAAGAGAAAGGAATGCCCGCATCCATTGCTCCGGAGAAGGATGAGACCTAGAAAATTCATAAATTCTTTTCACGAGCCATTGCAAATCTAAGTCATGCCGATCCGATGTGTAACGATCAACCAGTTCAAAGAATGCTGGCTTTCCAGCCTTATATTCATCTTCAAACAGCTCATCTAACACTTCATCTCCTAATAATTCTCCTTCTGTTTGATCAGCCAAACGAAAGCCTGGATCAAGATCAATCTCATAATAAAAGGTGCGTAGAACTTGCAAACAAAATGAGTGCAAAGTAGAAATGTTGGCACGGTTCATGAGTGACAGCTGTCTCCTCATATGAAGTGACCCTGGGTTTTTGGATAATTCTTTTTCAAGTGCTTCAGTGATCCGGTGCTTCATTTCTGCCGCAGATGCATTTGTAAAAGTCACAACGAGCAGACGGTCTACGTCAACTGGATCCTCAGGCCGGGTCATTTTTCGAATCAGCCGTTCAACCAAGACAGCCGTTTTTCCTGACCCCGCCGCAGCAGCAACAAGGATATCTTGTCCTTCTGAAACGATGGCTTCCCATTGGTCATCCGTCCAAGTACTGTTATTCGGTTTTGGTATTTGCATACTGATCTCCTTCTTTTTTGATCCGGTCTATCATGACATCATCTTTCTCTGATGTGAGCACCCTAAATTCATTATCCTCTATTGATTCATCAAACTGGCAAATAGACTTGAATGAACAAAAGCGGCAAGGTGTTTGATCCTTCAATTTATATGGATTAATTTCTACCTCACCGTTCGTAATTCTTTCTCCTGCCTCTTCAAAAGTGCGCCGAACGTGTTTGGTGAGTATGTGGAAATGATCTTCACTTAAAACTGCAGAATCCGAACGGAAAGATCCATCCTTTTTCAAGCCCGCTTGAATGACTTGGGATCTTCCTGACTCAAGCGTTTGATCCATTAGTTTTACTGCTTCTACATCTTCAAGCAGCAGACCCTTCATTTTAAATTTCTTGAATATTTCCTGCTCAATTTCATCCTCTGCGAGCGGAATAGGCGCTTGAATGAGAGGATCATGAATATGGAAATATAAAATTCCAGCAGGAGTCGCCTCCATGCCTAGCCATTCTTTAGAATAAGTAATTGTCAGGTCTAAGTAAGTGAGCATTTGCAAGGCCAAGCCATAGTATACCTCTGCTAAATCCAGCCCTTTCTCGCTAGACTTATAGTCGACAATTCTCAAAAGCAGCCCTTTTGAACCTTCTGCTTTATCCACTCGGTCTATTCTTCCGACAAGCTCCATCGTACAGCCATTTTTCAATTGAAAAGTAAACGGCGGCAGAGACCCTTGACCTCCAAAACCTAATTCAAGTCCAACTGGAGAAAATCCACTCACTTTGGCATGTTCACTTAATATAGAAGAGACGCGAATCAGGATCTTCTGAAGTTTTTCTTTAATATAAGCATGCCGATTAGAGCTTAATAAAATTTCCTTTTGCAGACGCGGAGCAAGCTGTTCAATCGCATGTCTTGAGTAGGTGACACAATCTTCCTTCGTTAAGTTCTTCCAATCCTTTTTTTGTTCATTGAGCGTATCTGAAATATGTTTTAAAGCTGAGTGAAACAGCTGACCGATATCGGGTGCTTCCAATTTATAAAATTGTCGATCCTTTAGTTTTAACCCGTGGGAAGCAAAGTGAGAAAATGCACACGCATTGAATTTCTCCATCCTTGAAACACTGCCTTGAATATGATCACCGTAAAGCTCTTTTGTGACATTTGGCTTTAAGCGCTTCGCTCTATTTGTAAAAAACAAACTTGACATGATCTTTTTTGATACATCCCGATTGGGTGACGTCATTAAATCATTATATACACTCCACCATACACCGCTGATGGGATATTGATTGAGCCATTGCTGCAGCTGCGAGACGGTATAGGATAACGAGACATGCTCATTCGCTACAAATTTTAATTGATCCTCGTCATCCAGCTGTTCTGGATCTAACACATAAAGAGCATGCTGGTGATTTGGCATAAGCTCTTGGCAATACTTGATGAAAGTCGAAGGCAATAGAGAACGTCCTTCTTCATCTGAAGCCGAATAGGATAGATACAAATGACGGGATGGACTTGATAACGCTTGGTAAATTAAAAATTGCTCATCTAGCAGCCGTTCCTTCCCTGTCTCTGCAAGCTCTGCTCCTGCTCGCTTTAACCATTCCCGGTCATCCTCAGACAATACACTTTCATCAGAAGGACGCGCTGGAATAACGCCATCATTTACACCAATGATAAACGTGCACTTCACTTGATACATTCTAGATAGATCCATACTTCCGATAAATACTTGGTCAAGTGAAGGCGGAATCAAAGCAAACTTTAGAGATGCCAGACCTGTATCCATCATCTGTTGGAATAAAGGAAATGAGAGCTTCTCTTCTCCGAGCATTTCAACAAATTCATCCATTAATTGAATAACAGCATCCCATACTTGTCCATGCTGCATCGCTTCAGCTAATCTACCTGCTTCTTCAGCCTCAAGCCTTGCCTTTTCAAGCTTATCCGGCACTTGTATTTCCTCTAGAAAGACATAGATGGCCTCCACCATGTCCCTCACCTTTTGTGCTTTTTTCAATCTTTTTTGCAATTGAAAAAGAGGGGGAACAATCCATTCTTTCACGTCATTCAGCATTTGTTCCATTTCAATTTCTTGATCTGTTTGTCCAAAATCTTCATCTAATGATTGGAATCGCCTGTAATGAAAACGGGAGCCGTTTGTCCAGCGTTCCCCTTTTACACCATAAGCAATACAATAGTTTTCAAGCTGATCTGCCTGTTCTCTCGCTTTGTTTTTGGCGAGTTCTAGCGGAAATAGGAACTCTGTTTTCACACAGCGAAACACTGCTTCATACCGCCAGTTCCCTTTTATGACGTCCAAGCTCGAACGAATCAATTCAATGAGCGGATGATACTGCATCGATTCATTTCCATCAATAAAAAAAGGAATATCGTAATCTCGAAAAACCTCTTTTAACGTATCTTTATAGTCGTCTACATGCCTTGCAACAATCGAAATATCTCGTAACCTGAAGCCTTGCACTCTCACTAAATCAAGAATGTCTCTCGCTACTCCCTCAATCTCAGCTCGTTTGTTTGCACTTTTAGATACTGTGAGATGAGGCGTTTCTTCTTGATACGGCTGCAGTGGTCTCTGCTCATATTGATTTTCTAAATAAGCAAGGTCTGGTGTATGAAGATGCCGGTTATTTCTCTCCAAAATGTTCTCAGAAATGTCCGCTCCGCACTCTTTGGCAAGCTGATAGAGTTGAAAATACGTTTTGCCTGTCATGCGAAATAGATCAAGTTCATTTGGCTGCGTGTCATGATATGAACGATCCACTGTGAAAGCAGCGGTTACTTTTGTGGCATGCAGCAGGAGCTGCTCAATGACGAGAAGCTGCTGCGGGGTAAACTGATAAAAACCATCTATATAAATATGCGCTCCTTTTAGTTCATCAGATAAAGGAATTTGCTGCGTGAGAAGTGTCAAATAATCTTCTGAGTGCACATATTCATCTTGTAAATGCTGCTCCATCTGCTGATAAAGAACATGCAGATCATGCAGTTTTTCTGCTGCCCGTCTTTCTTCTGTATACTCTGAATGCATGCTGGACGCTGAAATTTTTTCAATATCCTCCGGCAGCATGCAGTACCTTTTGAATTCAGCCATCGTTTTTTCTATTTGTTCAACAAATCCCGGCTTATCACTCGCTTTTTTGAATACTTTAAACTTTTCTTTCTGCTCTTCAATCACTTTTCTTAAAAGCATTTGAATCCCTGTGCTTGTGACAAATTGCCGGTTCGCTCCGCCAGTCTGCTGTAAAATAGACCAAGCAAGACGAGTAAAACTAAATACTTTGGCCCTAATCATTCCGCCAGCTTCAGACGTTTTTGCAAGCTCGTATTCCATTAAAAATGTCATTTGATCCGGGACTAAAAAAATGATTGGCGGACCCAACGGATCAAGCCGAAGCTGTTCTTTTATCTCCTCTAAGATTGCAGTCGTTTTTCCACTCCCCGATCTGCCTGCTAAAAACTGAATCTCCACGTTCCACAACACCTTTCTTATGTACCCATATTCTAGCGAAAATAAGGGTAAATAGCTATTTTCCTATCATATTCCCTTTCTCCTTCTTCATTGAAAAGAAATAGGCACCTTTCCTAGCTCTTTTCATATCATAAACCACCATGATCTAAAAGGAGCTGGCAATATCATGTATTACGGTTACTATGACTACTCGCCCTATGACATGCGCCAAAACACAAGAATCATTTCAGACCTTGAGAAGGCTCTTAATGGTGAATATTCTGCGATCCAATGCTACGAAAAACTTGCCCAAAAAGCAAAAAATCCTGAGGCGAAAAAAATCATTCAAGAAATACGCCAGGATGAAGTCAGACACTATCAACTGTTTTCAAAGCTATACTATTCTTTAACTGGTAAAAACCACAAACCAAGCATGACAGAACCTTGTCCAGATCAATTCAGAGAAGGCCTTGTTTTTGCCTTTAAAGACGAACAAAAAACGGTCGATTTTTACTTATCGATATCAGACTATGTCCGGGATCAAGGAACAAAAGAGTTAATGAAACGTATCGCTTCAGATGAACAGCAGCATGCGGTGTGGTTTTTATATCTTTTAACGCACCATGTTTCCTAGATAGTCCTATTTTAATAGGAGATCATACGTTCCGTCAAAAAATGAAAATCCCTTTTTGTTCATTCAACATGTAAAATAAACTGCTATCATCAACAAAACCTCTCATCTCTTTCACTTTTTCAAACGAGAAAAAGGCGATTTGACCAATAAAAAAACTCCTCTGCTACAAAAAGCAGGAGGAGTTTTTCATGATATTTTAATGAAATTTTGCTTCATTGCTTTGCTGCTGATGTTTTAACAACCCATCAATTGACAGTATCTTACTGCCGCTAAGTGTCAAATAAAGCGCCATGACCAATAAAGAAAGTTCAAATTCATAACCGCCAACAAATCCTTTGGAAAAACTAACTGTTATAATCGCCACAGCCATAATTGGCACAAATAAAGCTGCGAAAATACGTGTTCCTAGACCTAAAATCAGGGCCATTCCACCGACCAGCTCAATTGTCTTCACAATATAGGCCATAAATTCCGGCACACCGATTTGACCAAAGAATGCAGCTGTGCCCCCTAGCCCTCCTTGATAAGCCTGAAGCCCGTGTAAAAAGAAAATAATACCTAGGATAACGCGTACGAAAAGTGTTCCTATTTCTTGATTCGTTTTCATATAGTGATTTCCTCCTGTTTTTACACTACATAATGTAATGTGAATAAGTAAAAAAATTAGTAATTTAGGTTGAGCATAATCATTAAGACCACCATGAGGATGGCTGATGTCACGATTGGAATGAGCGGTACATTGAAAGGAATATTGTATGTTGGGTTTAAGATCTTTTGTATTCTTAAATTTAACGCCCGATCTCCAAAGGACACCGCAAACTTCGTTTGTTTTTGAAACTGGGTTCTCTTTTTAATGAGTTTCAAGAGGGCCTGCCCCACTCCAAGCTCCGTGCCTGTCTGCCGAATAGCATAGTCATCTGCAATCACTTCACGAAAAACGGAGTAACTTTGTCTCATATGCTTTAACACTGGAATGTACCAAATCACCTTTGTGAGCATTGAAAAAGCGAAAGCCTTTAAAGGGTCATAGCTGTATTTGTGATGTAATTCATGATGAACAACAGCATCAATCTCCCCTTCATCAAGCATGTCCATAAGTGCCGTTGATAAGTAAACCTTTGGATGAAGCATCCCCATTGCAAAAGCAAGTGGTTCATGACAATGAAAAACAATGATGTCGTTTGCATATTTCTCTGATAGAAAATCGGTCGTTTCCTGATCGACTGCCATCATTATATTTCCTTTGAATTGGAGGTACTTTCTGATTTGCTTCGTCATATAGAAAACCGCAAATCCCAATGTGTAGAGAACTAAAGCATCCAGAAAATATTTTAAAGGAGTGAATCCGTAGAATTCGAGAACAGACTGGCATACATGGATCAGGTTATATGCTTGATTCCACCCGAAAAAGCTTGAGAGCACATAATACCCCATCTGATAAAAAATCGTTGAACCAATCAATATACCGCCTAAAAACAGCAGACTCGACTTCATTTTATTCATTTTGCTGCTCCTCTTTTTTTGATGCAAGCCTTGCTTCAAGTACTTTGAGTAATTCAGGATCAGCACTTTCAATCGCATCCATCATATGATTCACTGCCAGTGGACCGAAATCGTCCATCAGCCCTTGCGTAATCCACTTTGTTTGCTCATTTAGAAATTCTTCTTTTGTTAAAATGGGATTATAAATAGATGAACGCCCTTTTGTTTTCTTTTCCACAATTCCTTTTTCGGTTAAGCGATTCAGCACAGTCATCACCGTGTTGAAATTAATCGGCTTCTCATCTGACAGCTTCTGCTGTACTTCTTTAATCGGCATATCCTCGCCTTGATAAAGGATCTCCATAATCCTTCCCTCTAAAGGACCAAAAAAACGATTCAATCCCTTTTCGTTATATTTAAAAGAAGGAATTTTCATGTAATCACCTCACACTATGCATTGTAGTGTAATTAAAAATGATAGTCAACTGATAACAAATTTTTTTTACTTTTGGTAAACATGATATCTTCATTTATATAAATCCGATATTTTTACATGAAGATACATGGAGCATATTAACGATAAGATAATCTTATGAAAATGGTGAAAAAATTCGTATTTTATTTATAGAGATTTTTGTATTATAGTGAATATAACAACATTTCACTTACTGAATAAACATATAGGAAGAAGGTTTACATGTGATGAAACAAGGAAACAGCCTTCGAACCGATCTGATTCTGATCGCGATAAGCGGTTTAGGTGGATTTCTTTTGTCTTTAACAGGAATGTCTATTGGCTGGATGGTCGGTACGTTAATCACAGCTGCATTTATTGCCATGCGCCGCCCCACCCTGTTTCAGCGTAAAGGAAACAACACCTTACGTATTCACAGCAGATGGCTACTCCTTGGTCAATTCATTCTCGGAATCGAACTTGGACAGAAAATGAACATGAAAGTCCTTCACATTTTCGCTGACAATTGGCTCCCTGTGAGTTTCATGCTCGTCTTTTCTATTCTACTAGCGATGCTCTCCGGCTTTCTCTTATGGAAGCTGAGCAAAACAGATATGCTGACCAGCTTTGTCGGAACTGCACCAGGCGGTCTATCCGCAATGCCAGGGATTGCCCAAGAAGTTGGAGCAAACACAGCTGTTGTGAGTCTCGTACAAACGATACGTGTATTAATGGTTGTACTCACCATCCCATTTACGGTGTTCTATTTAAATACAAAAAACCAATCTGCTGCGGCTATAACAGCACAAGGCAGCGCCTTCTCATCAGGCGTTTTCACGCTGTCAAACATCTCTTGGACCGCCGCGCTCATTTTAGGGGCGTGGCTCATGTCACGCCTAGCGGTTCGGCTTCACTTTCCTGCCCCTTGGCTGATCGGCAGCATGTTAGGGGTCGCAGCTCTTCAAGTAGGTGCAGGTGCGCTCACAGGTCATGATTTGATTCCTTATTGGCCAGCACAAGCGAATATTGCTTCACAGGTATTTCTAGGTGCAACCATCGGTTCAAAAATGAATAAGCAGATGTTTGTTGGGCTAAAAAACACCTTCATTGTGGCCGTCGTCAGTTCAGCCGGGCTGATTGCTGCGACTGTGCTCAGTTCAATTGCCATTGCAGAAATCACAGGTATTTCTGTCATTACAGCCATTCTTGCTTTTTCGCCTGGGGGTATTGCAGAAATGGCGACAACAGCTGTCACCCTTCACGAGGACTCTACCTTTGTTGTGGCTGTACAAGTCGTCAGAATCATTCTTGTGATTGCCATGCTGCCACCGTTTTTTCGATTCTTACACCATTTCTGGGCAAAAAGACAAACTGATTATAAAGCTGCAAAATAAAAAGAGACGCTTTGCATGAGCAGAGCGCCTTTTTTTTATTCATCGTTATTCCTCTTTACACCGACTACTTGGTCCTTTGAGATGGTCCCAAAATGCCGGCTGTCAAAGCTATGTATTCGGTTATCTCCGACCACGAAGTAATGATTTTTTTGTATTTTATCGTGTCCTGTGATGGCTTTCAGCTGAAAATCTCCTGTCAGGACGTTCCCCATTTTATGTTTTTTCTGCTCTTTTAAGTACGGTTCTTTCCACTTTGCACCGTTGACAAATAGCTGATCATCTTCATACTTGATCTTTTCTCCTGGAAGCCCAATGACCCGTTTGATCAAAATTTGATTTTTAGGCCCGTGAAATAAAACGTAATCAAACCGGTTAATTTTCGTGAGTTTTGGCGAGAACTTATTGATTAATAATTCTGTTCCATCTGTAAATGTCGGGTCCATACTAACCCCTTCTACTTTGTACGTGACAAACATGAAATTCTTTACTTGGAACAATAAGACGATGGATGTAATAATCATCAACCATAGTAATGGCTTCTTTTTCATTAAGAGCCTCCTTTGTCCTCACGCTTGCTCATTCGAATATTCAACCTATTTTCTACTCTCTTTCCAACATACCATAATAAAGCGATAACTAGAACCGCAAAAACACTTCTTAACGGATTCTTTACTAAAGCAGAAAGATCATAGCCAATAAAACTAATGATAAAGAGCATGACACACTTACCTGATAAAGCAGCTAATGAAAATTGCCAGATGCTAATTCTTGATAGACCTGCTACTACATTAACGGCAGCAGAAGGTGTGAAAGGAAAGCAGAGTAAAATAAATAACGGACCAAACCCCCGCTTTTCCACCCAAAGCATCAATTTCTTAATGGAAGGGTGTCTGCTGATAAAGTTCAGCATTCTCATCTGCCCAAATTTTCTGATCAGTACAAAGACAAGGATAGACCCTGCGCTTGCACCGATCCATGTCAATAAAAAGCCTTCCCAAAGGCCGAACGCATTTGCATTTGCCACAGCAAACGCAACAAGAGGTAAAAACGGTAGAAATGCTTCTATTAAAGGGAGCAATATGGCGACAATTGGTCCAAAGGCCTTGTAGCTCTCAAAAAATGATGTGATATTTTCATGAGTAAAGATGGAAAGAAATGATGGCAACTTGTTTGACTCCTTCAAGGTTTGTCTACTTTTCATTTTACATGGAAAACATAAAAATATACAAATGAATCCCTCTCCATCCCCCCCCTTGAGATTCTTTGACTCATCCGATATAATAAATGAGAACAAATGTTCTATCATTAAAGAAAGCAGGCATGGACATGACAAGACTATCAAGAATACAGCTTCAAATGATGGAACAGGCCATCTTTCTTCCAATGGTCATCTCCATCCTCAATCGTGATTTGACACACTTAAAAGAACATCAAACATTTAAACTAAATGAACCATATATTCAGCTTGTCACCTCTGCATTACAGGAAGCTCAAAAAGCACTTTATCAGTTGAAGCAGCATTTACGTAAAGAAAAAATGAAGGTACAGCAAATTGAACACGATGAAGGGTTTACGACGTATTTATTTATCATGAATGGCTATGAAGAAAAGCATAAATACTTTAATCCACGTATACGGCATCGTGTAGAGGAACTGCTTACTCGTTATTTTCTCCATCAAGAAAAATAAAAATGGTTATATTTTACAAAATTAAAGGAACCCTTCGATTTTTGGCGAATTGATCAATATACCAAAAATTAGGAGTATTCAAAAAAGATGATCAAAAAATAGCAGCATTCACTTTAGCAGCAGGATTACTTGTGCCAAGCGCAGTTTCTGCAACAGAACCACTACAAACAGGAAAACAGGAACCAGCAGCACCGGCACAATTTACAAGTGTAGCCTACACAACGGTTTCCATCGTTGGAAAACGAGTGAAGTTTGAAGTAAAGGCACTTGAAAATCATTTTAATTCAACTTATTATCAGCGCATCGCTTGGACGAGTAATGATGAAGAACCGAGTGTATTCAATGACAATATTTTATCTGTCATTGTCGCTAAAAAAACCGGTCAGGCTTATCAAGTCACTTCATACGAAACGCTCACTTCAGTGAAGGACAAGATTGAATCAGGTCAAAAAGTGTATGGCTGGGCGCTTGCTTTAAATGGCGTGTGGTACCCAACGATGCCTGCAACCCTCTACTATTAAAAGAAAAAAGCCTGCCGCGGCGGTGAAGTGCACCCCAATTATTGAATGTTCACTTGAAATTGTCCCTTCAGTTCCTCTTCTGCTTCTTGAAATAACTGCCGCAAGCTTTCTGCATAATGGCCAAGCTCCTTTTTGCTTATTTGATAATTCACCCATGTAAGCTCTACAGGAAGACTCAATTCTCCTGTCATACAGTCCCAAAGAGCATCAAGATTTTTCCCGTAATGATCTGGCAGATGCAAGATTGTTTGAAGTTGATGATGAAGCTCCTCTTGTGATCTACACGCCGCACCGTCCAGCCGCACTTTTTTCATATTCATCTTCCCCTCTCTTGCCTTTATTTTAAACGAATTGATCAAAAAAGAGAAAGATGGACATCTCACTTTTGTTTCCGCCTGAAACCTGAGATAAACAGTATGAGACAGGCGGCCAAAACGACCAAGAAAAAGAGGGTTAACACCGTCTGAGTACCGTACATATCAGCAAAGAGACCGACAAAAACACTCGGAATGCCAAGACCTAAGTAAGCAAACAAGTAATATCCTGCAACCGCTCTAGCCGCCTCCCTCTTCCCTCGCTCGACAATCAGCTGAAGACCACCTAAGTAAGTAAATCCATAGCAAGCAGTGCCCGCAAGCATAGTCCCGGCAAGCACAAGGAAGATGGACCCGCCATTTGCGCCGAACAGCAGCAGGCCATATCCGCACGGAAGACAGATAAAACCCACCCGGAGCGCTGCGCTGCTATTCATCTTACGAACAAAGGGCTGCATGAGGACACCTGCCATATTAATAAAAAACAGCGCCGGCCCTACCCATAATTCATATCCATTTAATTTCAGCTGTGCTGGTAAAATAGAAATAACAAGCCCACACACCGACCACGCGATGGCAATCGCCAAGTTCGCCGGCAGCGTCCCTTTTGGAAACCTTGGCATATTCATCACCGGTTTACTCTCATTTCCCTGTACAGGCGGCACAAAAAAGAATACACCAACAATCGTCAGCATTAAAAAGACCAAAACAATCCAATAGCTAAGCGGCGTGAGCGACACACTTTGAAAAGAAAGAAGCGCTGTAAAAAGAGCACCTCCCCCAAATCCAACCGAACTACATAATGCAATAAAGGTTGGTATCCAGCCAGATTTCTCTGGATATAAAGCAATCAAATAGGCCGTGCATGTTCCAACACTTAGACCAAGCCCCACTCCTTGCAGCATCCGGGCAGCAAAGAGCATCTGTATGGAAGAATGCACGATCATCAAAAGGGTGGCACATAACGAAAAGCAAAGCGCGACCAATAAAATTGGTTTGCGTCCAGCCCGGTCAGAAATGCCGCCGAGAAAAAGCAATACTGGAATAAGTCCGAATACATACGCAGCAAATACAAGTGCTGTTGCCGCCTTTCCATACCCTGCTTGATCTGCATACGCCGTATAAAGAGGCACTTGCAAGTTCACAGCGGTCGTAATCATGAAAAGACCAAATAAAACGAAGATAAACGGGATCATGGATCGTTGTCCCGTTTCTTCTTTTAATGCAGGAATCATTTGACTCTCTCCTCTATGTAAATGACATCTGACAACAGTTTACACACCATTTGGCTTTCTTCCCACATCCAAAAATACCTCTATTGACCAGTCCATAATTCCGTGTCATCATCATATGATGACGTGACAAAGAGAGAAGGTGCCTCATGTATATTCATTTAGACCGCTCAAGCTCTACCCCGCTATGGCAGCAAATCGTGACTGGTATCATTCAAAAAATTCATTCACAAAAACTGAATCCTAACGATCAGTTAACGCCGACACGCGTGTTAGCACAGGAGCTAAACGTATCAAGATCAACCGTACAGCTTGCCTATGATGAACTGCTGGCAAGAGGCTATGTCAGCACATCTAGAAGAGGCGGGACAAAGGTTATCTCAAGTGACCAATACGCCGCTTCCACTCCCCATCAAAGTGAGCCGCCCTTTGCACTTCCCGTTAGGCCTCATTTTGACGAGGCTGAAAAACAAATGGAGCACTGGCTCTCGGCCAATCAATTTCATGAGAAGCTCGATATCGACTTTCGCCATCAAGAGCCAGCCATCGACGAACATTTTCAAAACATATGGAAACGCTCACTTATGAAAGCATTACAGCGCTTAGACTTGAAGGATTGGGGCTATTCTTCCCCGCACGGATTATGGGAAGTACGCTCAGAAATACGCCAATATTTATCTGTTGAACGCGGAATCGATGTAGAAGAAGATCAAATGGTGTTAACAGGGGGCACGCAGCAGGCCATTGACTTGATTTCACAAGTCCTGCTCAAAAAAGGCGATACGGTGGCTGTTGAAGATCCAGGTTTTCCTGGGGCAAGGCTTTCGTTTTTACATCGTGAAATGAACATTCACCCCGCACCAGTAGATGAAGAAGGAATGATTGTGAACACACTGCCCGGACGAACCAAGCTGATCGCAGTGACGCCTTCCCATCAGCGTCCAACAGGTGTATGTATGAGTGTAAACAGAAGACAGCAGCTAATACAGTTTGCTGTCAGCCACCAGTCTTATATATTAGAGGATGATTTTGATGGGGATTATCGTTATCATGGCGGGCCGCTTCCTTCCTTATTTTCAGAAGCACCCGATCATGTGTTATACATCTTAAGCTTTTCAAAGGTGCTGGCACCCGGCATACGCCTTGCTGCAATCATCGGCTCCAAAGCTGTCATCAAAGAAATCGCTGCGCTGCAATCACTCATCCAAAGACAGCTGCCGATCATGGAACAAATTACACTTGCTTCATTTTTCAGAGAAGGAGAATTCACGCGATATGTCAGACGAATGAGACAGCTTTATAAAAAAAGGCAGGCGGCCATGATGGAAGCCCTTTTGATACATCAATTCGACAAACACTTCCACTTATATGGAACCGATACTGGCCTTCATGTCTTTTTAGAAGGAGCGCCACACTTTGATGAAAAAGGCAGTATTGCGGCTGCTAAAGCCGCTGGTGTCGGAATTTATCCATTAAGCCCCTATTGTTATGAAAGCAATAGAAAGGGATTGCTGCTTGGTTTCGCCTGTACAGATGAAGAAATGATTCAAGAGGGCGTGCGCCGTTTAAAGCAAACACTTCATATCTAAAAAAGCCTGGAAGTGAACTTCCAATCTTCAGCGTGTAGACAAACCCTCGCATTCTTTGTCAGGTCTCCGCGCCGGTGCTCGTCCTTCCTAGACTTCAAAGGTTTTCTATCACGCTGAAAAGAAGACAAAGGGCTAAAATAAACATCATTTTAGCCCTTTGTCAACAATCTGAAAGCCTGGAAGTGAACTTCCAAGCTTTTTTCATGATTGCTGTATGTGACCTACTTCTTCAATAAATGTAGCTATCTGTTGCAAACCATCTTGTAAATGATGGGTAGCGGAAATAAACAGCTTTTCGTGATCAGGATGCTTCAACAGCTGCTCCACCTTATCGATCCCTTTTTCAAATGAAGCAAGGCCTGTCTTTAATTGTTTGTCAGCCTGTTTGTACGCAGCTGGAACTTCTTGATGAGCAAGTCCTTTTTGAATCACACGATCAAATGCTTTCGTCGCTTTTGCCAATTTTTCATTTGCTTGAATCTTTCCATGTCCATCTGAAATGAATTGGTCTGTCATGTTTTCATATGCTTCATTTAACTCATCCATATAACGCTGAACCCATTGTTCATACGCAGCTTCTTTTGTGTCTTGTTTTGAAGGCGACTGACCTGCCTCATGACAGGCTGCTAGTAATGTCACTGTCACGGTGAATAGCAGCATCAAATGCAATCGTTTTTTCATACAGAGCCTCCATTTCTAATTCCCATTCGTTCATATCGGTCAAATATGAGTATCCTTTGCCTCATACGAACACTTTTAAGAAATGATTTCTTTTATTGTAACAGACGGCTCGTGTCACTTCTGTGATTTATGAGCAAATGGATGAAAAGACGTTGAATGATCCACATTTCCCTGTCATTTCATTGACATCCTACCGATACAGTCACTAGACGACTAGAGAGATATATTTGGTTTCAGTGTATGTCATTTTCATGATTTTTTCTAAAAAAAGACCCCTTTCGGCGCCTTTTCGCTTTGCATTAAATCCACACATCATTTTCTGCTGTCAGCTTAGAAGAGGCATCCCCTGTATTGACAACTCCCCGCGGTTCAACCAGCATGACATGACATTCTTCTTTGGCATATGGTTTGTGTTCTTTTCCTTTTGGGATCACGAACATTTCTCCTGCATGCAGTTCGACCTTGCCATCTCTAAACTCAATTCCCATCTGGCCATCAATGACGAGAAACACTTCGTCCGTATCATCATGCTGATGCCAAACGAATTCGCCTTGTATTTTCACTAACTTAAATTGCACATCGTTCATTTCTGCGATGACCTTCGGTGACCAGTGCTCAGTAAATGTTGTGAGTTTGTCTTTTAGATGAATTGATTTCAACCTGTGATCCCCCTTTGATTTAAACTGCTTTTAAACCCGCTCCGCATAGTGGCATCACAATCAGTTCTTGTGCCGCTTTTTCATGCTTCAAATAGGCAGCATAATTGGCAGCTGTTGTCGGTTCAACGTAAAACCCTTTTGCCGCAAGTGCTGTGTGTGCCGCTTTGATTTCTTGCTCGTTTGCTGTCACGATATATCCATTTGTCTGCTTGATAGCGTGAAGGATTTGTGTTGCACGTTCAGGTGCTGCAATTGCAATGCCCTCAGCGATCGTTCCTTTATTTTGAACCGTTACTTTCTCAAGACGCTGCTCATGAAAAGCTTGTGCAAGTGGAGCACAGTTTTCTGCTTGAACCGCGGCGATTTTTGGCAAAACCTCTATGAGACCTTCCGCTAACAGTTCACAGAAACCTTGGTACACACCTAATAAGAGTGTACCATTACCGGCAGGAATGATCAGGGTATCCGGCACGCCTCTAAGCTGTTCCCATATTTCGTAAGCGTACGTTTTTGTTCCCTCATAAAAGTACGGATTAAATACATGACTAGCATAAAACGTACCTTCTTGCTGAACTGCGAGCTGCGCTGCCTTTGCCACATCCTCTCGGGTTCCATCTACCATACGAATATTCGCTTCATGTGCCTTTATTTGAGCGATTTTTTTCGGTGAAGTGCCTGTCCCTAGGAAAATATCACATTCCACCTGAGCACGCTTCGCATAGGCGGCAATAGATGTTCCTGCGTTTCCGCTGCTATCAGCAATGACCTTTTTGACGCCCCACTCTTTCGCCTTTGCGATCAGGACGGCTGCTCCTCGATCTTTAAAAGAAAGCGTAGGCATCATGTAATCGACTTTCACAAATGTATGCGGATCTTCTTGGGATAACGGCACAAGCGGCGTATATCCTTCTCCCATTGTGATCTCTTTCCACACGCTGTTTTCAGAATGAAAAGGCAGTGCGCCCGCATACCTCCACATCCCAGTCCATTCACTTCGAATATGTTCCTTTGAAAATGCTGGTCTCTCCCAGTCTACATTCAATAAACCGCCACACGGACATCTCCAAATATCAGGTGTACTTGGATAGACTGCGTGACATGAAGCACAAACATAGGTTTCTTTTAACATAGCCAGCCCCCTACTGAATTCAAAGCTTTACGATGTTTCCTCTGATTCTTTTATTTTCTTCAATTCGTCTAAATAGCTGTAAACCGTCACCTTTGATATACCTAAACGCTCCGCTACTTTATCCACAGAGCCTTTCATGAGAAAAATACCTTTCTCATCCATAAAACGTATGAGTTCAATTTTTTCTTGCCGTTTTTTTAATGATCCTTTTTGATGAGAAATAATTTGTTCGATGAGACGATCCGCAATTTCATCTACACTTTGCAGTGAATCCTTGTCTTCATTTCGCTGCGTTGCCGGCACCTCTTTTGATAAGCCAGGGACGAGCTCTTCAATCAATTCTTTCACATGACTGACTGCACTCATGTCGTAATTGATACACAGCGCACCAATCACCTGCTCCTTGTCATCACGGAGCAACGTTGTAGACGCTTTGATGGTTCTTCCATCCTCTGTTTTTATTTCATAGCCAGCTAAATAATCTTCGCCAAATTCATCCGACAAGAGGACCTGTTTCACTAGATGATCAAAGGACTGTCCGATCTCTCTCCCTGTTACATGATTGTTGATCGTAAAAATGACAGACGATTGCGGTTGGGTCAGATCATGAATGACCACTTCACAAGAAGGGCCAAACATATGCGCAATCGTTTTAGCGATTGGTATGTAGCGATTGAATTGATTTTTCACTTCTGACATTTCTTTCACTCCATTGTTCTATCAGTTGATTTATTGAAGTTTTCCTTTACAAGCAACCACAAGCTCTTCTACCACTTCACCATCTTGAATGAGGTATGCTTTTTCATGAAGATTGACCACAGGGCAAATGTGATTCGGAATAATTTGTACCTTCTCACCGATCTGGACGCTTTGGCGAAAGCCCTCATGATAGATGATGGCATGCTCGTCAAATACACTTGAAACAAATACATCATCATATTCTTTCACTTTGCCTAATCCTCTTGTTTTGGTCAGCCCTTTTGTACGAGTTTGAGCCGTCAGCCCTTTTGCTCCAACATCTGTAATGACCCGGGACTTTGTCGGTTTACTGATCACCGTCGTCAGCACGGTTGCCGCACAATGTGAAAATGTGCCGAGCACATTGGACTGGGAAGCATCCATCAAGATATACGTGCCTGGTCTGATTTCGGTTACTCCCTTTGGAATATCAAATTGAAATAAGAATGGAGGTGTTGACCCAATGCTCACTACCTCTAGCACCATGCCTGCTTCTTCTGCTATCTGTGCAAACTGAAGCGTTCGATTCACAGCGTCTTCGTATAATGCCTGACAATGTGCTTTACTTTCCGCCTTGTATGTATGTCCGTCATGAGAGAAAATTCCCTTTAAATGAACGAATTCACATGTCTGAATGGCTTGTAAGATTTGACGGAAATCACTCTCTTCAATGACACCAGACCTTTCTTCTCCAACCTCTATCTCAATTAAAACCTCAGCTTTTTTCTCTGCTTTGCGAAAGACATCTTCAATTTGATGAACAAGCTCTACACAATCAATACCGAAGGAAACATGTATCGACTCTGCCAGCTTTCGAATTCGCTTTAGTTTTGTCTCGCCTACAATTTGATTTGCGATAAAAATATCTGTCAGCCCATGAGATGCCATCACTTCAGCTTCTCCTACTTTCGCCACGGTCATGCCAGATGCGCCCATCTCCTCCTGCACCTTGGCAAGCCTAGGCGTTTTATGTGTTTTCGTGTGAGGACGCAGTTTTACTTGCTGACCATCAGCATATTGCTGCATAACGGCTATATTCTCCATCATCACCCGTTTATCAATTAATAGCGCCGGCGTATCCAGTTCATCATAAGTCATCATCATATCCCCTTTCACTGCCACTAGATATATAAAATTTTATACGATATAGTTAAATTATATAATTTTTTATATAAATATCAATTGTTTTTTCTACGAGGAAGAAATGACGATGTGCTAAGCTCGCGTAGGTTGAGGAGTCCAGCGGCTGTCTGCCGCTGGTTTTTGGTTAATATCTGTTACGAAGTTCTCTTAAAATAAAATCGTATACAAGATTGAGCTGTTGTTCCTTTGGATAGAGCATAAATTCTTGTTTTTTAGGAAGACCTCCATCAAGACGATCTTGAAATTTCGTTCGGAGATACGCTGTCCGGTGTACCTGACTCTCAAATGATTTATATGAGACATCTAGTTTGACCGTTTGCCCATTTGTAAACGTGACCATCGTGTCCCCGAGGGATGATTCTTGGAAGGTATGAATGTATTTGTGGGAGATCCAGCCGCACTGAGGACGATTGGATGAATAGGTTGGGAAGAAATACAGATGATTGGATGAGTCAATCACGATCGGAGGCTTGTGTGAAATTCCTGTTACTTCGTATGTTCCCGCCTTTCTGCCTGCATAGCTTGAGCCGAAGAATCTGCAGCTGCGCTCAATGATTTGCAGCGGCTTTAATTCGACGTAAAAGCTTGTCTCTCTTTCTATGACTTTTGAATATACTCTTTTTCCTTCTTCAATCGGAAGGACCGCCATCGTTGTTTGATTAATGACATATGAATCTAAAGGTGTTTCGCTAATTCCTGACACTTCATTTCCTCCTGTGTTAATTTTTGGTTATTTTAGATACTATTAATCTATCACCAACGTATAAGAAACGACAGGATTTTTTCAAAATTTATTTAAAATCATCTTTTTATCATATTTTTTAGTACATTCGATCTATCTAAAAGTCATTTTTAAAGGTATATCATATCCTGTCGATTGGATAAGAGGTGTCGATTTTGCTCAAAAATAAATTGTCTAAAAATTATAAATTCTTGTTGATTTTTTCTTTGCCAATCCATATACTATAAAAAAGGCATCGGGGGGATTCTTTATGAAAGAGAAAAAAACGTACGCTGAGCTCATGAAGTCCCGCAACACCCAAAAAACCGAAGAAAACGGCGTCACCATTTTAGACATCTATATTCAAATGGTTTTAGATGAGGCGCTTTATAAACAGCGCTTAACCTTCCTTAGAGAAGAGATTGATAGGGCACTGGATCAGCGTGATGAAAAGCGATTCAATGACCTGTCAGCTCAATATGCAGAACACTGCTTACATTAATCATGATGATTTTACTTGCGGCAGAGAGACAGCAACTCGTCTCTTTACCGCAAGTTTTTTGTTTACCCATTTAAAATGGTTCCGCCATTCACATGCAGGATTTGTCCATTCATGTAAGACGAGTCTTCGCTCGCTAAAAATAAATAACTTGGCGCAAGCTCTACTGGCTCACCAGGCCGTTCCATTGGGACATCTCCACCAAATTCAGAGACTTCCTTTTCCGTAAAAGTTGATGGAATCAGCGGCGTCCAAATGGGCCCCGGAGCGACCCCATTCACTCGAATCCCTTGTTTAATGAGCGATAAGGATAATGATCTGGTAAATGTCACAACCGCCCCTTTCGTCGATGAATAATCGATTAAGGTTTCATGCCCTTTATAGGCTGTGACGGAGGTTGTATTAATGATACTGCTTCCTTTCTTTAAATGAGGGAGCACAGCCTTTGTTAAATAAAACATGGCAAAAATATTCGTTTGAAATGTCCGAAGAAGCTGATGCGAGGTAATCTGTTCAATGCTTTTTTGCGGATGCTGTTCTCCTGCATTGTTTACCAAAATATCAATGGAACCGAAGGCATCTTTTGTTTTTTTAACGACCTCATTTGAAAAAGCCTCATCCCCTAAGTCACCTGCAATTAAGATGACGCGGCCTCCCGCCTTTTCAATATAGTCCTTCGTTTCCTCTGCATCACGATGTTCACTCAAGTAAACAATGGCTACATTGGCTCCTTCCTTTGCAAATAAGACAGAGACTGCTCTTCCGATCCCGCTATCTCCACCTGTCACAATGGCCGTTTTCCCCGCTAACTTTTTATTCTGCACCTCTCGATCAAAAATAGGTCTAGGGTTCATTTTATATTCAAGACCCGGACGTTCATTCTGATGCTGAGGCGGCAATGTTTTCTTCGGCTGCTTTGTTGACACGTCAGTCCACTCCTTCCTTTTATCTTGTTTATTTTTATGTGTTGGCTATTTTTTTATGTATGTCATGCTTGTTTCCTTTCAGATGTATGATTTTCTGCATTGTGGAAAAATTATACACAACAAGTAACTGGAGGCGACAACATGGAACAAGAACATAAAGGAATGAAGCAGGCAAAATCGTTATGGTTAGCGGAGAGTCAGAAGCATTCTTTTCCTTCTGTAAGTGAGGATCTCACAGCAGATGTGATTATTGTAGGTGGCGGTATCACCGGTATCGCTACTGCGTTTGAAATGACAGAACGCGGGCTGGATGTCATCATCATTGATGCCGATCAATTACTGCAAGGCACGACCGGACACACGACAGCTAAAATCACCTCACAGCACGATGTGTACTATCATGAGCTGATTCAGCAAATTGGCATGCCAAAAGCCCATTTGTATGTAGAAGCAAATGAGAAAGCAAAAGATCTCATTCAAGCACGTGTTAAAGAGCACGAAATCGATTGTCAGCTAGAGGTAAAAGATGCTTACCTTTATACAAAGGAAGAAAGCGGCATAAAAAAGTTAAAAAAGGAATTAGATGCCTACAAACAGCTAGGCATTGACCGAGAATGGAAAACAGAGCTTCCTTTTGACACTGACATAAAAGCTGCCCTTGCGATGACGCAGCAGGCACAGTTTCATCCCCTTCATTATCTAAATGCACTGATCGACCAGCTCATTGAGCGAGGTGTGCGTATTTTTGAACAGACAACCGCAGTCGATGTTAAAGAAGGGAAACGGCCTGCTGTCGTCACAAAAAGTGGGCATCATCTGATAGGCCGCTATATCATTACCTGTTCACACTTTCCTTTTTATGATGGCAAAGGACTTTATTTCACTCGAATTCATCCCGAGCAATCTTATGTAGTAGCAGCCAAAACAACCAAGCCGCTTCCAGACGGCATGTACTTAGGAATCGACCAGCCCGCTCACTCTTTAAGAACGGCAGAACTTCACGGTGAAGAAGTGGTTCTCATCGGAGGAGAAGGCCATAAAACCGGACAAGGCGGTGATGAATCCGCACACTATGAAGCACTAGAAAAGTTCGGAAACGATACACTTGGAATTGAGGAGGTTCTTTATCGCTGGTCGACGCACGATATGGTCACTATGGATCAAATCCCTTACATTGGCCACCTGACCAAGCATCATCCGAATATCTTTGTTGCTACCGGCTTTAGAAAATGGGGCATGACCACAAGCCATGTCGCAGCGACTCTTATCGGTGATTTAATTGAGGAGAAATCGAATCCCTACGAATCGATCTTTACACCATCAAGACTTGTTTCTGACTCATTTATCAAAGATTTTATGAAAGAGAATACCAATGTCGCTGCCAAGCTGATCAGCGGGAAATTAAAACGAACTGATCAAACCATTGATGATTTAAAACCAGGCGAAGGCGGCATTGTATCTTATGAACATAAGAAATGCGGTGCCTTTAAATCAGAGGATGGGGATGTCTTTCTTGTCGATACAACATGTACTCACCTAGGCTGTGAAGTCGCTTGGAATAATAGTGACCGCACCTGGGATTGCCCTTGTCATGGTTCACGTTTTTCAATTACTGGAGAAGTAGTAGAAGGCCCAGCAAAGAAACCACTAAAAAGGTCATATAAAGAACAGTAAAATTTCACTGTTTTCCCTTTAAAAAATCCAATATTATCCGATAAAAAACATAAAGTCTGATATTTGTGATGATTATAGGGGGACAAAAACATTGTTATTTAAAAAAGATACTAAAAGAAAAAACACTGCTTTTTTCACACAGCAGGATGATGGGATAAAAAGAATCAACTTTTCGGAGAATACGGACATTGCCAAGCAAATTAAAATGATTGATTTGACGCAGCAAGACCTTTTTATATTGAAACAGCTGAATCCAATCGTTCAAGATGATATTGCACATATCGTTGATAAATTTTATAAAAATTTAGAAGTAGAGTCTTCCTTGATGCATATTATTCAAGATAATAGTTCTGTCGAACGTTTGAAAAAAACACTCCGCATTCATATTAGCGAAATGTTTGCAGGTGTGATTGACGATGCCTACGTGGCAAAAAGAATTAAAATTGCACAAGTTCATTTACGGATTGGCCTCCAGCCTAAATGGTATATGGCGGCATTCCAAGACCTTTTGCTTTCAATTATGGATTTATTTGCACAGCATATCCAAGATTTCAAAGAATATCAAACGGCAGTCAAAGCGACGACGAAAATTTTAAATTTAGAGCAGCAGCTTGTCCTAGATACGTTCCAAAATGAATATTCTAAAATTCGTGATGAAGCGGAAGAACAACAGCAAGAGCTTCATATAAAAATTACAGAAACCTCAAATTCGCTTGCTTCTCTCTTCTCCAACACAACAAGTGCAGTGGACAAGCTTGTATCAAAATCTGATGAGATGGCGGATATGTCACAGGCTGGAACGAAAATATCAGCACAGGTCGAGGAAAAATCAATCGGCGGTAAAAAAGAATTAGAAATTCAGCAAACACAAATGAATCAAATTGATGGCAGCATGACAAAGATTGAAACAGAAATTAAACGCTTAGAAGAAATCGCAAAACAAATTGAACAAATTTTTGGGATCGTCACAGGCATAGCAGAGCAAACGAATTTGTTATCTTTAAATGCCTCAATCGAATCTGCACGTGCAGGTGAACATGGAAAAGGGTTCGCTGTCGTCGCAAACGAGGTTCGCAAATTATCAGAGGACACAAAGAAAACGGTCTCAACTGTTTCAGAGCTTGTCAACAACACCAATTCACAAATCGCCATTGTGTCACAGCATATTGCGGACGTGAATTTACTTGTGACAGACAGTAAAGAAAAAATGACTCAAATCAATTCTCTTTTCGATGATATCGTGAGCAGCATGAACTTAAGTAAAAACCAAAACGGAAAAATTGAAATAGATCTCCAAACATTCCTAAACGAGCTGAAGGAAGTCAAACAAACGGTTTCCCAAGTGGCCAGCTCAGTCGAATCCTTAACGAGTCTGACAAATCGCTAATCCAGTCATTTTTCTTCTGCTTTAGTATAATAGAAGAAAAGCTAGAAAAGGCGGGATTCGATTGACAACAATTTGCCTAGTCAGACACGGGGAAACAGATTAGAATGCAGCGAAACGAATTCAAGGGCGAACAAATATCCCTTTAAACGACACAGGTAAATGGCAGGCTGAACAAACTGGACTTTACTTAAAGGATGTCCATTGGGATGTTGTCATTTCCAGTCCATTATCAAGGGCAAAAGAAACAGCTCATTTGATTTTAAAACATGTACATGCACCTCTCGTCATCATGGACGATTTCATTGAACGTGATTACGGTGACGCTGAAGGCATGTCGATGGAGGAGCGCCAGAAGCTGTTTCCAGATAAGCAGTATCCAAATATGGAACCACTTGAGACGATTCAAGATCGAATGTTAGAAGGGGTTGAAAAGGTCAGAGCAGCCTATCCAGATCAACATGTCCTGATCGTGGCGCACGGTGCTGCCATCCACGCCCTACTCACCGCTTTAGCTGACGAACATATGGGTCTTCAGAACACGAGACTTGTCAATGCTTGCTTAAATTATGTGGAATGGAAAGATGGTAAATGGAAGGTTCGTGATTACAACGTGGTCAGCCATTTAACTCAATCTTCTCCCTCTTAAAGAACCTGTGATCTTAGCAGGTTCTTTTTTATGACAGAAACAATGATAAAATAATATTTTTTTATATCGAAATTCGAAATAGATGCTAGCCTTTTCTACCTATTTAATGGCCTTTCGGGTATCGAATGTTTGTCCCGAAATTGATCATGAGAAAAAAAGCACACTTCCTTTTTAATAGGAAAACGCAGAAAAACTAAAATAAACATAATTCACCACCTATCACAAGTGACTTAATTCCCTAATTTCCGCTAGGACTTTCACAAAAATTCAGGTCTACTCTTATTTGCCTATCTCTATTAAACTGAAAATACAGAATAATCAAACGTTTCATTCTTATAGACTACGGATGATTATTCTGAAATAAGAAAAAAGGGATGTGGAATGTGCGTGAAAAAGAAAAATGTGATGACAAGTGTTTTATTGGCTGTCCCTCTTCTGTTTTCATCAGGGTTTGGAGGCTCGATGGCAAATGCCGAGACTGCCTCAAAGTCAGAAAGTGAAAAAAGCTATATCGTTGGCTTTAAAGCTTCTGCCACCACAAACAGCTCTAAGAAACAAGCGGTGACTCAAAATGGTGGAAAACTAGAAAAGCAATATCGGCTCATTAATGCTGCACAAGTGAAGATGTCCAAACAAGCCGCAAAAAAACTTGAGCATGACCCTAGCATTGCTTATGTAGAAGAAGACCACAAAGCAGAAGCATATGCACAAACCGTCCCTTATGGTATCCCTCAAATCAAAGCTCCAGCTGTACACGCTCAAGGTTATAAAGGTGCTAACGTCAAAGTAGCTGTCCTTGATACTGGTATCCACGCTGCACACCCTGACTTAAATGTTGCAGGCGGTGCTAGCTTCGTCCCTTCAGAGCCAAATGCCACCCAAGATTTTCAATCACACGGAACTCACGTAGCCGGAACCATTGCTGCTCTTGATAACACAATTGGTGTTCTTGGTGTCGCTCCAAGTGCCTCCTTGTTTGCTGTTAAAGTGTTAGACCGTTACGGCGATGGACAATACAGCTGGATTATTAGCGGTATTGAATGGGCTGTTGCCAATAACATGGATGTCATCAATATGAGCTTAGGCGGACCAAGCGGTTCAACAGCGCTGAAAAATGCTGTTGATACAGCAAACAACCGCGGAATCGTTGTTGTTGCTGCTGCAGGTAATTCAGGTTCTTCTGGCTCTTCAAGCACTGTTGGCTATCCAGCAAAATATGATTCTACGATTGCCGTTGCCAATGTGAACAGCAGCAATGTAAGAAACTCCTCTTCTAGCGCAGGACCTGAATTAGATGTTTCCGCACCTGGTACATCCATTTTAAGTACAGTACCAAGCAGTGGATACACCTCTTATACTGGAACGTCTATGGCTTCTCCTCATGTAGCAGGAGCAGCAGCGCTTATTCTTTCTAAGAACCCGAATCTATCAAATTCACAGGTTCGCCAGCGCTTAGAAAACACGGCAACACCGCTTGGTAACTCCTTCTATTACGGAAAAGGGTTAATTAACGTTCAAGCGGCTTCTAACTAAACAAGTGTGCAAATAAAATCCGGCTGACCCAGCCGGATTTTATTTCAGCGTGTAGACAAACCCTCGCATTCGGTGTCAGTCCTGCGTACCGGTGCTCACGAATGTCAAATTCGCTCCGCTCCGGTACTCGTCCTTCCTAGACTTCAAAGGTTTTCTATCACGCTGAAAAGAAGACAAAGGGCTAAAATAAAGATCATTTTAGCCCTTTGTCAACAATCTGATTTGTTTACTGCTATTTCGACATTCCCTCTTTTTTTGCTGCCTTTTCCATATCCATGATTCTCTCCATCATCGTCGGATGTCCATAGCGGAATATTTTCACTAGAAGCGGTGGATTGACTTGGGACAGACCTGATTTTGTAAGTTTTTGAAAAGATGTCACCCCCGCCTCCCCATCTTTTGTCAGGTTCACGGCATATTCATCAGCTGCCCGTTCTTGATGCCTTGAAACAGCATTTGTAAAAGGGGAAGCCGCAAATGACAGCATGGATACAATGATCAAAAGAAGCGGAAGAGCAGCGACATCCTGTGGTCCCTTCAGCCGAAATGAGGCGGCTCCCTTTTGATGAAGGTAAAAATAAAGGCGGTCCATTGCAAAAAATCCTGCTAGTGACAGCACTAAATATCCAGCTAGGCCAATATAGACATGCTTCATGACGTAATGGCCCATTTCATGCGCCATGATAAATAAAATTTCCTGATCCTTTAGCTTTTGCAGCGTCGTGTCCCATAAGACAATGCGTTTATTTTCACCAATCCCTGTTACGTAAGCGTTCATCGTGTTTGTTTTCTCAGACATATTGACCTCATATACATGATCTGCCGGGATATGCGCTTTTTCTGCAAGCGTTAATATCTTTTTCTCAAGTGCTTGATCCTTTAATGGGTAAAAATCGTTGTATAGCGGATCAATGACGACCGGTTGTATAAAGAAGAGGAACAGTGTGACTGGGACTGTCAAACACCAGGCATACAGCCACCATAACTTCCTTCTCTTTTGAATAAGCCAAAAGAACACAAGAACACATAGGGCAAGGAGCGGATATTGAATCCAGAAATCCAGCGTTTGATCCTTTAACCAGCTTGCTGTGCTTTGAGCAGATACTCCGTAGTATAAAGACAGCTGATAGCCAATCCACTTGATCGGCAATGAAACCAGCATCGTTAGAAGTGACAGCACGAAGACATAAACAAGTTTACTTAAGAATGTGAAACGAGCTGCTGCAAAGCTCCAGTCTGCTAATTTCCGTGAAAACCCTGAAATGAGCAAAAGGAAAAAGACGTACCAATCTAACGGGATTGTCATAAAGTACAGCAGGTTACGTATTTTCGAGAAATTCTCGCTGATGACAAGCTCATGGCTTGTCATAAAGGTATGCGGGTCTGCACTTGTCCCTTTCACACTTTCAGGAACAGATGAATCACCCATTAGAAACAAATAAAAATAAATAAAAAGACCGTACAATATGTATGCTAACGTTGCAAGAGCTATCCATTTACGTACGCGCACAGGTCAGCCTCCTTTCCATCCCTCTCTTTATTCTAATCACGCACATTTTTGTTTAGAACCTGTCTCATTTGCCTCCATCATAGCATGCCCCATCTAAAAAAGCTTGAGCGGAAAAAATGATTATGCTTCTAAAAAACCGGAGAAGCTAAAGGTAAAACAGTGAGTTGGAGGATCAAAATGAAGAAAATCCTTGCAGGAATTGTGATCTTTGGACTTTTACTGATCACCTTCTTTTATGTGTTCAGCCGGACTAGTGACATTTTCGATGAGAATCGAGCAGAAAAATTATTGCTTTCACCGACGAATCAGTCCATTTCTTATGAAATAGATGATAAAGACACAGCTGAAGATTTAATTGAAGAATTAAACAAAGGCAAACAAACAAGCAATCATCTTAAGAAAAATATAAAAAAACCTGATTATATTGCCAAGGTGATGTTTGGACGAACAAACGGCACCACCTTTCAGCTATGGACCAACCGTTCTCAGGTCGTTTTTTTAGTAGATGGCACGTATTATGAACTGAATCAAAAACAGTCAAATTCTTTTCAGAAACAGTTAAAAGAAGCCATTCAAAAAGGAGTCTCTTCATAAGAGACTCCCCAGATTGTTGACAAAGGGCTAAAATAAAGATCATTTTAGCCCTTTGTCTTCTTTTCAGCGTGATATAAAAACCCTTGAAGTCTAGGAAGGCCGAGTACTGGCGCGGAGCGAATTTGATATTCGTGAGCACCAGCACGCAGAACTGACACCGAATGCGAGGGTTTTCTTCACGCTGAGGATCCTCTTCATAAGAGACTCCCTTTTTTATTTACTTTCTTCTGTTTGATACTTGTCCTTTAGCGCTCTTCTTAAAATTTTACCTGTTGTGTTCTTTGGAATATCATCTATGAAATGGATCGTTTGGGGCTGCTTATATTTCGCTAAATAGCGTGAACAATGTGTGATGATGTCTTCTTGATTGATGTGAGCATGTTTCTTAGGGGAAATGTAACAGACGACAGCCTCACCTGTGTTTGGATCTGGCACACCGATGACGACGGCTTCTGCTACAGCTTCATGTTGATAAACCACTTCTTCTACTTCTCTTGGATAGACATTATAACCGCCAACGAGAATCATATCCTTTTTTCGATCGACAATATAAATATATCCATCTTCATCTCTTCTCGCCAGATCACCTGTATACAGCCACCCGTCCCGCAATGCAGCTTCAGTATCCTCTGGCATTTGATAATAGCCTTTCATGATGTTTGGCCCTTTTGCAATGAGTTCTCCGACTTCATTCGGACCGACTTCCTCTCCAAGCTCATTCACGATCTTATTCTTCACATTCATAATGTCGGTCCCGACTGAACCCGGTTTTCTTTTTCCATCAAGAGGATTGAAAGCAGTCACTGGGGAAGCCTCTGATAATCCATAGCCCTCCAGCACCGTGACACCGAACTTTTTCTCAAAACCGTGTAGTAAGGCAACAGGCATCGAAGCACCGCCTGATATACAAATCCTCACTGATGTCATCGCTTCATCATGACCGTCTTGGCGGTATAAATAGTTATACATGGTTGGAACACCAACAAATAGCGTGGGTTTTTCTTTTTCCATCATGCGCAAAAGCTCTGATGGGCTGAAATGCGGCAGGACATAAATGGTCGCGCCATGAATCAACGGTGCATTCATACAGACCGTTAAACAAAATACATGGAACATGGGCAAAGCAGCAATGACCTTGTCCCTTTCATCAATCGATAGGTACTCAGCAATGTCTCTGGCATTTGAATAAAGGTTGAAATGAGTCAGCATCGCACCCTTTGGTTTTCCTGTCGTACCAGATGTAAATAAAATAACCGCAGTATCGTCAGGCTGAATGGAAGGATGTGTCGTTTCTGGCGCATGTCCAGACACAAGCTTTCCAAAGAAGACAAGACGATCAAATACTTCCTTGAAACTTGATCTGCACGCCGATTCATTTTCTGCACAAATAATCACTCGTTCAATAGACGGAAGCTGTTCATACACCTGCTCGTATACTGGCAAAAGCTGATCAGGTGCAACAATGCCTTTTACATCTCCTGTGATCAGCATATATCCAATTTCACTTGGCGTGTATGTTGGATTGACAGGTACAACGACAAGCCCTGCCTTCAATGCACCAAAAAAAGAAATGACGAAATGCGGTGAATTTCCTAAAATAAGCGCGATATGATCCCCAGCTTGAAACCCTTCGTTGACTAAGCCATCTGCAAAACGCTCGATACTTGTCATCAGCTCTCGATAGGTCCACTTCTTTCCTTCAAAGATCAGTGCGATATTTTCTCCCTTGGTCATCGCAGTCTGCTCAAGATTTTTGATCAAATCCATTCTCCCACCCCTTATGCGTCGTCAATGAATGAATAGCCATTCATTTTATGACCAAACATTCCTCCTTTCTATTATAATAGACAATCGAAAAAATCCACAAGATCAAATGTTAATCGCTTTCATTTCTTTCAATCAAAAAAGCACCGCTATCTCTAGCCGTGCTTTTCCCCCGCTTAATAAATCAAATCAAGAAAATCTTCTTTCGATACGTTGCCGAAATAGTGGCGCATATCCATATCTTCTAATACGTCGCTGATGGTTTTACGATCATATTGCTGCCCGATCAGTCTTTTTTCAATATCGGCAATATCCCCCACACCAAAGAAGTCACCAAAGATCTTGCAGTCTTGGATCATGCCTTTTTTCACCTCTAAACGCAGATCGATCGAGCCAGCTGAGAACCGCTTAGAGTGCTGCAAATTAAACTTAGGTGAACGGCCGTAGTTCCATTCCCATTTTTGATATCGATCCTGGGAAATTTCATGGATCTTTTGCCAATCCTTTTCAGTCAGTTGATATTGAGGCACGTCCCCATCCGTATCAAAAATGTAGCTTAAAAGAATTTTTCTAAATTCTTCTGTTGTCATTTTTTGATCCATTAGTTCGCTAATATTCGCGACCCTGCTTCTAATGGATTTAATGCCTTTAGATTCAATCTTTTCTTTTTTCACATTTAATGCAGAGACGACATGTTCAATTTCTGAATCAAATAGCAGTGTGCCATGACTGAAAATACGTCCTCGTGTGGCGAACTGGGCATTTCCAGAAATTTTGCGTCCATCTGCCATGATGTCATTTCTGCCGCTTAATTCAGCTTTGACTCCTAGCTTTTCAAGTGCTTTGATGACTGGCTCCGTGAACTTTTTAAAGTTATGGAAGCTTTCCCCGTCATCTTTTGTGATAAAGCTGAAGTTTAAGTTTCCTTTGTCATGGTAAACTGCACCACCGCCGGATAGGCGGCGAACGACTTTGATTACATTGTCTTCCACATATTTTGTATTGATTTCTTCTATTGTATTTTGGTTCTTTCCAATAATAATGGACGGCTGGTTGATGTAAAACAGTAAATACGTTTCTTCTGGATCTAAATATTTTAAGCAATACTCTTCAATTGCCAGATTAATCATTGGATCATCATGTTGTTCGTTATCGATAAACAGCATCTCTATCTTCCTTCCTTGTTCCATCTAAGCCCTGAATGGGCAAGCTGTATACTGCCAGTATATAACGCCTGTGCTTCATTGACTAGGTCTTTATGCCGTCCGAAATGAGGCAGATGGGTGATGATGAGCTCCCCGACATTTGCTTCATTTGCTATCTTCCCTACTTCAGTGCTGTTCATATGTCCTGCACCCGCTCCGTCTTGCCTGGCGTAAAAATTGCTCTCGGCAATGAGCAGATCTGCATTCTTACTAAATGGGATAAATGCGTCCTGATAGCTCGAATCCGCTGTATACACCACCACAGCATCATCTGCCTGAATTCTCATGGCATAGCATTCTGCAGGATGAACCGTTTTCAAAAAATCAATTTGAAATGGGCCCATTTGAATGCCTTCTGCCGGATGATAAGGCTTTGCCTTTGTATGTACATCATCAGAGAGCCGCCTAAATGCTTCTTGATCACCTGTATGTCCATAGATCGGAAGCGAACCGCTGCTTTTCCCTAAATGATAACCCACTAATTTCGCATATTGGAGAGGTCCGATATCAGCAATATGATCGTGATGATAATGAGAAAGGAGAACAGCATCTAGTTCTTCTATATCAATGGTTTGCTGAAGCTTAGAAAGAACACCGCTCCCGCAGTCTACAAGCAGCCGGAAACCATCTGATTCAAAAAGATAACCTGATGTCGCCTCACCGGCTGCTGGAAACCCTCCGTAGCATCCAATAACGGTTAATTTCATCGTCATTCTTCCCTCCTTTTGTAAAAATCCCCTTCTTACAATATACCCATTTTTCATGGAAAAAGCATTCTTCTTGCCTATTGTTACAAAACAGATTGACAATTATCAATCTGTTATAATACAATAATAGCAACAAAATGTATTGGAGGATGACAAATGCTAGGAAAAATCACTGAGTTTTTTAGAAATTTGCCCTCAAAGAAATGCACAAAATGTGGAAATGATTTAATGGAACAGCACGAGTGTTACGGTAATGAATGTGAGGAATGCTCACAAGTAAGTTATCTTAAATAAGGGAATAAATTGAATAAAAAAGCACTTTTTTCCTCCGTCGTCAGTTGGAGTCAAAAGTGCTTTTTATTTTTTCGGAAAAATAGGTAAAAAGGTAAAACCCTTGTCACAAAAGGGATTTTTAGTATTTTTATATGATGACTTTTAGTTCTGATGACACTTTTTATTGACTTAAAACAACGAAGGGGGTTCGAAGCGTCCATTTTTTCAAACAATTTTGTATTTTCTCAATATAATTTAATCGTGGACGAAACTCTTTAATTTTAGTTATACTTTAATTCATATATTAAAACTTAATATGATGGGAATATTCCTTTAATGAATAAGTTAGGGAGGAAATCTATGAAAAAATTAAAATTCGGATTAGCTACACAAATCCTAATCGGTCTTATTCTCGGCGTCGTTGTTGGTGCGATCTTTTTCGGTAACCCAGATGTTGAGACATACTTAAAACCAATTGGAGACTTCTTCTTAAGACTCATTAAGATGATCGTCATACCGATTGTCGTCTCTAGCTTAATTTTAGGTGTTGCAGGTGCCGGTGATGGTAAAAAAGTAGGGAAGCTCGGTTTTAGAACCATTCTTTATTTTGAAATTATCACAACATTTGCGATTGTCCTTGGTCTTGTACTTGCTAACTTTGTTCAACCTGGTGCAGGCGTTGACTTTGGACATACGGAAAAACAAGATATTAGCCAGTATGTTGAAACGGAAAAAGAGCAAAGCAGTAAATCAGTTGCTGATACGTTCCTTCATATCGTTCCAACGAACTTCTTCCAATCATTGGCGGAAGGTGATTTGCTTGCGATTATTTTCTTCACTGTGTTATTTGCACTCGGGGTTTCAGCCATTGGTGAACGCGGCAAACCAGTGCTCGCCTTCTTTGAAGGTGTATCACATGCCATGTTCCATGTCGTCAATGTTGTGATGAAAGCTGCACCATTTGGTGTCTTCGCACTCATTGGTGTGACAGTTTCAAAATTTGGTCTTGAATCTCTTATTTCATTAGGTAAGCTTGTAGGTCTTGTTTATTTTGCGCTGGCTCTCTTCCTTATCGTTGTATTCGGAATCATTGGAAAGATGATCGGCGTCAATATTTTCAGATTTCTTGCTTACATGAAAGACGAAATGCTTCTTGCCTTTAGTACATCAAGCTCTGAAACAGTTTTACCAAGAGTCATGGATAAAATGGAGCGCATCGGATGTCCAAAAGGAATTGTCTCTTTCGTTATCCCAATCGGTTATACGTTTAACCTGGACGGCTCCGTCTTGTATCAAGCCATCGCTGCGCTTTTCCTTGCACAGGTATATGGCATTGACCTCACGATCGTACAGCAGCTCACACTTGTTCTTGTGCTGATGGTGACATCAAAGGGAATGGCTGCCGTTCCTGGTACTTCATTTGTCGTATTACTCGCAACACTAGGAACGATCGGTGTACCTGCTGAAGGTCTCGCATTTATTGCAGGTGTTGACCGTATCATGGATATGGCGCGAACTGTTGTCAACTTAACAGGTAATGCACTTGCAGCTGTCGTGATGTCTAAATGGGAAGGGCAATATGACCCTGAAAAAGGACTTCGTGTGATGACTGGACAAGATGTTCCTGAGCCAACACAGCTTTCAAGCTAATCAAAAAGAACCCCGATAGATGGGGTTCTTTTTGATTGTTGACAAAGGGCTAAAATGATCTTTATTTTAGCCCTTTGTCTTCTGTTCAGCGTGATAGAAAACCTTTGAAGTCTAGGACTGGCGCGGAGCGATTTTGACATTCGTGAGCACCACCACGCAGGACTGACACAGAATGCGAGGGTTTGTCTACACGCTGAGAACCCCAATAGTCGGGGTTCTTTTTTATGGTGTGATTAATTTGGATTGAACATAGTAGTAAAGAAGATTGGCTGTCTGAATCAGTGAATCTTCATGGGTTCTTTCAAAAGCATGCGAAGAGTCAATGCCAGGTCCAATCAGTCCATGAATGATATCATGCCCTGCTCTAATCGCTGCTGATGCATCAGAACCATAATAAGGGTAAATATCAAGACGGTAATCAATTTCATTTGCTTCAGCTAATGCTGCTAAATGCTTGCGTAAACCATAATGATAAGGACCGCTTGAATCCTTCACACAAATCGACACACTATATTCATCGGTTGATTGACCATCACCGATCGCTCCCATATCGACAGCTAGATATTCCACCGTTTCTTCTGGAATATTCGAATTTCCACCGTATCCAATTTCTTCATTATTTGAAATTAAGAAGTGTGTCGTATGTGGCAAAGTGATGTTTTCCGTTTGAATCCGGTGAATTAAACGCAGCAATAACGCCACACTTGCTTTGTCATCAAGGTGTCTTGATTTAATAAAGCCTGAAGACGTCACTTCTACTCTAGGGTCAAACGAGATAAAGTCCCCTACTTGAATCCCAAGTGCTTTGACATCGTCTGCATTTTTCACCTTTTCATCGAGACGAATCTCCATATTTTCTTGGTTTCGTTTCGCTTTTCCAGCATCCTCATATACGTGAACTGACGTTTGATGCATGAGGATTGTTCCTGTGTATGTACGGCCTGATGCTGTTTCAATTTCACAATACTCGCCTTCGATTGAGTTATACTGAAAGCCCCCGATGAGTGCAAGACGAATTCGGCCATTTGATTTCATTTCCTTTACCATTGCACCGAGCGTATCGACATGCGCTGTCAGCATACGGTGTTCCTCGTCATCTGCTCCTTTTATTGTGGCAATTAATCCGCCTTTTCGATTACGCTTTGTCTCAATATTCAGATCTTGTAAAAAACGTTCAACAAAGCCGATCACCTTTTCTGTATTCCCTGATGGACTTGGGATTGATACGAGCTTTTGAATAAGTTGAATCGTTTCGTTTACTTCAGTCGTCATTCGGCATTTCCTCCTTTGTCTGAAAGCAATTCCTTCCATGTATGCCTTTTTCAGCATCTCTTCTTAAAATATATCGCTTCGGGTTCCTGATGTCTAATTTCTAATAGAAAAAACCCTTTCTCTATTAAGAGAAAGGACAGCATGTAGACAAACCCTCGCATTCTGTGTCAGTCCTGCGTGCCAGTGCTCACGAATCTCAAATTCGCTCCGCTCCGGTACTCGTTCTTCCTAGACTGCAAAGGTTTTCTATCACGCTGAAAAAAAGAAGACAAAGGGCTAAAATAAAGATCATTTTTAGCCCTTTGTCAACAATCTGAGGATTCATTCATTAAGCTTCTTCTTGTTTCATTTTTCTCACGTTCCAAGCAAAGTATGCTGTTGTTGCGGCCATCATGATGATGGCAACTGTTCCAAGGATCGCTGCTTGGTGCCATAAATAGCTGTCATCACCACTTGCAATGATCGTTCTAAATCCGTTGATTGTATACGTCATTGGAAGCAGACTATGAATGACTTGGAAGAATTTTGGGACGAGCTCAAGCGGGAATGTACCCGCACTTGCTGCAAGCTGAAGAACCAAGATAATGACAGCGATGAAGCGCCCTGGGTTCCCCATTGTTGTCGCCAGAAGCTGAATGATCGCTAGGAACGTCAGACTGACGACGATCGCAAAGAGATAGAAGCGCCAGAGACTCTCCACCTCAAGACCAAGTCCAAAGATGAGCATGGAGCTTGCAATGACTGCCTGTAAGATACCGACAAGCAGGAGCACACTATATTTGCTGACAAACCATTCAAACGCATTTCTAGGGCGTCCAGCAGGGTCTTTCATTGGGAATACAACGGTGAGCATGAGAGCCCCTACAAAGAGTCCCATGGATAAGATATAAGGCGTGAGCCCTGTTCCGTAATTATCAATCTTTTTCGCTGTATCGTTTTCTGTTTTGACTGGACTCGCAATCATATTGTAATTGTCCTGATCCGCATCAATTTCACCTGTTTCATCCGCGGCGCTTTTCAATTTATCGGACAGCTTCCCTGTACCGCTCTTTAAGTCGCCTAATCCTTTATCTAGCGATTTTGAGCCTTCAGCAAGTTTAGATGAGTTGCTTTGGATACTCGCTGAACCACTTTCTAGCTTATTTAACGCTGCGCTAAGCTGGCTTGAACCATTTGCAAGCTTATCCGCACCACTTTTCGCTGTATCAAGCTTTCCATTTGCTGTTTGCAGGCCTTCTTGTAATTGCCCTTGACCTGTTTGAAGCTTAAGTGCACCTTGATACAATTTATTCGTACCAGATGTCATTTGATCAATGGCATTTTGTATCGCGACCGTAGATGTGTATAGCTGTTCTGTTTTCTTTGGCAGCTGTTTTACTTGCTGCAGCTGTGCTTTTGCCGAAGCAACCGCAGATTGAACTTCACTAACATCGGGCAGTTCCTGCAAGGCTGCTAAGCTTTGCTCAAGTCCAGACAGGTCAGGCAGTTCAATTTTAGGAAGGCTTTCGAGCTGATCCATTGCCGCCTTTTTCTCTTCGTCTGTCATTGAGCTGTTTTGAATAATACTTTTCACTTTTGCATCTCGATTAGACAGTGCTTCTTTTAATGAAGCAAGTTTTGTATTGAACGTTTGTGCGTTTTTTTTCACCTGATCTAGTTTAGGCGCCATCTTTTCAAGATTCGCTAATTCTGGTGAAGACAATACTTTTTCTACTGCTGCAATTTTTTCCGAAAATGACTGTGCTTTATTGTTTAGCTGCTCAATGCCTGCTGTGAATTGCGGCATTTTAGAAGCAAGCTGCTGATGTCCTTCAAGGCTTGTGTTTAACCCTTCGGTCAATGTATCAATCCCTGTGCCAAGCTCTCCAAATTTCTGATCGATGGTTTGATAGCCCGTTAAGAGCTGACCAAGCCCGCTGTCAAGAGATTGGATCCCTGTGTTCAGTTCACCCATTTTCCCTGCGAACTGATGAACACCTTCACTATATGTTAACGTTCCTTCAGCCAATTTCGCCAGATTGTCTTTTAACTTTTTACTGCCATCTTTTGCGCTTTTTGTTCCGTCATCAATTTTCTTCGCACCATCGCTTGCTTGATCTAATCCTTTTGCAATGGTTTTGAAGTTATCAAAGATGACCTCTGCATAATTTTCTGTGACTTCCTTTGAAACCGAATCTTTTAATTTGATAATGGCATTATTCGCAATTTGTGACGCAGCATAGTTTGCGCCTGGATTCGTATAATATTTCAAATTCGATTTTTTCGGATGTTTGTCTAGCACTGTACTTGCATTTTTAGAGAAATCTTTTGGTATTTCTACGACGAGATAATAGTCCTCGTTATTTAATCCCTTGACGGCCTTTTCTTCACTATCGACAAAGTGCCATTTAAAACTATCGTTCTTCTTCAATTCCTTCACTAAATCATCGCCGACTTGAAGTGTTTTGCCATCATAATGACTGCCTTCATCCAAGTTGACAACCGCTACAGGTAATTGATCAACTGTACCATATGGATCCCAGTAAGCCTTTAAAAATACACCACTATAAATCAGCGGAATAAATAAGACAGCTAAAATCGGGATCAGTAGTTTTTTGCTCGTCACAATGTCTTTCCATTGATTCCGAATTAAATTCATTGCTGTTTTCCTCCCATAGATGAGTGACTAAATTGACAATTTGGTCATTTGAACTCAAAAAAAATTACGTTGTTGTAGAAAGCCCTTTTAGTACATAAAGCTCGAGCGATTCAGCTACTTCTTCTTTTGTTAAAGGCTCGTATCGCTTTTCCCAATCAAAAATAAGTGCAATATATAGTTTCACCATCACAAATGCAGTCAATTCAGGATCACAAGGCTTAATGTCACCTTTATCAATCGCTTCTTTTACTTTTATTTTAATATAGCGAATGATCATTTGCTCCATTTTTTCAATCATTTCCTTGACTGCTGACGTGCCAAGCTCCGCATTTTCCTGAAAGATTTTTATTGTGAGCTGGTGGTTTTTTCGAAATTCCAATATTGCAAAAAGTGCTAAGTGAAGGTTTTCAGAGAAACTGTTCTTCTCATCAATGGCCTCGTCAGCAATTTTTCTCATCTCCATTAAAAGGGATGTGAAAATTTCATCAAACAGCTCTTCTTTGTTTTTGAAAAAGGTATAAATGGTTCCTTTTCCGACGTTGGCAAGCTTCGCCACAAGGTCCATTGTCGTGGCTTTATACCCGAATTGAGTAAATGCCTTCGTGGCCCCATCTAAAATCATTTGTCTCCTATCAACACTCATGGTTCTCACTCCAAAAATGACTATTTGAACGTTTTGGTCATTAAGTACAGAAAGTAATATACCATATCCTTTTCTACAGATGCAACTACTTTGTTCACTTTTATTATTCACAACTTCTTTTCTTATCATACGAACATGAAAAACTCCCTTTCCATGACAGAAAAGGGAGTTTATTTTTATGAAAATAGGTAAGATACAGCCTCAGAGATGGCGGCTTTTCCTTGATCAATACAATCAGGGATTCCGACACCTTCAAAAGCAGCACCTGTGATATAAACACCAGGGTATGATTGCTTAAACGTTTCACGCATATTCGAAATCTGCTGTTGGTGGCCAACGTGATATTGCGGCATACTGGTTTTCCAGCGAGTCACCGTCGTCAGTTCTGGATCTGCTTTAATATCCATGATTTTCTTCAAATCTTCCAGCACGATGCTGATGATTTGATGATCTGACTGCTCGACAATCGATTCGTCACCAGCTTTTCCTACATACGCACGCAATAGTATTTTTCCTTTAGGAGCTGTATGCGGCCATTTTTTATTCGTCCATGTACAGGCTGTAATAGAGAAATCACTGTTTCTTGAGATGACAAAACCTGTCCCATCATATTCATTATGAACATCCTCTTCTTTAAAGCCAAGTGCAACCGTTGCAACAGAGGTAGATGTCATGTCATGCAAATATTCAAGCCCTGCTTCTTTTGGAAACATGGAATAGATCGATTGATGCGGCGTAGTGACAATGGCTGAATCTGCAAAAAGTGTTTGACCGCTGTCTAATTGTACGCCATAGCCTCCATCTGTTTTTTCAATCTGCTTCACTTTTGTCCCTTTATAAATCGTCGTCAGCTTGAGCTTACTTTCTACCGCTTCAACAAGGGCTTGCAGTCCTTGATTGATTGTTTGGAACTGTCCTTGTTTTTTCGCTGTCACTTGCTGCGCTTTCGCATGCTGCTGTGATTTTTTCATCCCAAGAATCAAACTGCGATGCTTTTGTTCCGTTTGATAAAACTGCGGGAAGGTAGACATTAAGCTAAGGCGGTCAATGTCACCTGCATAAATACCTGATAGAAGAGGCTCGATTAAATTCTCAACGACTTCATCGCCCACACGTCTTCTAAAAAATTCACCAAGCGACTGATCTACTGTCTGCTTGCTTTTTGGTAAGACGAAATCCATCGCCGCTCTCGCTTTTCCTGCCACTGAAAAAAGACCAGTTGTAACGAAAGGGCTGATTTGAGTTGGAATGCCCATGACAGCGCCCTTTGGCATCGGGTGAAGGGTTTCATTGACTAATACATATGCTTGCCCCGTTTCATTATTGACGAGCTGATCGGACAGACCGACATCCTTTGCCAGCTGCGGTCCACTGACCTTTCTTTCTAAAAATGAATCAGGACCACGTTCAATAATGTAGCCATCTTTATATAATGTTTGTATTTTTCCACCCAGCCTAGGACTCGCTTCAATAAGAGATATTTGGATAGGGAGACCTTTTTCTTCAATTTCCTTTTCCAAATAGAAGGCGGCGGCTAAACCAGTGATGCCACCGCCAATGATGACAAGGTGTTTTTGATTGTCATGCATAGGATCGCCTTCTTTTATATGATTACTTGCTTTCGTCAAGCTTCTTTAACACGACTGTTGCCAGCGCATCAATAAATGCTGGTTTCGCATTTGGCATTTCTGGACGATAGTAGGCTGCACCGATTTCATCTGTCACGACTTTACATTCATAATCGTTGTCGTATAACACTTCCAGATGATCAGCGACAAATCCAGCAGGCACATATACGAACGTTTTATAGCCTTTTTGTTCGAATAGATCCCGGGTGAGGTCTTGCACGTCTGGTCCAAGCCACGGATCAGGCGTATTACCTTCACTTTGCCAGCCAATTTCATAATGTTCAATTCCCGCACCGCCTGCAATCATTTTGGCAGATTGTGCGAGCTGGTCAGGGTATGGATCTCCTGCTGCAATAATTTTTTCAGGAAGGCTGTGTGCAGATACAATAAGCACAGCCGATTCTCTTTCTTCTTGACTCATGGATGCATACGTATCTTTTACTTGTTTCACCCAATAGTCCACAAACTTCGGCTCATCATACCAGCTTTCAACAGAAGTGATCTTCAAATTGCCAAGCTTATCTGCCTCATCTTGAGCACGTTTGTTATACGATTTCACACTAAATGTTGAGAAGTGCGGCGCAAGGACGATACTCACAGCTTCTGTGATGCCATCTTGATGCATCTCGGCAACCGCATCCTCAATGAAAGGCTCGATATGTTTTAAGCCAATGTAGACATGAAATTCAATGTCGTCCTGGATGTCATTCAAATGATCACACAAACCATTTGCCTGCTGTTCTGTAATTTTTGATAAAGGAGAAATACCGCCGATTGCCTTGTAGCGATCCTTTAAATCTTGCAGCATCTCTGGCTCCGGCTTTCTGCCTCTACGGATATGTGTATAGTAACGCTCAATGTCTTCTTCTTTATATGGGGTGCCATATGCCATGACAAGAAGTCCCATTTTCTTTTTCTCCACAACCAACACTCCTTCAGATCATTTGAAATAGTTTAAATGGATGTTTTTTTATGTTTAGCCGAATAGTCGTGAATAAAACCTGTCAGCTTCTTTAACGTTTCTGGTGAAACATCAGGAAATACCCCATGACCTAAGTTAAAGATGAAGTGATCTGATTTCATCCCTTGATCTAAAATGTCTTTTGCTCTTTCTTCAATCACTTCCCAAGGAGAAAGTAAGATGGTTGGATCAAGGTTTCCTTGTAACGTTTTTGATAAACCTTCTTTTCGCGCTTCGTCTACACTCATACGCCAATCAAGTCCAACGACATCAAGCGGCAGGTCATGCCAATCTTTCACCAGATGACTCGCACCAACTCCGTACATGATCATCGGTACGTTTTCAGACTTAAGCTCTGTGAAAATACGCTGCATGACAGGCTTAATGAATGTCCGGTAATCTGCTGCATTTAAAGCGCCAACCCAAGAGTCGAAGATTTGAAATGCACTGATTCCTGCTTTTACCTGCGCCCGTATGTACGTGATCGTCATATCAGCTAATTTATTCATTAATAGCATCCATGTCTCTGGCTCACTGTACATGAGTGCCTTCGTTTTATGATAATTTTTAGATGGACCGCCTTCAATCATATAGCTTGCCATCGTAAATGGTGCACCGGCAAAACCAATGAGCGGGACATTTAGCTGCTCCTTCGTCAAAAGCTTGATTGTATCAAGCACATATGGCAGGTCTTCTTCAGGATGAAGTTCTCCAAGACGTTCTATATCTGCTTTTGTCCGAATCGGTGAATCAATCACAGGTCCAATTCCATTTTTAATTTCAACGTCCACGCCAATAGCCGGAAGCGGGGTCATAATATCTTTATATAAAATAGCGGCATCTACACCATATTGTTCTACAGGAAGTCTTGTTACATAAGCACATAGCTCTGGCTGATGCGTAATTTCAAATAGCCCGTATTTTTCTTTGAGGGCACGATATTCAGGCTGCGAGCGTCCTGCCTGTCTCATGTACCAAACAGGTACATGGTCTGTTTTTTCCCCTTTGCACGCCTTTAAGAACGTGTCATTAAAAGCTTTCGTTTTTCCCATTACCTTTCATTCCACCTTTCGCCCCACACTCTCTTTGTATAAGGCTCAAACACTGCTTTTACTATACCGCTTTTTCAAGGTACGGTATACTAAAGCGGCTCAATGTTCAAAAAATCGCCGAATATTAACGTCCAAAAGTCTCTGGCTTGACATAAGAACTGCCTTCGCCTTCTTCTTTTGTTTGGGTATTGTATGGAACAACCTTATACTGCGCATCTGAAAACACATTGGCATATGGCATTGTGTAGCTGCCCACGCCTGTCACTGAGTCGATCATCGTCTCGCTTCCATTTCTCTTTTCATAGATGCGATATTCAACCCGTTTATCCTCCTGTTCGTCCCAAGACAGCTCCAATGTAAACAATCCTTTGATTTTAAAGGCATAGCGGGCTTCAAATCCTGATAGTCCTTCTAAATGGATCGGTGATTGAAGTTCTTTAATCCCCTCTGGCTTTTTGAATGTTTCATTGGTGATTTGGGCTGTCGTTAAAATATCTTTAAACAGCTGTACTGGATACTGACTGCCGCCAGTTAAATAGTGGCTGTTATCGGTTTTGTCATATCCCATCCAAATCGCGCCCGTTGTACTAGGCGTATAGCCGGCAAACCAAGCATCTTTCGTTGCACCTTTCACACCTGAATAGGTGGTTGTTCCTGTTTTACCTGCTAAATCTCCAGCATATGAACCGCTCTGAGCTGTCCCGCCTTTGACGACTTGCTGAAGCATTCTCGTCATATTCCATGCGTTTTGCACACTAAACACTCGCTCTTGCTTGTTTCGATTCTTCTCAACAGTTTCCCCTTCATCATTAGTGATTTTCTGAATAAAGAAAGGCTTTTTATACACGCCTTCATTTGCAAAAGTATGGAAGGCTCCAGCGATCTGCAATGGAGAAACCCCTTTTTCTAAGCCGCCAAGTGCCATGGCAAGTCCTTTATCCGAAATCTCCATTCCCATTTTTTCAAGATAAGATTTAGAGGTGTCAATGCCAAGCTGACTTAACGTCCACACAGCAGCTGTATTTTTACTCTTCATCAGGGCATCCACCATCGTGACCCTGCCTTCATACTGGCCATCGTAATTCTTTGGTGAATAGCCGTCATAGCTTTTTTCTTTGTCTTCAAGCAGCGAATAAGGTCTGAATTTTTTCTCCTGCATAGCCGGACCATACACCGCAATCGGCTTGAAAACAGATCCAGGCTGTCTAACAGCCGTTACCCTGTTATAGCCCCTTGCCTGATATTCTCGTCCTCCAATGGCTGCTTTTACTCCACCAGACTCGTTATCAATAAACACGGCGCTGCTTTCCGGAGACCCGCTTTTTCCCGGGAAATAACGGTTGTTTTTCATCGCATCATAGACAACTTTTTGCAAATTCATATCGATCGGGACGGTAATGGTATAGCCGCCTTGAAGCAATTGCTCATGTGAAATGGCATACTCTGATTCCGCTTCTTTAATGATGAGATCGACATAGCTGTCCACCCAAGGCGTTTCTGATTTCTTTTTCAAATGGATACCTAGTGTTCTCCCTTTCGCTTCTACTGTTTCTGTGGATGACAAATATCCTTGTTCATTCATTAAATTCAAGATTGTATCTCGCCTTTTTTTATTTTTATCAGGATGTAAAACAGGCGAATAAGAAGACGGTGCCTTTGGCATAGCAGCAAGTGTAGCACCTTCGCTGACAGTTAAATCTTTGACATCTTTACTAAAATAATAATTGGCTGCCGCCTGAATCCCATAGACGCCATGGCCGAAGTAAAGCTGATTCAAATACATCTCAAGCAGTTTATCCTTTGAATAATCTCTTTCTAAATTAATAGCAATAATGACTTCTTTTGTTTTTCGAAGAAAGGTTTTATCGTTTGTGAGAAAAATATTTTTTGCGAGCTGCTGGGTAATCGTACTGCCGCCCTCTACCTTTCCTCCTGCTAATATATCTCGATAAACCGCCCTTGAAATAGATTGTGCATCAATTCCATGATGCTCATAAAAACGCTTGTCCTCGACAGCAACAAAAGCTTTCGCTACTTTATCAGGTATCTCCTTTAATGACACAGGGTCCCGATTTTCTGAATACATACTTGTGAGTTCTTTTCCATTCTGATCAATGATTTTTGAGGAAGCGTGAAAAACAAGCTTCTTCTCATCTATGACATAATGTCCTAAAAATAAAATGGTCAGATAGCCAATAAATGAAAGCACGAGTGTGCTTCCTGCAATGACTAACGGAATGATTATCTTCTTTTTCTTCACATTAGGTCACCTCATTCCTTTATACGAATAGTATGGGATGTATTGCTTCATAATATGTTTTATGGATTGACTACCAAAGAATTATATATCATTCTTTTGTTATACTATCAAGCAGGAGGCGGTTTAGATGAATGTCTATATTACATATGGAACAGCAGACTTTTTGCATAAAATCGCAAAGAAACACCATCTGGAAAATCTACTTTATATGGTTGGAAAAGAACAAGCAGCTCTTTTTCATGAAACCGAGGGAGAGACCGTATTTAAAGCCCCTCATGCCTATGATGTGATTTATGCAAAAGGCGAGCTTGTCCAATCTGGCTTCGTCACCTTGAATCATATCCCTGTTAAGCTTGAAAGCAGAGCACTTTTTGAATCCACCTTTCAGAAGAAAACAAACATCTCAGAGCATCAGCGCGGCTTCAAGGCCCTGCGTGTCTTAAGACCACAAAAAGATGAAGAGGTCTATCTGATTTTGACACTTTGGGAATCAGAGGATTTATTTCAAGACTTTCAAGAATCAGAAGCGTTCTTTCAGCCGCACGAGGATACAGGCTCCATCTTTTCTCGTCCTGCCTATCTCACATCTTACCATGCCGTCACAGACAACTAAGGAAGTGCTGCTTTTAGCACTTCTTTTTTCATGAAAAAAAGCCCATTAGCCGGGCTCTTCTTTTCATTGTCTTCACTTAAGCTCGTACCGATGAATGATAGGCTGAAGCACATAGAAATTCAGCAATATCCACCCTAATAAGATCGGCCACTTCAACATAGGCGAAGCGCCTTTCAACTGAATAAGCAGCACCAATAGCGGAATCAAGCAGAGCATGAAAAAACTCATCTTTGAGACAAACGTTTCTTTGATTTGGTGCCGACAGCTTGGACACATCATCATTCTCGTATGTGATAAATGAAACTTTTCAACGAAAGAAAATGCTTTTGAACAATTTGGACAGCTTCCCAATGCCACTTCCCCCTTTTGCCAGCTTCATATCAACCTTCGACTTTTATGTAAAATGACCTTTTGATGCTGAACACGAAATCCTCTTCTGTTGAAAGATTCTAACAATTACCATACAATCAGTAAAAGAGCATGAAGGAGGTTTTCGGATCAATGTCAATATCCACTTTACAAAAAAGCATCAATGAACGTCTTGATGAACATTATGAGGAAATGGTTGAAATTAGACGCCATCTCCATATGAATCCAGAACTTTCTTTTCAGGAAGAAGAAACAGCCGCTTTCATCGCGAATTACTATGAAACATTACATATACCGACACGTACTCAGGTGGGCGGTCATGGCGTTCTTGCTTTTATTGAAGGAGCTTCCCCAGGGCCGACCATTGCCCTCAGAGCTGATTTTGATGCACTGCCCATCCACGATGAAAAGGATGTGCCTTATCGATCGACAAAACCAGGTGTGATGCATGCATGCGGTCACGACGGACACACAGCGACCCTTCTTGTATTAGCGAAAATCTTACATGCGCATCGTGATCAATTAAAAGGGAAAATCGTTCTCATTCATCAGCACGCTGAAGAATATGCTCCAGGCGGTGCTAAGCCGATGATTGAAGACGGCTGTTTAGACGGAGTCGATGTCATATTCGGTACTCATCTTTGGTCATCAGAGCCTTGTGGCACCGTTCTGTATAAAAGCGGGAACTTTATGGCAGCCGCCGACCGTTTCTCTATTCAAGTCCAAGGTAAAGGCGGACACGGCGCCCAGCCTCATCTAACAAAAGATGCCGTACTCATCGGTTCACAAATTGTCGCAAACCTGCAGCAGGTCGTCGCCCGTAAAGTCAATCCAATTGATTCAGCTGTTGTATCTGTTGGAGGTTTTGCGGCTGAGAATGCCTTTAACGTCATTGCAGATTCAGCAGTTTTAACCGGCACTGCACGATCCTTTGAAGAAAATGCACGACATATCATTGAACGTGAAATTGAACAGGTGGTGAAAGGGGTTTGCCACATGCATGATGCATCGTACACATATGAATATGTGAGAGGATATCCTGCTGTCAAAAATCACCCAAAGCCAACTGAATATATTGCTGAAATAGCAAGACAGACAGAAGGTGTCATAGAAGTAAAAGAAGCGGAAACCCAAATGGGCGGAGAAGATTTCGCTTACTACCTACAGCATGTTCCTGGCACCTTCTTCTACACAGGCGCCATGCCAGAAAACAGCCAGGATGTATATCCACATCATCATCCGAAATTCGATATCAACGAAAAAGCAATGCCAGTCGCAGCAAAGATACTCGCTCACGCCGTTCTTTCCTATGATGAATGAAGAAAAGCCGCTGATCAGCGGCTTTTCCACTTCATTTCTTTCAATACTCGTAAGTGAAACACATGGCGTGCGACATCTCCAAGCTGTCCTGTCAGCTGATGATTGGCCACCCCGCCAACAGCCGCACCGACGACTGGCATTAATTGAAACAGCTTCACAAGGTCAATGTAATCTCGGTACTCCTGCTGAAAGCTGTACCAATCCATTTTCTCACGGCTTGTTTCCCAATCATCAATGACCTTCATCATCTTTTGACGATGTGCACTGCTTGAAAAGGCAAGTTGAAAAATACAGAGCAAAAAGAGTCTTTCCTCTTTTTGAGACAAATCAAAGCCATAAATACATGCCAGCTCATAAAGACATTTCATTTTAATGCTCAGCAGCAACGGAAAGTCCGCCATTCCGAGGAATAAACCGCCTGCCCCTGTTCCAATTCCTTCGATCGCCGCCGCCTTTTGATAATACTTCACTTTATCCTTTGCCAGCTCATTTCGCTCGACGATCGTTAATTGTTCATCGATCACTGAAAATGAAGTGAAGTGCGTCCCTGATACGGTAGATTCGACCATTGATTTGACCGCACTTGTGATGACTTGATGAAATCTAGCAGGTATTCGGCGATTCACTTGCTGCTGAACTCCTTTTGAAAATCGTTCGATCTTTGAAGGTTTTCTTAAAAATCGCGTTTGAAAAAGAATGGCCTCTTCATACAACTCCCGTTCAGCTGCATTCATCCGGTTCCCTCCTTGATGTCATCATACGTTCGCTGTAAAAAACATATTTCCACTTATCTCATCTTTTTTAATCGACTTTGGACGTAAGGCTTGAATAGAACAAGCACAAATGCCAATGAAATGAGAAGAGCAAGTCCACTTCCCTTCCATCCTCCTGCTGGGAGCGCCGCGCAGCTCAGCAAAATCGATTGAATGATGAGCACATTACGGACGAGAACAAAGAAGCTACGATCCTTTTCTTGCTGAGAAACTGGATATAGTGCCTGTAACGAAAGATGCGCAAAGTGCTTCGTTAACGGAACAAGCTGTACACCTGTAATAAATACTGTGAACAAGACAAGTAACGCGCCCACCCAGTCTGCTGCGCCTGTATACAGAATAATCAGCACAAACACGACCGTTAATCTAAACACAAGACCAAAATAGTCATTTGAACGTAAAAACGCCCTCACATACATGTAAGAAAAAGTTTTACGCTGCTCGTAAGGAACAAACTGCAAGATCCAGTCCATGTACGCTCTTCTTTTCACCTGTTTCTTTAAATGAGGCACATCTGTAAATAAGTTTGCCAAGCGATAAAAGCGCTGTTTCCGTTTTAATTCATCAGAAATATGCAATTCCCATTGAAAAGGCTGTTTTTTCACTGCATTTGTTAAGTATATAAGATAGACGGCATATATAAGATAAAAAACAATTGCAATCGCATAGGCTGCCTGTAAAACGGTATACATCAGAAACGTATTCAATAGAAAACGAAACACTGCATCAAGCCATCTGACATGCTTTCCTTGAAAATAAGTGATTCTCCACTGAATCGCTGTATTCAGGCCCTTTATCAAGATCATTTGCGCCAAAATCAGCACATAAAGCCTGAGATCTCCTGAAGACACAGCCGAATAAAGCGGGAGTGCGATAACCGATACGGCAATCAAAGGAAACAGCTGAGAAAGGAAGCTAAAGTTAAAGGCGTTTTTTAAATAAGGCTCCATTTTCGCTTCCAGAGGAAGCAAAAACACGAGATCTGCCTCTTTGATCAATGTACGTACGTAAGAGCTTGTCAGCACCAATGAGAAAACAACTGCCATGACCCAGTACGAAGGGAAGTGAGTTGGAATATGTTTGAGCCAGCCGCTGTACCAGCTCGCTCCGCCTGCAAGGAAAAAAATAAGCACAATGACAAGATGATCATTGAACATGTATTTCAAATATTTTCTTGTGTCTTGCATGTGTTCCTCTAATCGTGATTTCCAAATGGTTTGCGTTGTTTTACTCATAGCTTTCTTCCTTTGTTAATTCCAAATAAAGATCATCGAGTGTCGCATCTCTCATGTTGAACTGCTCTCTTAGCTCTGTCAGTGTTCCTTTCGCTCTGATTTCACCTTCATGCAAAATAATAAAGGAATCACAATAACGTTCAGCTGTCGCCAAAATATGCGTTGACATCAGGACACTAGCGCCGCTTTTCTTTGCAGCATTCATTCGTTCTAATAGTGCATTTATCGCAAGAGGATCAAGCCCTAAAAACGGTTCATCGATGATATACAGCTCTGGTTCAACAAGGAACGCACACATAATCATGACCTTCTGCTTCATTCCCTTAGAAAAATGAGCAGGGAACCATTTCAACCGTTTCTCCATTCGAAATTCTTTCAGCAATGATGGTAGACGTTCTTCTAGTTGTTCCTTTGAAAGACCGTAAGCCATCGCTGTCAGCTCTAAATGCTCTTTTAATGTTAACTCTTCATATAAGACAGGTGTTTCTGGAATAAAGGTGAATTGCGAACGATACGCTTCTTGATCTTCTTGAAGGGTTCGTCCATTCAGCTCAATGACACCTTTATGTGGTTTCATCAAACCGATGATATGACGAATGGTTGTGCTTTTCCCCGCTCCATTTAAACCAATGAGGCCGACGATTTGATTTCTTTCTAATTCAAACGAAATATTTTTTAGAACGGGATTCTTCGTATATCCACCCGTTACATCTTTTACAGTTAAAAGGGACATGAGTTCGTTCCTTTCTTTCTTTTTTCCTTTATAGTACCAAAAACGAAAGATAATTTGAAATGTTTACCTTTAGACGAGCCACGAATAAAAAATAGGCGCTTTGGTCATCATAATGTATGTAGAAGAAATGAACTTGATGACCAATACGTAAATGAGGTGTTTGTTAAAGGCAAAGAACCGCATGACAAGTTGGTTTTTCATCTAAAAACCTTAGCTTCTGTTTTGCTTCACTGATTCTTGATTTTTGTGTCCTATACAATTTGTATACGACAAACCAAAACGTCAAATGAGGTGTTTACGGCAGAAATAGCAGGCATTTGAATTCTTTATTTCAGTAAATAGAGAATTCAAAAGGCATATCGAATGAAAGCATCAGCATTTCTTCTGCAGGAACAGGATGAGCGACTTAAAGGAGTTTCGCTTGTCCTGTTTTCTTTTTTGCTTCTTTTTGTGATACGATAAAGGAAAAATAATGAGGAGTGACACGGCGTGAGCGACTGCATTTTTTGCAAGATCATTGATGGAGACATTCCATGTGCAAAAGTATATGAAGACGAGCATGTATTGGCTTTTCTTGATATTAGCCAAGTAACAAAAGGGCATACCCTTGTTATCCCGAAAATACATAAAGAAAACATCTATGACATGACACCAGAAGTGTCTAATCACTACTTCCAAGCGATTCCGAAAATTGCAAGGGCGATCAAACAGGAATTTGAACCCATTGGTTTAAACCTCCTGAACAACAACGGTGAAAAAGCCGGACAATCTGTGTTCCATTACCACATGCATATCATTCCGCGCTACGGCAAAGGAGATGGCTTTGGCGCCGTATGGAAGTCACATCAAGATCAATACACGTCAGAGGATTTGAAAGATATTTCTTCTGCTATCCACACGCGGCTTACCTCATCTTAATAGATGAGGTTCAGCGTGTAGACAAACCCTCGCATTCGTTGTCAGTCCTGCGTGCCGGTGCTCACGAATGACAAATTCGCTCCGCTCCGGTACTCGTCCTTCCTAGACTTCAAAGGTTTTCTATCACGCTGAAAAGAAGACAAAGGGCTAAAATAAAGATCATTTTAGCCCTTTGTCAACAGTCTATACCTCATCTTAATAGATGAGGTTATTCTTATTTCTGCCACTTCTTAAAGCTTACATCTCCTAATAGTAAGATATTTAGGACGATTCAAATTTTTTGTCCAAATGCTTCAAATTTGTGATAGGATGGTTTTATCTTTTGATCCATTAACGCGAGAAATAGGGAGAGATTGTGATGAAGCGAACGACGAATTTTAATGCTGGTCCGGCGGCACTGCCGCTAGAAGTGCTTCAAAAAGCACAGGAAGAACTTGTTGATTTTCAACAAACTGGGATGTCTGTGATGGAGCTTTCTCATCGCAGCGGTGAATATGAAGAAGTCCACAATAAAGCAAAAGCGCTTTTAGTGGAGCTGATGGACATTCCAGAAGATTATGAGATCCTCTTTTTACAAGGCGGAGCTAGTCTTCAATTTGCGATGATTCCAATGAACTTCTTACATGAAGGCGAAACCGCTCATTTCATTCAAACAGGCGCTTGGTCAGAAAAAGCATTGTCAGAAGCAAAAGGATTTGGTGAAACGTCTGTGTTTGCCTCAAGTGAAGATGACAATTATTCGTATATTCCAAATGTAGATGCTTCCGGTTTAACAGACGGTGCTTACTTGCACATCACATCGAACAATACGATCTTCGGCACACAGTGGAAAACGTTCCCGGACACTTCATTGCCGCTCATTGCGGACATGTCCAGCGATATTCTCAGCAAACAAATAGACGTTTCTTCATTTGATTTCATTTATGCCGGGGCACAAAAAAACCTAGGACCTTCTGGTATCACGATTGTGATCGCGCGCAAACGTTTTTTAGAGAAAGAAAAAAGCGGCACGCCTAAAATATTAAAATATTCAACACACGCAAAAGCCAACTCTCTTTATCACACACCACCGACTTTTGCGATTTATATGCTGTCTCTTGTCCTTGAGCATGTCAAAAACGCTGGCGGCGTAGAAGCAGCGGAAAAACGCAATGAACAAAAAGCGGGCATTCTCTATGAGGCGATTGATCAAAGTGGCGGCTTTTACAAAGGGCATGCCCGCGCTGACAGCCGTTCTCATATGAATGTCACGTTTACCCTTCGTGATGACACACTCACCGCATCATTTGTGGAGAAAGCCAAACAAGAACAAATGGTTGGACTTGCAGGACACCGTTCTGTCGGTGGATGCAGAGCATCTATTTACAATGCAGTTTCGATTGAAGACTGCCAAAAGCTTGCGGACTTTATGAAAAAATTCCAGCAAGAAAATGAGTAAAAAGGCTTTTCTATCATGAAATCAATTTGTTATAATAACGAGAACTATCAAGTGATGACTCTTGCAATAAATGATGAGCCATATTATTGGAGAGTCCTATAAGAGCTTAGCAGAGGAGAGCATAGAAATGAAAACAAAAGAATTAGTGATTATGTCATTGCTTGCAGCAATGGGAGCTGTTTTGCATACGATTTTCCCGCCCATCTTTTTCGGAATGAAACCTGATATGATGCTGGTCATGATGTTTTTAAGCATCATCCTTTTCCCTAAGGTACAGCATGTAGTCGTGATTGCCCTAGTGACTGGTGTCATTTCCGCTTTGACAACGGGTTTCCCAGGCGGACAAATTCCAAATATGATTGATAAACCAGTGACAGCCTTTATCTTCCTAGCCCTTTTCTTATCTTGCCAGAAGATGAAGAACAAAATCGTGCTGACCGCTGTGCTAACAGCTATTGGAACCGCCGTATCCGGCGTGATTTTCCTATCTGCCGCTTTACTGATCACAGGACTGCCAGCTGCATTACCAGCACTTCTTGTGGGTGTTGTCCTGCCAGCAGTTGTGATTAATACCATCGCGATGGTATTTGTCTTCCCGATTGCTCAGTCCATTCTAAAGCGTGCAAGAATGATAGAAGTTGCTTAACGAATAACGAACCTCTTCATGTCAGATGAAGAGGTTTTTTTCATGCTTTTATAAAAGAAAAAGGGTAAGCAGCAAAACGAGAAGCGAAATCCCTGCACCTGCCGCACACACAAGTGCTTTTTGCTTTAATACATGTTTTGGCGGATAAGACCCTGCATACCCAAGCTGTCTTGCATAATGAATGGAACCACCTGTGAAAACGACACCGATACACGTAAAAACGAACAGAAAGACAGACAACCTTCTCCCCTCCCTTTTCTTCAAAAGTATGCTAAAATAAAGCAAGCTATGTATGGAAGTTCAATGAAGCTGATCATCAGCTAAGAGAGAACATGCGAATGTGTAAAATTTGACTAGAGGTGATTTGAATGGCTAGTGGACGTTCTTTATTAACAGGATTATTTGTAGGCGGTCTCCTCGGAGGTGCGGCAGTGCTCCTGACGACTCCCTCTTCTGGCAGAGATGTACGCGGAAAGATGAAAGACAGCTATGACAAATTCGAAGATACGCTGACAAGATTAAAAAGAGACGGACAAGCTTTAAAAGAGCAAATTGTTGAAACGGCAAAAGAAAGTGCAGAAGTCATTAAAGAGGTTGGGACTGAATTGCAAACATCTATTCAGCAATGGCGCGAAGAAATCAAACCTCATCAGCAGGACTTACAAAAGGAAATTCAGGAAATTGAGGAAAAGCTCAAACAACTGGAGAAAACCTTACAAAACTAATATACTCACAAATAAATATTCGTTTACAAAAGTGTGCGGGGTGCGTATCCCGCACTTTTTTTGTTGAAAAAAGGTTATTTTGTCAATGTTTTTCATGACTTTTAAAAATTCTTGAATTTTCAGCTTTATTAATCTTTATTTTATTGGCATAATAGAATTACAAGAAAAAGAGAAGTAGGTGAAATGGATGAATCATTCGGAACAGCCTTTCGATGTAAAAGAAGCACTTTTATTCAGTCAAAGAATGGCCCAATTGAGCAAAGCTCTTTGGAAATCCATTGAGAAAGACTGGCAGCAGTGGATCAAACCGTATAACCTGAATATTAATGAACATCATATTTTGTGGATTGCGTATCAATTAAAAGGAGCTTCAATATCAGAAATTGCAAAGTTTGGCGTCATGCATGTATCAACTGCGTTTAACTTCTCCAAAAAACTGGAAGAAAGAGGATTTTTGAAATTTTCTAAAAAGTTAAACGATAAACGCAATACGTATATTGAGCTAACGCCAAAAGGCGAAGAGACATTCCATAAACTACTCGAAGATTTCGACCCGGCCCGAACTGGTATTGTCAAAGGCGCACAGCCGCTTCATGACATTTACGGAAAGTTCCCTGAAATTTTAGAAATGATGTGTATTATCCGAAACATTTATGGTGAGGACTTCATGGAGATTTTTGAGAAATCGTTTTCAAACATTGAGAAGGACTTTTTGAATGAGCGTGGAAAAATCACGAAAAAGCCTGAGGAACTTGAAGCCTCAGCTGAGGCAGCAGAAAAAGCGGCTAAATCAAATCAAATTGTTTAATGATCTTTATAAATTCATTCATTAACGGCTGAAACAGCCCTTGATCATGTAAAGCAAATATTGTCTCATGAACATCCAGCTTTTCGATTAACTGTCCCGCAAAAAGCGCAAGGAGATCGTCAAACATGACATAGCCTTGTGCTTTTTGCTTGTCCATTTCATCTGAAAGCTCAGCACAAATACGCTCAATATCCTCTGCTTCTTCTTTCGATACACGCTGCCGGATCAATAGCGCATAATATGGATAACGGCTCATATCTGTCGCCGTCAGTAAAAGTTCCATATAATATTCGAGCTGGCTCATTCGTTCCTCAATACTCATGTACGTTCCCTCTTTCTCTTAGTCTTTCTATTTTAGCCGAAATGACTCATTGATGAAAGAGACGAACCTCCCCCTTATGTCTTTTTTTCTTGAAAAATCCAAAGTTTCCTCTCTTTATTCCATATGAATACAACATTTTATTTTTTTTCATAAAAACCATTGATTTTTATCCTCAGGAAGAGTAAATTATCTGGAGATATTCAATTAGATTTTAGATTGGAAGGATGAAAATGAATTGTTGGAAGACCATTAATCTTGAAAAGGATTATGGTTATACGAGAATGATAATTTCAGCCATAAGTCTTGCTGTACTTTTTTTCATTATGGCATTTTTATGTTTTCAACTGACTCATCCTGAAACGAGACTAAGCAGTCACAATGCACCGCTTTTTGCTGTGCTTTTACTTGCGACATTGCTTGTCCACCGTGTGGTTCACTTGATTCCAGTGATGAAAAACAAGAAAAAAATGACGTTATTTAAACGAAATTGCTGGCGGCGCGTGCCAAAGAGAGTGATGCTTTTCTCACTGCTCAGCCCGTTTTGTGTCATCTCACCTGTTTACTTTTTTTTAGGCATGGCGTTTCCAATGTACGCACACTATTTTATCATCATCGCAAGTATTCATGCAGGCTATTGTTTGCCTGATTTTTTATTTGCATGGAAGCTGCTAAAAGCACCAAAATCCTGTATCATCGATCAAGCCCAAGACGAGTTTGATATTTTAGTTGACCAAACTTCCTCATCATGAGGTTTTTAAAGCCAACTTCTATCTTTTTCATAAAAAATTTGGTAATGTAGTATGGGAATAGCATAGAGAGGGGGGATCTCCGATAGTTTTATTCTACTTCATCGTCTTTGCCGCGTTTATTGTGTATTCAATAAACAGGCTTACTAATACATTATGCCTTGTCAGAGAGATTCCTGAAGAACGGCAAGATAAGGTGTTTCGCTTTATCAATGTATCGATACTGATCTTACTTATCTCATCATTTGTTGAAATTACCATTTCTATTTAAGATCAAAGCAAAAGCTGCCTGTATGAGGGCAGCTTTTTGTATTCTATTTCCCATTAGCAAATCCAAGATGCACCGATAATGATCAATAAGATGAATAACACGACGACTAGTGCAAAACCGCCAGCAAAGACTTCTCCTCCCATATGAAAACACCTCCTGCCAGTTCTTCCTCTGTTCTAAGCTCAGTGTATGCAGGTAAATTGAAAACGTTTAGGCACCTGTCATCGTTTTATAAAAGAACCGCCCGCACGCATGGCAGGACGGCTCCTTTCTGTAACAGCGATTTAATTAGTAAAGATATGCTGCACCAACGATGATCAGCAAAATGAATAGCACGACCAATAAAGCAAACCCATTAGAATATCCTGCTCCCATATAATTCAGCCTCCTTTTTGTGATCACTATATGTGTATGTGGCGCGCAAATTTTTGACTAGACGAATGCCCTCCCATTTGCAATTCTTTTTACAGCGTGTCACAATATGTTATGATACAAGCAATGATAAATAAATTGGAAAGATTAGGAGTGTTTTTTGAATGAAAAAAATAGCTTTAGCAGCTGTAACAGCAGTAAGTGTTTTAACTCTTGGCGCATGCAGTAGCGGTGATAAAGATGTCATCGCAACAACAAAATCAGGAGATGTCACAAAAGAAGAGCTTTATACAACTCTTAAGAAACAAGCAGGTGGAGATGCTTTAAACCTACTTGTTCAACAAAAGGTTCTTGCTGACAAATACAAAGTATCAGATAAAGAAATTGATAAGAAAATGGAAGAATATAAAAAGACACTTGGTGAAGATCGTTTAAAACAACTTCAAGATGAATTCGGAAAAGATTACATCAAAGATCAAGTAAAATATGAGCTGCTGACTCAAAAGGCTGCCAAAGCTAACATCAAAATCACTGATAAAGAAGTAAAAGCGTATTACGATGACCTAAAAGGGAAAATCCGCGCGAGCCACATTTTAGTAGCTGATAAGAAAACAGCTGATGAAGTGGAAAAGAAATTAGATAAAGGTGAAAAATGGGATGCCCTTGTGTCTGAATATTCAACTGACACGGCTTCAGCAACCCAAGGCGGCGATGTAGGCTGGTTTGCAAAAGAAGGCCAAATGGATGAGAACTTCAGTAAAGCTGCCTTTAAACTAAAAGTAAATGAAATCAGTAAACCAGTAAAATCACAATTCGGCTACCATATCATCAAAAAGACCGAGGAACGCGGTAAATACGATGACATGAAAGCGGACTTGAAAAAAGAACTGCTTGATCAAAAACAAGCAGACACAAATGAAATCCAAACGATCTTAAACAAATTGGTAAAAGACGCTGATGTGAAAGTAAAAGACAAAGAACTTCAAAACACGTTCAAAGAAAAATCTCAACAAACAGCACCGAACCAAAACCAATAATCACAAAAACCCCCTCTGCACTCATCAAGCAGAGGGGGTTTTGTATGAAGAGATATTTAAGCAATCGAATGATCCTCATGTTTCGCTGTTTCCTGTGATCTATTCACTTGCTGATCCTGACGTCTGCGCTCTCTTTCCTGTTCCATTCGCTCGATAAAAATTTCTCCTTCCTTTTCAATAAAGGATTGATCAATCTCTTGCTCCTCTTTGGCTGTCGTCATTAATTGATATGCACAAAAAATAATGCCAATCATACATGCATACACCCACCACGGAAAAAACAACATCTTTTCATCGCCTCCTTTTTTCAGGACATCTCTCTCTTCCTTTGTGTTATATGCTTATGCGAAAAGAAGACAAGTTATGAAAAAAACGCCCGCATGAAACGGACGTTTTGACATTGTTATTTATCATGAAAGGTTGGTTTATAAAACGAACGATTCTCTAGTGCAAAAATACGTTCTGTATATTCTCCTGGCTTCACATGCTCAAGCGCACGATCCATCATGTTCATTTTCGCATCTAGATTATCAATATAGTGGAGAATTTCGGCTTCCTTCACCATTGGTGGTTTAGGGCTGCCCCACTCTCCTTTTCCGTGATGACTCAGCACTAAATGCTGTAAAATCAGAATTTCTTCTGAATCAATACCAAGCTCTTCTGCGGCTTTCGCAATTTCTGTCACCATAATGGAAATATGACCAATTAAGTTCCCTTCAACTGTATATGTGGTTGAGACTGGACCTGAAAGCTCTTTTACTTTCCCTAAGTCATGAAGAATGATGCCAGAATATAAAAGATCTCGATCTAATGATGGATATAGGTCAACAATTGATTTCGCTAAATGCAGCATGGACACCACGTGATAGGCGAGACCTGAGACAAATTCGTGATGATTTTTTGTCGCTGCTGGATAATCAGCAAATTCCTGTCCATATTTCTTCAGCAAATGCCGTGTGACACGCTGAATATTAGGGTTTTTCATATCAAAGATATATTGCATAATCGTATCCATCATATCGTGTTTTGGAATAGGAGCTGTTTCAAGAAAATCATCAATTCGAATTTGCTCGTTTTCAGCAACAGGGCGTATATTCCTAAGCTTCAGCTGATTCCTCCCGCGATAATGATGAATGTCACCTACTACCTTCACGATGGTTTGCGCGGCATATGTGAGTTCATCATTCTGCTTTGCATCCCATAGCTTCGCCTCAATATCCCCACTTTGATCTTGAAGAATTAATGTTAAAAATGGTTTGCCATTACTCGCAATCCCTTTAGTAGATGATTTAATTAATAAATGCAGGTCAACTTGTTCGCCGACATCATAGGTCATGATCCCTTTAGCCATTCAATAAAAGCTCCTTCCATATTTCTGCTCATATAAGTATAACATAAGTCATTATTTGTCAATCATTCAACTGCTAAACTCGTAATCTGGCTCTCTTCTGCTGCTTGCTTCATATGATGATGACAGGTGAAATAAAACAGCTGTGTCTCAAAACGAGTCATTTCATTCATCATCTCCAGCACTCTTCCTAGGCGAACATGATCAAAATGAACGAAGCTGTCATCCATCATAAATGGGAGCTGACAATCTTGCTGATGAGACAAAGCGAGCGCAAAACGAATCGCGAGATAGATTTGTTCACATGTTGCCTGCGAAAGCTCCTCTGGGCGGAATATTCGTCCATCCATCCTTTTTACAATCAGCCGGTCATCTTCGGTTGAAAATAAAATGGCTTCATATCGATCATTTGTTAACGGCTGAATAAAGCTGGAAGCTCTTTGAAGGAGCGCTGGCAGCCTTGTTTCTTTATGTTCATTCAATTTTTCTCGAATGACGGAGCGGACAAGCTGAATAGCTGCCCATTTTTTCGCAAAGTGCTTTGCATGTTCCTGCTCGGCTGCAAGCTGATGAGTCAAATCAGACACCGTACCTGAAGCTTCTATTTGCCGGATGTCCACTGCTAGTTCTGCTAAGCGCTTTTCCATATTCCTCAAGTTCAGTTGAATGTCATGTAGATGCTTCTTCGCTTCTTCGCATTCCTCCTCAAGGAGGCGTAATCCTTTCCGAGCAATCCATTCTTCCTCATTAAAACTGCCGCTTCTGTTCAGCTCTTGGTTCAGCTGCTGCAAATTGTACAGCCGCTCCCGGTATTCTTTAGATAGATGGGAAAGTACTTGGTAATCTTCTTTTGACTCCGCTTCTACTTGACGAAAAAGCTCGCCAATTTGTTTTTCGTAATATTGAATTTCCCCTTCTAGCGTTGTCAGCTGCTGCTCCACATGTTGAATGGATACGTTCAATGCCTGGCGTTCTTTTTCTCTTTTCGCCTCATCTTTCAATATCTCTTGAAAGGCTGAGATGTTCTCTTGAATGGTTCCTTCATTTCTTTGAAGTATGCTGCTTAACGCTAATACTCTACGCTCGTAGATTGAATGCTGGTCGGCGAGCACGTCTATTTCCCGAGTAAGCTCCTCATATGCTGCTGTATTCGTTTTTAATTGTTTCAGGATATGGAAGGCTTCTACGAGGAAAGAAAGCTCTGAGGACAAGCCCAGCTGTCTTTTCATTTCCTCTACTTGCTGTTGGACCGGTTCCAGCTCTAGCTCCCAGTCTTCATATTGCCGGATGATTCTTTCGTACAGAAGCTCCTTTTGCCTCACAAGCGTTGCAGCTGAAGCTGCTTGAACCTGAAAGGAATCAGAGGTCTCTCCGCCGCTTCCTCGCCTCATTTGAGAAAGTTTAATGAATGGATAAATGGCAATGAAGACAAAAACAGAAAACACTGCAAAGAGTAATGTCACCCACCACTCTGCTAAAAAGAATAATACGAGCAGGATCACCGCATCAAACATAAACATGACCGGGAATAACCACGCCCGGGAATGAACCTGCTTCTCTTTCGTTCTTGTTCCTCTGACATCTTCTGTGCCCTGCTGCCTGACCTGCTGTTCCTTTAATCCTTTTAGAGCGGTTTCCGCTTCTTCTAGCTCATGTCTTGCGTGATCAAATCGGTCATCCAGCTGCGCTTTTCTGTCCATTAAACGAACGTATTGGCTGACAGCCTCCTTTAATTCCCACTCAAAATCAAGTGAGTCATCAATCTGATCCAGCTTAATTGGACGCTGCCACCTCAGCTTCGCTGTCGCTTCTTCTATTTTTTGTTTCAATGAATCACGCTCTGCTTTACCTTCTGCTAAGCGCTTCATCATAAGCTCAGCCTCAGACGATTCATCGACGACACGTTTCATCTTCATTAACGTATCATTTTCATAGAGTGGTTGCATTTGGGCCAGCGAGGTTTGCAATTGATCTAATTTCTGCTTCAGTGCCGTCAATTGCGCTTTTTTCGGGTGAAGGTGTGATTCTAGTTTATCAAGTTCATGCTCTGTTTCTTGTTTAAATCGTTTGACTCTTTCTGGATAATGCGCCAATTCTTTTTTTAGCTCCACCTTGTTCTCTATCATGGGATACAGTCGAATGTGTTCCGTCAGTTGATGAATATTTTCTTCTGCCTGTTTCATTTCATTTTGAAGCTTTTCTATACTCTCCGTTAATTCAGAATGCTCCCGTTTCTTTTCGGCATAACGGCCTTCTACCAATTTGGCATGTTTCAGCTGGCCTGTCAGCTCTTTTAAACGATCAAGCTGCTGGTTTAATTCCGGCTTGCGCCCATTTGGTTTAAATAGCTGCTCCTGCAGCTTTAGCAGCCTGCTATCCATCTTGGAGGCCGCATCTGAACCAAATAAACTTGAAAAGAGTAGAAATTCACCGATTTGATCTTGGTTTAAGGCTTGGACATTTTGCAGGCCAAACACATCAAATGAATAAATCGATTGGAATAATCTGCGGTCCGTTCCCTTTAAAATAGTGCGTAGAAAAGCTTCGTCTTTCACTTCACCATTTCGTAATAACACCTGTGCTTGACCGCCTTGATCGGACGTTCTCTCAATATGAATGACACCTAACTCCTCATCTACACAAGTGAGAGATCCACCATAAAAAGACCCCTGCTTCGGCTTATACATCTTGCTTTTTGAAAAACCAAATAACATCGATTCAATAAACGCCTTCAATGTCGTTTTCCCCGATTCATTCAGGCCATAAACTAGCTGAAAACCGTCATCAGAAAAGTGAAAGGTTCGATTTGAAAATTTCCCGAAATTCGCAATATGGAGTGAACGTATTTTCATCATGCCTCTCCTTTTCTCATAATTGCTTCAGCTGTTCTGTCAGCAATCTTTGTGCTTCTTCTTTTATATCCACTTCGTCCTCTTTTGTGAGAACTTTCCCTGACTTCCTATAGGTTGGGTGACGCTTGATCGGTGAGAGCAGCTCTTCATATGCCTCAAACTGTGCAATTACTGATGTTAGTCCTTTCAAAAAGGAATCTTCTGGATAGACGACATCCTCGTTTGTTCGGCAGTCAATAGACATCACCCAAACGAACACGTCTTCATCTTCTTCTTGCTCATGAAGAACAGCCATCAGCTCCTCAAGCACCTCAAGCTGCGTGTGCTCAAAGTAAGCAGGCGCATCACCAGTCAATTCAATTTTCACAAAATGAGGAACACCCTGCTCTTTCAGTTCACTGATCTTTCTTTCTACAAGCGTCACCAGGTCCGTCATATGAACCGTTTCTGTGATGTCTATTGTCAATGTCTCAAAGATGACATCTGCACACCCAATAAACTCCGCTGTCTCAGAATCTTCGGAGAGGTGAACAAAGTAACAGCCTTTCTCTCCCGTTTCTTTTATATGTCTGCCCTGCATGTTGCCAGAATAAATAATAAATGGGTCTTCATGGAGAAGGGCTCTCTTATGAATATGTCCAAGCGCCCAATAATCGAGATCCCGCGAAAGGAGCTGCTGAAGCTGAAATGGCGCATACGCATCATGTCCTTCTTGACCCGCTAATGTGCCGTGAAGCATGGCAATGTGATAGGCAGCATCTGTCGTTTTAATGTAATGAGATGTCATATTTTCATAGACAGCCCGCTCTTTGTAGCTAAACCCATAAATACTTGCGACAAGCTGATCCCCTCTATAAAAAGATTGCTCACTTGGCGTATGACTCGAGAAAACGTGAACATTCTCTGGCCACTCAATCGGTGTCCATTCACCGCCTAAATGATCATGGTTACCGTAAATAATAAAGACTTCAATCCCGTGTGCTTGCAGCCTTAGAAACTGCTGCCTTAAAAAAAGCTGTGCTTTCAGGCTGCGATTTGATTCATCAAATAAATCTCCGCTCAGCAGCACAAAATCTACTGCTCGATCAATGGCGAGATCAAACATGTTCTTGGCACTTTGAAATGTACTTTCTTTAAGCCGCTTAAATATTTGGCTTGGTATATGCGACATTCCCGCAAATGGACTGTCTAAATGAAGATCTGCGGCATGAATAAAGGTGAGCTTAGTCAAACGTCTATCTCCTTGTCCGATACTGTAGTTGTCCATATTTTATCACGCCATTTTTGCGAATGCACGTTCTATCACTCTCTTTCTAAAAAACACATTTTTAAAGGCAAAAAAGAGGTTTTGTCTTTCCCTTGTTTAATTACATTAAAAAACAGAGGAAAGGAAGATGAAGAATGGAAAAAACATACTTTTTAACCGTGTTTGATCGGTCAGGTGAGACCTTATTAAATGAAAAAATCACAACAGATAGTGATGAAAAGGCGAAGGAATTAGGGCGTCATCGCTTAATCGAACAGCAATACACGAAGCATTCTCATCGGCTCGTTAATAATGCAGGCAAGCTTCTTTTATTTGAACGTTAAAAAAGCCGGCATTCGCCGGCCTCAGATTGTTAACAAAGGGCTAAAATGACCTTTATTTTAGCCCTTTGTCTTCTTTTCAGCGTGATAGAAAACCTTTGAAGTCTAGGAAGGACGAGTACCGGAGCGGAGCGAATTTGAGATTCGTGAGCACCGGCACGCAGGACTGACACCGAATGCGAGGGTTTGTCTACACGCTGAAGCCGGCATTCGCCGGCCTCACATTCGTTTATACTTTCTGAAACACAGGACGTCTTTTTTCTAAAAAGGCCTGGATGCCTTCCTTGTGATCATGACTTTGCCTCAATCTTGCCTGTGCCGCCCGCTCCTTTTGAAGAACTGCTAACAGCTGTGATTCTGACTGCTGGAAATAGATCATCTTTGTTTCAATAAAAGCTTGAAGCGGCATGTTTATAAACGGCTTCACACACATTTTTTGATACGTATCGACCTCATCCTGAAACACGCCATCTGCGAGACGAAGCTCGAGCGCTTCTTGAGCCGACAGCTTTTGTCCGCTCCAAATCAATTGTTTGGCAGTTTGTTCACTTACTCTTTTTGTGAGGAAAAAATGCCCTCCGCCATCTGGAATTAACCCTATTCCATTAAAATTCATGGCGAGTTTTGCATCCTGATGCATAAACAAATAATCACAGCTTAGAGCAAAGCTAAAAGCAAGGCCCGCCGCTGCCCCGTGGACAAGCGCAATCGTCACTTTTTTCATTCGGGCTAGAGATAGTGTAATTCCCTCGATCAAATCCATCACACGATGAAAATCTTCTTCACGATCCTGCTTTAGCATCATTCCAATATCTCCGCCGGCCGAAAACCCTTTTCCCATTCCTTTGATCACAACGATTTTTGCACTGCTTTCCCCTGCTGTATCACACGCCTCTTTGAATTCAGCAAACATGTCAACATGAAATGAATTATAAGCTTCAGACCTATTGAAAACGATTTCAAAAATATCCCCGTCTAACTGACAATTGATATATGTCATCATCCATTCCCCTCTTTCTTATCAGCTTATGACTTACTTCCCTTTCCATCGAGTAATTCCTTTTCCTCTGAATAAAAAATTTCAAGATCAATTGATACTAAAATAAGCATAATTGTTGAAACAAGAAATATATTTTTATATAGTAAAAATGAGAAAGAAAAAATGATTTGAAAGGGGGAGGATGATTGATAAGGCGTTCCATACTCATATTGGTTAGCTTCATCGTCATGTTTTCTCCCTTTTCAAATGTCGTTTTTGCTTCACAGGCAGAAGCGAGCACACCCAATTTTATTTCTCCATCCATCTATGATGAAGAAATAAACGCAGTGAAGACACCTCCATTTTCAAAAAAACATGCCTCATCTATTCTGTTAAAGCACAGATTATCAATGGTTGATTCAAAAGCTTTTCTTTTAAAGCGTGCTCCATCAACAGCATTATCCATTGATCTATGTTTTTTGGAAATGAAGTGTGCGATCCCCATTATGTGTCAATCAAATTACCTCTACTGATTCATTTTATTTCATCCATATTCACTATATGAAAAACACAACCTATCATATTCGGAGGGATAAAATGAACATTAAAGAAAATGATCTTCCAGGGATCGGAAAGAAATTTGAAATTGAAACGAGAAATAGAGAAAAGATGACGATTGTGATTCATGATGATGGCAGACGGGAGATTTATCGCTTTGACGATGATGATCCAGATGAAGTTCTGTCCACCATTTCTCTCGATGATGCTGAATCCCGGCAAATCGCTGCTATTATCGGCGGTATGGTGTATAAGCCGCAGGCACTTGAAACCATTGAAATGGCCTTCAATGACTTGATCATTGAATGGTTTAAGGTGGAAAAAGGCGCAAAAGCGGTTGGACATACACTCGGTGATTTAGATGTGAGACAAAATTATGAAGTAACCGTGATTGCGATCATTAAACATACAAATGAAAAATTACTCAACCCGGGTGCTGATTCGATTATTCAAGCAAATGATACGATGGTCATTTCAGGCGAAAGAAAACACTTGAAGCGATTGATACGTGATTTTCTTTCTAGAGGGGGAGAGTGATGAATGGATCATTTAGTCTTTGAAGTTGGGACGGCGCTGATTCTCATCGCCATTGCCAGCTTGATTGCCAATAAAATTAAATTCTCTATCATTCCTTTTCTCATCGTCCTCGGAATGATTGTTGGTCCGCACGCTCCGACCATCGGGATCATTGATTTGAAATTTATCGAAAGCACGGAAATTATTTCGTTTTTTGGTAGAATGGGTGTCTTGTTCCTTCTTTTCTACCTTGGACTTGAGTTCTCTGTCGGAAAGCTCATGAAATCGGGCAAATCCATTGCAGTCGGCGGATCTATTTATATTTTAATCAACTTTAGCCTAGGACTGCTTTATGGTTTTATGACAGGATTTGGATTCCTCGAAGTTCTCATTATGGCAGGAGTTATCACCATTTCATCTAGTGCTATTGTTGCCAAAGTCCTTGTGGATTTGAAACGGACAGCGAACCCTGAAACAGAGTTAATTCTTGGAATTATTATGTTCGAGGATATTTTCCTCGCCGTTTATTTATCCGTCGTATCAGGTCTTGTCCTTGGAGATGCCACATCTGTTGGCGGTGCCTTATTATCTATTTTAATCGCTTTTGGTTATATGATGCTTTTCTTTATCATCGCGCGTAAGCTGCCAAAACGATTAAACAAGCTTTTCGATATCCGTTCGAACGAAGTGTTCATCATTGTGATTTTTGCCGCTTTGTTCTTTGTCGCTGGTTTCTCAGAGACGATCCATGTAGCAGAGGCAATTGGTGCTCTCTTACTTGGCCTTGTTTTCTCAGAAACAGAGCATTCTGACCGCATCGAACATCTCGTTGTTCCATTTAGAGATTTCTTTGGGGCGATGTTCTTCTTCAGCTTCGGTCTGAGTATTGATCCATTTACATTAGGAGACGCCTTCTGGCTTGCGATCGGCGCTGTGATTCTCACCTTAATTGGGAACTTCACTGCCGGTATGTTCGCTGGAAGGAGAGCTGGTTTTTCTTATAAAGCCTCTTCTAATATTGGATTAACCATCGTCTCAAGAGGAGAGTTTTCAATCATCGTAGCTGAGCTTGGCATTGCAGGCGGGCTTGCCGCTACATTGAAGCCATTTGCTGCATTATATGTCTTAATCCTTGCGATTTTAGGACCCCTTGTAACGAAAGAATCTAAGCGCATCTATCACATCCTAAACAAAATCTTCAAATGGAAAACAGAAAAACCAAAAGTGAAAAAAGAAACAACCATTTAACCAAAAGGGCCCCGAATAAAGGGCCCTTTCAGCTTGTAGACAAACCCTCGCATTCGGTGTCAGTCCTGCGTTCCGGTGCTCACGAATGTCAAATTCGCTCCGCTCCGGTACTCGTCCTTCCTAGACTTCAAGGGTTTTCATATCACGCTGAAAAGAAGACAAAGGGCTAAAATAAAGATCATTTTAGCCCTTTGTCAACAATCTGAGACACTGCGTCACCGCAGTGTTTAAACGTGAGAAACAAATAATGACTCAAGGAATTGAATTTTCTCTTCCGTATAGTGCTCATAGCGATCATTATACGTTTTTGGATCTTTTGGATTGGCATACTGCGTAATTTTTCCTGATTGCGGATCAATAAATTTACTGGCTGCGCCGCATCCAATGCCAATGATCGTCTGGACTTCTTCCATAATGATGATATTATACAAACTTTCCTGTCCATCTAATGAATACCCAACATTTTCGAGATTCCCTAAGATGTTTTTTTGTCTATATAAATAATATGGATGATATTTATGTTCTTTCGTCCAAGCGACCGCTTCATTCATCATACGTGTGATTTCGTCACGGTCTGCCACTTGATATTTCTCTTTATTGCGCGTCATCTCAGACGCTCTTTTAAAGGAAAGTGTATGCACGGTTAAAGATTCAGGCCTTAGTTCTTCAGTCTGCTGCAAGGAGTGCTGAAATTCCTTTAGCCCTTCTCCAGGTAAACCAATGATTAAGTCCATGTTAATATTATTCATGCCGTACTGTCTTGATAAATGATACTTTTCAATCGTTTCTTCCACACTATGGTGCCGGCCAATGGCTTTCAGTGTTTCATTCTCATATGATTGCGGGTTGATGCTAATCCGGTCAATATTGTAGCGGTTTAGCACCTCTAGCTTATCAGGCGAAATCGTATCAGGACGTCCTGCTTCGACAGTGATTTCCCGTATATGTTTCACATCAGGGAACGAGCGATACATTTCTTCATACAACAAATCCATTTCTTCCGCTGTGATACTCGTTGGCGTGCCTCCGCCAAAATAAACGGTCGTCACTTTGATCCCGTGTTCTTTTAACCATGCGCCCATTTTTTGCATCTCATAATGCAGACCGAACAGAAACGTTCCCACTCTTCCAGCTTGTCCTTTAATGGCATAAGCAGGGAACGTGCAATAAGCACATTTTGTTGGGCAAAAAGGAATGCCAATATAAATACTCACTTCCTGCTGAAGGTCATACAAATCTGGAATCGCTTGAAGCTGACGGTCGACAATCTCCTGCATCAAATCAATTTTTTCATCATGAATCAAGTAATCACGCTTTAACGCCGCATGTGCTTCTTCCTTTGTCATGCCTTCTCTTAGCATCTTGTGAAGTAATTTCGTAGGGCGTATCCCGGTGAGAATCCCCCATTTTTGCGTCATTCCTGTATGCTCCTGAAGCAGGTGTAAATAAACAGACAGCACTGTGTTTTTGATTTGCTTCCAGCGCTCCTTATCGTTTAAGCCCTCTGGCACATCTCTTGTAAAACGACTGTTTATTTCTGATCCAGCGATGTGGCCAGATGCTTCAATCATTCCTCGTTCTTCTTTCCAGCTAAACGCTATCACTAAACCATCATCCAGTTCGTCTGGATCAAACAGCACTTCACTATCTTCTTCAAATAAGTTTGCTATATTGACAAGCGGGCGATGAAATCGTTCATCTGACAGCCCTTTAATTAACATTCGCATCGTATCACCTTTATCTTCAAACTTGTTTCATTTTACAAAATTCATCTAGGAAAAGCAATGAAGGGAATAGATGAAGACCCTGTCATTTCTTGATGGACAGGGTCTTCACCGTATTATCGTTTAATATCGAATTGATGTAAAAAGCCTTCCCTTTGCTGCATTCTAAAGTATTCTTTGATCATATAAGCGACGCCCTGTTCATCGTGAGACCGTGTCACCCAATCGGCTTTACGCTTAACCGAATGAGGTGCATTTCCCATAGCGACACCTAAGCCAGCTAACTCAAGCATTGGAATGTCATCTGGCCCGTGGCCGATGACGACCGTATCTTCTAAAGTAAAACCTAGCGCTGAGCTTAAAAGAGAAAGTCCTGCTTCTTTTGAAACCCCTTTGCATACGATATTCACTTTCTCATCACTGATCCTAATGAGATCGACAGATGGGAATGCTTGTTGAATGGTCTTGTAAATCTCAGGCTGAAGCTCTGCGGTCGAATATACTTCAATCACTGGTGTGCTGACCGGTTCATCCATCAGCATATCACTTAACGATTCTACAAATTGAACGGGATAAAAAATCGGATCAGACGGATGGATCAACGTCTTTCCCATCAGTTGAGACTGTGTTTTTTTCCGGTTGCCGATAGAGAATTTTTCATGCAGCAAGCGGACATTACAATCAAAGCTTTCAAGAATTTGCACAAGATTAAATGTTTTTTCTTCCGTTAATTTCTTCACATGCAGCGGCTCATCGAGTTTATCAGCGATAAAAGCACCACTATGCGTCACAAGAGTTGAATTTGGAATCTTCAACGCCTTGGCGATTTTTTGTGCTGCCCGAAAATGCCGATTGGTGACAATCGTCACATAAACCCCTTTTTTCTTTACATATTCCACAGCTTCTTTTGTAGCGGAATGAATTTTTCCATTGGAACGAAGTAACGTTCCATCTATATTGAGTGCTAGTAGTTTTTTTGACACTGAGGCATCCCCCTTCTTGATGACTGTACTTAAGATGAGGATATGCCCTAGCTTGGTGCTTTAGAACATGCAGTTGAAACAACCCCTGCTTGATGAATCAACGGTAAATAAAAAAAGCCTACCCCTAGGCTTTTTTTTATGTATGGTTTGGATGCGTCACAATGAGGTGATGAAGCTCCCCATGATCCCCTTATCTTTCACACACCAAAGCATTGCTTATATCAGATCCCCTTATGCTTTGCGTTTCTCCCAGAAGCGCTTCTCTCTCATTTGGCTGATCGCCGCAAATCCCAAGTGAAACGCACCCAATTGTCCCTTGAGAGCGCCCATTTGAAAGCACTTTCAATATAAGTATTATCGCAGAATTTATGAGCTTCGACAACCTTTTTTTAAAAAGTTGAGCAGGGGGACATGTTAAATAAAAAAAGGGCGAATTTCATCGCCCTTTCCATTAATTTTCTTCTGGATTGCCATAAAGCTCTTCAAGAGGCTTCATGATAACTTTATTTAATTCACCGATAAGAACACTCACACGTTGTTCTGCTTCCATTAACTGAGAGATTTTATCGTGCTGCTGAACAAGTGCAACTGTTTTTTGAGCTTGCTCCACTTCTTCTTGGGTGATCTCTTGACCAGTCATTTGTTTTTGTTGAAGGTTTACTTGAATGTCACGGAAGTTCTCGAACATTCTTTTAGAGGACTCATCCGCGTTTACCTCATCATAAAGATTTTTTAAAGTTGAATATTCTTCGCTATGACGCAGTGCTTTTTCAAGGTCATATGCAACATCATAAACATTTACAGACATGTTATGTCTCCTTTCTATCCGTTATCACCGATATGATCGGCGGACACCACTCCACTATAACAAACTATGGCTTTCGTTTCACATATATACAATGAATTCATCAAAATTTCTTTAGCTTGTCTTAGAATAGCGTGACAAAAATAGCTTGGATAGCGCCAATCATTCCGCCTAAAAGACCACCTAGAAAGGTAATCATCTTGAGCTCTTTACTGGAGATGCTGATCACAAGCTCTTCCATTTTTTCAAGTGGGAAAAGTTCAATTTGCTCACGAATGATTTCTTCAAATTGAAGCTTGGCGAGCAGACCCTCTAAAGCATTCGATGCCGCTTTAATCCCCTTATCAATCAGCACTGGCGCAAATTGTGTTTTGAGATCATCCGCTACAGCACTGACATAAGCTCCAACTGGTCTGTCTAACATCAGCTTTGTTGAGAAATGGGATAGCAATTGTCTTTTCACACTAAATACAAGCTCCTTCACATTCCATTTTTCATCAAGCTCATGAAGAGAAAACTGCTTTACCTTGTCCCATTCTTGAACAAGCAAATCTGATAAAAACCTTTTTGTTTCTGCATTTTTTAAAAACTTGATAATTTCAGGATGTACACGGTCAATTAAGCTTGAATTCCCAAGAAACATTTGGACCATACTGCCAAGCATTCCTCGTTCCTTTAAGAAATCATCAATCATATTGCCAAGTCTTGCTTTTCCTTCTTCACTTTCAAAGTAATGAATGCCCCTCTTTAAAATATAATCTGCTGCATCTGGAATTTTTGAAGAGATTTTATTTTCCACTTCCGAAGGGAGCCATTCAAATAAAATTTGCTGATCATATTTTTCAAGCAGTGAACCGAGCTTCTGATCAGACCACTGATGGAGCCATTCATCTGCTTTTACGTCAGCCTGCGGAACGCCAAATCTTTCTAACAAGGAGAGCACTGTTATCTCCATATCAGCGCCCCTGTCAATATATTGATGGACTGTATGCATGATCTCTTGCTTTGCCTCCGATGATTCAATTCGTTTTTGAATACCTTCTGGCGTGAGCAAATGCTCCATAACCATGACACCAACCTGCTTGGCTACTTCATCTCTTCTTTTAGGAATGAGCCCTGGTGTGAATGGGAGCTGTTTTCCAAATAAGTAATATGGCTGATAAGGACGAAAAAGCATTTTAATTGCAAGATGGTTTGTCGCTGCTCCTATGACTGCTCCTATAACAATCATAAAGATAAACGTTGTGAATATATTCAAAGTCGTCATCTACCTTTCAAACAACACCCGATGTTTATTGTTTTGATCTATACGTATTATAGTTGTTGTCAAGATTCCAAGCAAATGAAGCATGCAGCGAGACATATGATAAAGCAATCTGTCGTAATGATAAAGGAGCGCAAGGTTTCTGTAAAATCATGAAAAAGTGTTTTTCTGATGGTAAAAAATGAAATTGAAAAGAAGGTGTTTTTTAATGACATCAACGTTAGGTATTGTGGCCCTTTCTCCGCAGCATGAAGAGGCATTCACACGTCAGCTCGCCAAAGCTGCCTCTTCTTTTGATTTAGAGGTTGTTCGTTTTACACCTCTTGATTTAAAGCCTGCTTCGAATTTGATACAAGGTCAAAAATATACGAATGACAAAGGGTTTGCAGCAGCAGAATTTCAAATTCCAGACTTGATTTACGATCGATGTCTTTACCAGCATGACGCACAATCGAAAAAAGCAAAACCAATCATGGAATGGCTAAAAAAGTATCCAAAAACAACTTTTTTGAATACTGGAATCCCAAATAAAATGGTGCTATTCGAGCAGCTCCGTCTCCTTCCTTCTTTACAGCCATATTTACCTGTATGCTCATTATTGAAAGAGCCCTCGGACCTGCTCAATATGGTAAGGAGGGGCGGATATTGTAAAATGCAGCCGCTCTCTCAACAGCAAGCAGCATCTACTTACTTCATTTCCTTAAAAGACAAAACAACATTCACTGTTCAGCTAAGTTCCAAGCAGGTCATCACATTTTCTCGTCCATCAGAAGTTGAACGCTGGTGCAAAAAGTTTGTAGGCCGATATTTTCTTCAATTTTTTAACACGAATGATCAAAAAGATTTTTTATTCAATGAAATTAGAGTTTTTCTTATGAAAGATTCACAAAATCAATGGAATAGCATGGGGATTCACACAAAATCACCTGTGGAAAATAGCCTTTTAAGCAATGCACAAAATTCAAATCATGTGGTAGGCTTTGACCACTACTTACATTCATTGCAGCCACACATCAAAGAGCTCCTATTAGATGATATTGTATCCATTCAGTCATCTCTCCCAGCATATGTAGATAAAACCTACTTTCCATGCTTTGAGTTCGCTGTAGATTTACTTCATACAAATGAAGGCAGACTTTTCATATCAAATATAAGATCAAAGCCAGGGCGATCGGCTCTTTTAAAGGCTTACCCTGAAAAGGAAAATCAATTGATCCGATTCATTCTTCAACATGCACAATTTATGATGTCTCAACCGAAGGAGGCTTCTTATGAACAGAAATCGCTGCATCATCGTCCCTCATCTCACAAGTGAAAAAACAATTCATCTTCCCATCCATTTTAAACAGCAGAATGCAATCTATTCTCTTGCTTTGGGGTCTCGTTTAGTAGACGACTTCACCATTTCCTACCATCAACAAACACATAAAATTTTATTATCGAAAGATCTATACATCGATTTACTGATTCCTTACCAATCAAAAGCTGATGTCATCATCGCTGACCATACACTCTTTATAGGGCCACTGATTGGCATTTTCACCGCAGGTTTTGAGCAAAGTACGCAGCCATTAGGAGCAAGATCAGATTTTTTTATCAAGCTGCTGCAATCCTGCAAACAACATGCTGGTTTTGCATATCTTTTTGGTACTCATTCTATTGATTGGGAAAAAGGAATAGTAGAAGGAATGCTCTATCAAGAGGAAAGATGGGTTAAAAAACAACTCCCTCTGCCGTCAGTTGTTTACGACCGGCTTCCTAGTAGAAAGGCTACTCAGTCGGCTTTCATTCAAGAAACAAAGCGGAAACTCACTCAAGACTACGAGATCCCTTGGTTCAACCCTTATTTTTTTAATAAATGGCATGTACATGAGCAACTTTTAACAGATGAACGAACATTGTCCTTTCTGCCACATTCCATACAATTAGAGCCTGTGGACGCTCTAAGTAAAATAGAAACACTCCTCCATCTGCATCATGTCATTTACTTAAAACCGACAAACGGAAGTCATGGAGACGGTATTTATCAGTTAAAGAATGCGGAAAACGAAATCACTGTACGTTCGAATAAAGGGAAGTCCATTTCATATGATTCAGTAGACCATTTCGTCAAACAGCTGCGAAAAGATTGCGTCATTCATGAAATTATTGCCCAACAAGGCATTGAACTTCTGCATATAGACAATCAACCGCTGGATTTCAGAGTTCATACGAATAAAAATAAGTATGGTCATTGGACAGTCACGGCAGCAGCGGCAAAAGTTTCAGGAAATCACACAGTCACGACCCATCAGTTACACGGAGGATCGGTCAAAACACTCTATGATGTCTTTCCTGAAGAGAAGAAGCGTTTGCAGATTTTGCAACAGCTTTCTCATACTGCCATCACGCTTAGTCAGGTGATAGACGAAAATATGCCCGGCCATATTGGTGAAATTGGTTTTGACTTAGGCATTGATCACACAGGCGCAATCTGGATGTTTGAAGCCAATTCTCGCCCAGGCCGTGAGATTTTCCAGCATGCGTCCTTGAAAAAATCAGAATGGCTGATCGGGAAAAGAATTGTGGATTACGCGTCTTACCTTTCACAAACAGCACTCACAACTACAGACCACGCGAACGTCTATTGATTGTTTTTCGTCTCGCGTGTCGGTTCTGAAATCTATGCTTTTCCTATGCTCTTTTCATCAGATGAGATACAATAAAATCAAGTTCAAGGTTGTTTCCGTATTGTCGTGTTTATTTATTGTTTCATCAATAAAAGCAAGGAGGCAATGATGATATGATTTCTCATTTTCAATGGAAACCTCTCTTTAAGAAAGCGCAATTGCCAGGCTGGAAAATATCCTTCTTTCACAATGGTGCGCACTATGAAGGCATCTACCACAAAACGGGTGATATTGAATGGGGCTCCCAGCTTCCGCCTCATGAAGTCGAACCAACCCTAAAAGAAGAAATCCACGAATTAATGCTATTCCATGTCTATGATTAAACTATTTAAGGAGCCTCGCCATGTTAGAAAAGTTAAAGCTTGTTTACGGACACCATATCATCAGTTCACCAACAAATGACAAACAGTTTCTTTGGTATCAAACGGACGAAGGCGAACTATTTGGAGTAGACAAAACGGCGCTTACAGCAAGAGAAACACTTCTTCTCAATTCTTTCCTTACACCAATTGATCTATCTCATACGCAGCAGACTGAGGATGAACAGAAATGGTACAGCTATCTTTTTGAAAACAAACCATTAATCGTCCACCATCCCGTCCGTGTTCATTATTTTAAAATGGACCATCAAGCAGAACAAAGACAGCAAATAAAAGAGGCTGTGAATAGCAGCCTCGAATGCACTCAAATCATATGGACAGACGCTGACACAGCTATGCTGATTCAAACAAACGCCACGTCAGAAAATGGTCAATTAGATCAGTTAAATGATTTGTCTCAGGCCATCACAAGTGATTTTTTAACAGACTCTGTCTTTTTACAAGGACAGCTGCACTTGCCAAATGACCATTTACAGATGAGATTGTTAAATGAACATCAGCTCTTTTTGTGGCATATGCAGCGAGGCAAGCTTAGGTCAGGGGTTGCTACATTTTATCAATGTCTGCCATCTCTCATTCGTTATGATGCCTCTGTGGTTTCTGACGCTATTTCTGATGTGTTTAAAGAAACGGTCTTTGATCGGGATGTTTATCGCACCCTTATGACCTATATGGAATGTAATTTAAATGCATCGCAGGCAGCAAAAGCTTTATATGTTCACCGAAACAGCCTTCAATATCGGATCGATAAATTTATTGAGCGCACAGGTCTAGATATACGACATTTTTCAGAAGCATCGGCTGCTTACCTTATGATGAGTCTTCTCGATCTTTCATAAATAACGGAGGACGTGAGCATCCTGCCCAAAAATGAAAATAAGATGTTGTGCACGTTGTCCATTTACAGACTCTTGCCCATTTTATACACTTTACTTATAAGTAAAGCGCTTTCAAAAAGGGACTGGGAGGCTATCATCTATGGCTGAAATGATGCTCAATCAAATTTATAAAGTGTACGATAACAAGGTAACAGCAGTAGACAACTTTAATCTACATATACAGGATAAAGAATTTATTGTGTTTGTTGGTCCATCGGGCTGTGGAAAATCAACAACCCTTCGCATGATTGCAGGTCTTGAAGAAATTTCACAAGGGGACTTTCTGCTAGACGGTAAACGGATGAATGACGTAGCACCAAAAGACCGGGATATCGCAATGGTTTTCCAAAACTATGCATTATATCCTCACATGAATGTGTACGATAATATGGCTTTTGGATTAAAGCTGCGGAAGTTTCCTAAATCTGAAATTGATGAGCGGGTTCGAAATGCGGCTAAAATATTAGGGCTTGAACAATATTTAGACAGAAAACCAAAAGCACTGTCTGGCGGTCAAAGACAGCGTGTTGCACTTGGCCGAGCGATTGTGCGCGATGCAAAAGTCTTTCTTTTAGATGAGCCGCTCTCAAATTTAGATGCAAAACTCCGTGTTCAGATGCGTGCTGAAATTTCTAAACTTCACCAGCGCCTGCAAACGACATTTATCTATGTCACACATGATCAGACTGAAGCCATGACAATGGCTACTCGCCTTGTTGTGATGAAAGATGGCTTTATCCAGCAGGTGGGCGCGCCGAAGGATGTGTATGAGAACCCAGAGAATGTGTTTGTAGGCGGATTCATTGGCTCTCCTGCGATGAACTTTTTTACAGGAAAACTTTCTGACGGCGCCATCGCAGTTGGAAAAACGCACATTCGTGTACCCGAAGGAAAGATGAAGGTATTACGTAGTCAAGGTTATATCGGAAAGGATGTCATTCTTGGCATCAGGCCAGAAGACTTCCATGATGAGCCTGTGTTTATAGAGGCATCTGAAGAAACAAAAATTGATGCAAACGTAGAAGTGGCTGAATTAATGGGAGCAGAAACAATGCTTTATTCTTCTCTCGATGGTCAATCGTTTATTGCACGTGTTGATTCTCGTACGGATATTCAGGCAGGTCAATCTATACCGCTTGCCATTGATATGAATAAAGCGCACTTCTTCGATATTGATACTGAGCTGCGCATTCGCTCAGCTGAATAAAGAGAGCACCATCACTCATTATTTGGGTGATGTTTTTTTGTATGTCGACACAACATTTACCATGTCCTTTTTTCGTATGTTTTCTTCACAAATAACCATAATACATAGTACAAAGCAGTTACTGCATTGGGTTTCGCCAAGTGGCAAATGACTTGATCATTTCGCTGGTGCGATTCCAGCAAACCCAACCAAATCATATATATAAAGGGGATTCACATCATGGCAAATTCTAATAGTTCAAATCAATTACTAGTTCCAGGAGCAGAGCAAGCAATCGATCAAATGAAATACGAAATCGCTTCTGAATTTGGTGTAAACCTTGGAGCAGAAACGACAGCTCGTGCAAACGGTTCAGTTGGTGGAGAAATCACAAAACGTCTTGTATCTTACGCTCAACAACACATGGGTGGAACAAAAGCTTAATTTCATATCTGGATCAAAGAAGGCACCTCTTATGGTGTCAGATTGTAGAGAAACTCATGTTTTTCTACAATCTTTTTTATTTTCAACGTAAGTATGATGGATGAGATTTAATGAAAAAGGCCTCCCACACACCTAGCCTAGCTTCGCT
>NZ_JBSPZB010000012.1:0-105823 GCF_053851875.1 Bacillus sp. A015
GGAACATGAGAAAAACACCTTCCTTTAGTCGGCTTTTCTCTATTATAAAATGAGGAGATGTAAATTTTAAGGGAAAAATAAAGCTGTCGAGATTTTCTCGACAGCCTGAAGGTGCAGCTGCGCACCTTATTTTTTTATATTAAGAGAAGATCTGGTCGATTTGGTTGATTTCCTCTTTTGTTAATTGAACATCGTTTGTTTTTAGGTTTTGCACGACTTGCTCTGCTCGTTTTGCACCAGGAATAATGGCATCAATGCCGTCCTGCGCTAAAAGCCAGGCCAGTGCTACGTGTGCCGTTTCTGCGTTCTTTGATTGTGCAATGACCTTCAGCTTGTCTACTTTTTCGAGATTTTGAAGGAACGCATCGCCTTGGAAAAGCGGGTCCTTTGCTCGAATGTCATCAAATGTCGCATCCTTTGTAAATTTTCCAGTCAACAAGCCTGATGCCAACGGAAAATAAGGAATAAAGGAAATGCCATGTTCGACACAGTATGGGAGAAGATCCTGCTCCGCCTGACGTTTCAGCAGAGAATACTCCGATTGAAGTACGTCTAAGTAGCCATCTCGGTTAAAGACTTGAAGCTGTTCAAAATCAAGATTTGATGCACCAATTGCCCTGATTTTCCCTTCATCCTTCAATTCCTTTAATGTGCCTGCTACTTCATCCAACGGCGTGCGGCCGTCAGGGAAATGCATATAGTACAAATCAATATAATCTGTTTGCAGTCGCTTCAGGCTATTTTCGACCTGTTCTCTTAAGAAATCGCGGCTATTATCAAGTTCAATTTGCCCGTTTACTTCTTTATGAGCTCCTTTTGTCGCAAGGACAAGCTCCTCTCTGCCACCTCGTTTGGCAATGATCTCACCGATCAATTCTTCTGAACGGCCCAGCCCATAAATAAAAGCAGAATCTAAGAAATTGACACCTTGATCAAGAGCCGTTTCCACAAGCTCCCGTCCAGCTTCTTCACTCAAATTCGGGAATAAATTATGCCCACCTACCGCATTCGTACCAAGCCCTATCGGATTCACCTGTAAATCAGTTCGTCCAAGCGTTACCTTTTTCAAAAGCTCATCTCCCTTATCTGCTTAATCATCCTTATTTTCCCATGAATCATTTTCAAAATTCAAGTATCCTGCTCTCTGAAAAGGAGGACGCTGCGAAATAGAAGGTGCGTATGGTAGATTCATATAGATTGACTTCCAAGTTAGATGCTCCCGAAGTATTCAACACCTTCATTTCAAGATTTTCATATAAAAAACATCTAAAACCTATGTCAAATCGAAAAATTAATTCTTTATAACCAGTATATTCCGCTTATAAAAATCTTTTTTTATAGGTATTTGTGTAAAAATCTATCAAAGATAGGGACTAAAGCCTATTCCTCATCCTGAATGAACTTCGATAGAATGAATAGTGCAAATCGTCATTAGGAGATTTTCCCCTTTAACGCCCGAATATACCATTCTATCTGTTTCTTTTTTCTTAGTCAGATAGCGGGAATGAAGTGACGAAAGAAAAGCAAAGGAGCATCAACTGTGAATCTTAAAAAAATAAGTGCACTCCTCATGATTTCATTCGTGATGATCATCTCTGCAGCCTGCCAGAGCTCAGCAAAATCAACCAATGCTGATCAAAAATCAACGAAAACAGCAGAGGTAAAAGTCAATAGCTACGAATATACGTTACCAGAAGACTCAACAACTACCCTACGAGACAATGAAATGGTGTTAAAAGTCAACCTGACGATCACAAACAAAGGTGACAAAGCCCTTTCATTATATAACTCTGACTTCTCCCTTTATCAGGACGATGCCAAAGTATCTGATTTGAAATTCTACGGCAGTAAAGACCGCCTTGACCTTGGTACATTGAACAAAGGCAAGTCACTATCAGGTGCTCTTTATTTCCTAGTGGACAAAGGCAAAAAATATCAGTTCGTCTACCAAGACAGCATCAAGAAAAACAGTGATTCTATCGAAATTGAACTTGATGGCAAAAAGATACTCGATACAGCGAAAAAACTGGATAACCCTGCAAAAGCGCTATCAGCTTATACCGACATTATTGTCTTTGACAAAAAGAACGATCAATTCTCCGAATTAACGGGTGACAATCAATCAGATGTCATCAATAAATATCATGAAATGTTTGTGAAAGACTTCAAAAGAAGTGCAGGGATGTACGGAAATGAAGTCAGTGACCGTGATATTCTTTCCATGTACAAACGCATTCAAAACACAATGAAGGATAAAGCCAAAGTTGAAACAAGTGTGAAAACCATCTCAGATGACGAGGCTAAGGTTGTCGCACAAGTAACAGGCATTGATGCTTCTAACTTAAAAGACAAGCTCGACAAGCAAAGAGATGAGTTTTACAACGGTAAGATTCGTTCTAAAGAGGAATTGTATAAGAAGAGCTTAAACATGTACGCATCTGAGTTCGAGAAGCTCCCTCCAGTCTCCAGCCCAGCTGAATATGAAGTGAAAATGAAACGTAATGGGGATGGTCAGTGGAAAATCGACCTTAACGATTATAATACAACGCAGTACATGAGCGGCTTTATTAAAACTAGATAATAAGAAATAAAAAAGACGCTGGCCCCTTGAGGTGCCGCGTCTTTATTCATTACGTTATACAGTCGCCTCTTGCTCTTCTTTGACCGCTTTTTCGATATCTTTAAAACGGCTCGATACAGTAGACGCACTAATGCCATACTTTTTAGCAACTTGTGCTTGAGAAAGCGGGGCATCACTTGCAAGCGAATGAATATAATATTCGATTCCCGCAGCAAATGACGCTGCTTTACGGATCACAGGTGATTTCTGATCACAGTAGGCTTTCCAAACCGTTAAAGCGCCATCTGTCAGGCTTTGATCACCGTGCTCCTTCATCCCGTCTTCAATCAGCTTGGCTGTTTCCAGCTGAACGTCACTTGCCCAGTCCATACGATCTGCTGATAGTCCTGTACCGCCTTCTGTTTGAGCAGGTGTTTCCGATTCTTCTACTTCTTGCTTCGCAAACATACACTTCAGCACTTCAGGGAATGATTCTCTCATAAATGTGCTGAGCGCTCCTCCATTTGCTTCGTGTGCTTCAACGAGCTGGCGAACCTGAAGAAGAAGGGTATCTGTAAACTCTTTCGCAAACATTGTATATTGAATGAAAAACTCTGCTTTGTCTTCAAACTGAACAGGGAAACCAAGCACGAGACTGCCCTTCTCTGGCAGCACTGTTTGATCCGGTTTTACATCAACTTCAACCTTCTCCGCTGTCACCATATTCTCAAAGTAAAGAGACTCGTCCGTTTTTTCATTTAATAAAAGCAATGATGGTTCCATGTCTGTCCAAGATTGAACCACTTGTTTTGTTTTCGGACGGGTAATATCCTCTGCTTTCTTTGTTAGGAATTCATGGAAGATGGTTTCTTTCTTATCAGTTAATGGGCGGAAGAAGATGCCCCATACACTCAAATGAAAGACTGAGATTTGTTGCGTTTCTTTATCCATATCCGCAAGAAATGAAAACTCATTAATGAATTGATTGATCGCTCTCTGATGTTTAGAGAAAGCATAATTCATTAAATCCTTTTGAACTTGTACAGCTTCCTTAAATACCAGCTCAGACGTTTGTTCTCCGCCTGACTTTTGGCCACAGCAATGTTTATATTTTTTTCCGCTTCCGCAAGGGCAGAGCGCATTTCGTTTAATTTTCCCCAAAATAAAACCTCCGACATTCTAGTCTAACCTCACTATTTTAACAAACGATTGCACAGGAGGGTTTTATTTTCAAGAAAAAAGAAAAATCAGAATGATCAGATAAATAATGAAGACACCTGACGAGCACGTCTGATCATAGAAAAGGGCTCCCTTCCACTGTTTATTTTCTCCAATCATTCCAACAGATTTTTCTTAACTCATTCCTTCGAATAGCTGTTTTGCTTCGAAATAAAAGATTTGAACGAACTTCTTCGTATTGACTCTGCCCGTCGATCCTGCGGGCGAAGATGTCTTCTGCATTTCTTTCATTCTTTGGCTGACATCGGTAAAATCAAAAAACTTCGACGCATAGTGCTCAAACTTAGGATTCGAAAAATCTGTTAATCCTAGTGAAGCGAAATGATTCAAGGAATGATGAATGGCTCGTCTAATTCGCTGCTCTGCCGCTTTCACTTCCCGCATCACTTCCACATCAGTCGCACCATGGTCCAGCTTTCTCTCAGCCGTTTTGATAAACAGCTGCTTTAGTGGAGGAAAATTGACCTCATGGGAATTGGCTGTCTGTGTTTCATGTAAGAAGATCAGTATCTCTATTAGATCCTTAGAGCCGCTCTCTCCGACAATTCCTAATTCAGATAGGAGAAATTCTCCTGCCTCTTTCATCGTTCTTCGCTTCGCCCCAGAGCCCCCATCACGAGAAATCACGGGCTCTAATGGCAGCACATGGCGAAGGGAAGCTTGAATATCGTAAATCGATTTTTCCAGCTTGATGCGCTCCATGACTTTTCGAATGACACTGACGATCTCAATTCGATTGACAGGTTTATGAATATAATATTCAATCCCCAGTTCATAGGCTTCTGCCATCATCTCTTTCGCCTCTACTTGAGAAATCATGATGACCTTGCCTTTGAATTCAGGGTGTATATGACGAATGGTTTGAATGCCATCTCTAGCAGGCATTAAAAGATCAATCAGAAGGATGTCTACTTTTTTGAGATTTAATGAATGAGCTTCTAATCCAACTCCGTCATCGGCTTCATCTACGACCTCTCCCAAATCCTCATCCTCAATGATTTGACCTAAAATCGAGCGTATTGCACGATCATCATCTGCAATGAAAAATCGCATACACTCACCCTTTCTGTATTAAATTTTGTATAGGAAGGACAAGCTGAAATGCTGTACCTTTTGTTTCTTTTTGTTCGATCTGGATTTGACCGCCAAGCTCTTGAACCAGCTCTCTCACATAGGATAAGCCAATCCCAGTTGACGGTGTACCAAATGCATCAAATTTCGAAGTGTAGCCTGGATCAAATACAACCTCTCTCAATTTTTCAGGAATACCCGGGCCATCATCTTCAATCCGAATCTCTATTTTATCATGACCGCCTTTTAATACGAGTGAGATCGTTCCGTTATCTTCTATTGCTTCAACTGCATTTGCCATTAAATTATTAATCAACGATAAGAAAATGAAAACATGATAATCATGCAAATGAATGCCACGTATATCAGAGGTAAAGGAGATGTTTTTCCCTAGAGATAGGGCGTATTTCTCTTGGATGCGGATCACAATGTGAACAAGCTCTTCGGCTCTCATATAGTCTTGCATATTTTCCTTTGAAATCAGCTTTGAAAGCCCAGCATAAATACGCTGATTGTCCTTTTTCACCTCATGGATTTCTCCTGCGAGCTTTAACAGCCCCTGACTCACTTTCTTCCCTGCTTCGTGGTCATGCAGTAGACGGTAAAGCCGATATGATTCTTGCGTAATGTGCTCTGTATGGTTTAACGTTTTCTTTAAGTGAACCGTTTCCTCATATAAATTCGAAATGACCATCATCATATGCTCATTTTGTTTCATGATTTGTTTCTCTCTTGATTGTGCCTCGTACAGCCTCATCATATTAAAAAAGCTGATCACCACAAAGCTGTGAGCAAACGCAATGAGGAACATATCACTCAGCTTTGATAGGGTCATCGTTGTATCGAACACTAGAAATTGTACAAACAGCTCGACAAAATCAGCCAGTAATTCGATCATGAGACCGATGATCCCAATGAAAATAGAGCGCTGCTTAAAACGTCCCGTACGGACGGCAAAAAACAGAAAAGCATAAGTAAAATAGAAAAAGAAACTTGGGAATTGCTGATAAAACGACGCAGCCATATCAGCATTCTGCTGAATCAGATCTAAGCCTACTCGAAAAAGTACAATGGCTGCGCCTGTTAAAAATCCCGGCAGCAGTGGTCTAGATTTTCTTAAGAGTAATAAACAAAAGAAAAACGCAGGTGCTCCAAAACTGATGCGAAATGTCTCGTTCACAGGATAAAACTTCAGCTCTCCTGCAAGCGGCACAATGACCACCATAAAAATTAAAATGAATGCGTCTTTTTTGACAAGCTGGTTTAAACTCAAATGACTGACATCCCTTCCCCTGTTTGCATAGCCACAGTATACAAGGAGACTCTTTTCTTCACAATGTGCAAAAAAATAATTTTCACTACGCCTTTCATCTCCAAAATCCTTTTTTATGACTATTCTCCGAGGCAGCAAGGTGACCTTTCAGCTATTCTGCATTTTGGGGATTGTCTACAATAATGGGAATTGTTTAGACAATTGTCGACAGACTGATTTTTATTTGTAAGTTTTTCTGTAGATTTACGTCAGATTGTGTAGTTTCCAAGATAAATTGAATGAACAATTTTAGTGAAACTATATGTAAGCGTTTTCTGAATTTTCACTAAAAACCCTTTTTGTTTTTTCGCCGCCAAAGCCTTCATTTGAACATATATTTAGGTGTAAAGGAGTGGTACAAGCAGCGCATGACAAGTTCTTTGAAGATGTGTAACATGTTTTCGTGCCTATTTGATCGCATTTTTTGTCATCCGCCAATTCAATAGGGTACTTTTTGAATTTTGATTGGAGGAATCGTATGAAAACAGCAATTTCTAATAATACACAACATGCATGCCAGTCTTCTGTTGATCAATGGGCAGAAGAAATACGGCCTTATTACAAAAACGGTCAGAATGCTGGCTACATTCCAGCACTCGGAAAAGTGAATTCCTCTCAACTTGGTATCAGTGTGATAGGCCCAGATGGATCATCTGTACAATATGGTGATTGGGACGTTCCCTTTACCCTACAAAGCATCTCAAAAGTCATCAGCTTTATAGCTGCCTGTTTAGGAAGGGGCGTACCTTACGTCTTGGATCGGGTAGATGTAGAGCCAACTGGTGATGCATTTAATTCCATCTACCGCCTTGAGATGCATAAACCAGGGAAGCCCTTTAATCCAATGATTAATGCTGGAGCTATTACCGTTTCCTCCATCCTTCCCGGAAAGACTTCTACAGAAAAGCTAGCATATATTTTCGATTTAATCGAAAACTTAATAGGTAAGCGTCCTGCTGTTAATGAAGAGGTTTATCAATCAGAATGGGCAACTGCCCATCGAAACCGGGCACTTGCTTATTATTTGAAAGAAACCAATTACTTAGAATCAGATGTCGAGGACACATTAGAAGTGTATTTAAAGCAATGTTCCATCGAAGTCACAACAGAGGACATCGCCTTGATTGGACTGATTATATCAAGTGATGGCTACCATCCCTTTAAACAAGTTCAAGTCATCCCAAAAGATATCGCAAGACTAACAAAAGCATTGATGCTGACATGCGGCATGTATAATGCGTCTGGTAATTTTGCTGCTTTCGTAGGCGTTCCAGCCAAAAGTGGTGTGTCTGGAGGAATTATGGCTTGCGTTCCGCCAAGCGCAAGAAGAGAATTCCCGTTTCAGACAGGCTGTGGAATCGGCATTTACGGTCCCGCCATTGATGATTGCGGAAATAGTATTACCGGTGTCATGATGCTGAAAAAACTCGCCAAAGAGTGGGATCTCAGTATTTTTTAAAGAAATAGGATGGAATTAGAAGAGGTGATGTTATGAATGACTTTATCAATGGTTTATTAACAACAACAAATGGTTTTCTATGGTCATATATTATTGTTGCACTATTAGTTCTTGTTGGTCTTTATTTTACATTTAGATCTCGTTTCCTTCAGGTTCGTATGCTCAAGGAAATGGTGATCGTTCTTAAAGAAGGGACAAATAAACAAAAATCTGGTGTGTCACCGTTTCAAGCGTTCGCTATTAGTATGGCAGCTCGAGTTGGAACAGGAAACATTACCGGGATTGCTATCGCTATTGCCATGGGTGGGCCTGGTGCTATTTTTTGGATGTGGATTCTGGCGATTATTGGTTCCGCCTCTAGTTTTGTTGAAAGTACACTTGCCCAAGTCTATAAAACAAAGGATGTGTCAGGCTTTCGTGGGGGTCCGGCCTACTACATTGAAAAAGGCTTAAAGAAACGATGGATGGGGATTTTATTTGCTGTATTGATTACTATTTCTTTCGGTATTGTCTTTAATGCTGTACAGTCGAATACCATCACCATCGCTTTTGAAAATTCATTTGGCACAAACCGCTTAATTGTTGGAGTGATTATGGCTATTGGATTTAGCATCATCATTTTCGGTGGTGTCAAAACGATCGCAAAGATGGCAGAATACATTGTTGTTTTCCTAGCTGTAGCTTATATCGGGATTGCTCTCTTTGTCATGGTCACGAATATTACAGAGCTTCCTGGCGTCGTTCACACAATAGTTACCCACGCATTCGGTATTGAACAATTTGCAGGTGGTACGATGGGTGCCGTCATTATGGAAGGGATTAAACGAGGTCTCTTCTCAAACGAAGCTGGGATGGGTAGTGCACCAAATGCTGCTGCTGCGGCCGTGACCAGTCACCCTGTAAAGCAAGGACTCATTCAGGCATTTGGTGTCTTAATTGATACCCTCATTATTTGTACAAGTACTGCTTTTATCGTCCTTTTCTCAAATGCATATAGAACAACAAAACTAACGGGTATTGAACTCACTCAGGCATCTTTAAGTGAGCACATTGGCCCTTGGGCTTCTGGTGTACTTGCCATTATGGTCTTCTTGTTTGCGTTTAGTACGTTAATCGGGAATTATTACTATGGTGAAACGAACATCGAGTTCCTTAAATCAAGCAAGGCATGGCTAATCGGATACCGTATTGCCGTTATTGGAATGATTTTATTCGGTGCTGTGGCAAGTGTTCCTTTTGTTTGGAATCTCGCCGACCTATTCATGGGACTGATGGTCATCGTCAACCTCATTGCCATTACCATGCTGTCTAAGGTCGCCTTTGCAGCATTGAAGGATTATACGAGACAGAAAAAAGAAGGAAAAGATCCTGTTTTCTATAAAAATGCCGTTCCGAACAATGAACATATTGAATGCTGGGACGACGAACCTGCTTCTTTGAAAAAGAATCAAATCGGGTAATTAAAAAAAGCTCTGGTCCTTTGATCAGAGCTTTTCCCTTTATTTCAAAAATTCGAGTATGAGTTTGTTGACGACCTCTGGTTTTTCATGATTGATCCAATGAGAGGCATCATCGACAAAAATCAGCTGTCCATTTGGACAAATCTTAATCGATTCCTTCGCCAGCTTTCTGCTTAGAAACTTGTCCTCCATCCCCCAGATCATGCGAACAGGTACGAGAATCCGTTTTGAAATTGGCTTTTCAAAGCCGCCTTTTTTGATGGCCCGATACCAATTCAGCATTGACGTAATGGCTCCTGGCTGCGTCCAAGCGAGCTTGTAGCTTGAGACATCCTCCTTGGTGAACAAGTGTGGTCTAGCAGTCAGCCCAATCGCTTCATCCAGCCTTTGAAATTGGTTTTCTTGAAGTGCTGCCTCTGGTACATTTGGAAGCTGAAAGAAAGCGATATAGGAGCTCTTCTTCCACTGTGGCGGATAAAAAGGGAGAACCTTCATCATCACACGAGGATGCGGCATGTTGACAATGATTAATTTCTTTACATATTGAGAACGTGTAGAAGCCAAATGCCAAGCAACCGCTCCGCCCCAATCATGTCCGCCGACAATGGCCTTTTGATTTGGACTCAGCGTCTTAATCAAGCCCACGATATCATCTCTCAGCTGATCCAATACATATGATTCGACTCCATCTGGCTTGTCACTTAGATGGTAGCCCCTTTGATCAGGAACAACGACACGATAGCCTGCCTCTGCTAAGGGAATGATTTGATTTTTCCAGCCGTACCAAAACTCAGGAAATCCATGCAGCAGGACAAGCAGCGGGCCATCCTCAGGGCCAGCCATTGCTGTATGTAGCCTTATGCCATTTGTTTGGATATATTGAAACTCAACTTGTTCCATTCCGTTGCCACCCTTCCCCATGTCTTATTATTCTTCCAACATAGCATATTTTCCATTTTTCAGAAAATAAAAACACTCCCAAAAAAACCTTCACCACTGTGAAGGCCTCAGCGTGTAGACAAACCCTCGCATTCGGTGTCAGGTCTGCGTGCCGGTGCTCACGAATGTCAAATTCGCTCCGCTCCGGTACTCGTCCTTCCTAGACTTCAAGGGCTTTCTATCACGCTGAAAAGAAGACAAAGGGCTAAAATAAAGTTCATTTTAGCCCTTTGTCAACAATCTGAAACCTTCACCACTGTGAAGGCCTTTATCTATTTCATATAATTCAGAACCCAGATCAACCCATTTTTCCGGTCCTGCACTTGTCCGTGAAGTGCACCAAAGAACGTATCCTGTAATTCCACCAGTACATCCCCGTCAGCTTCGAGCGCTTCATATACGGCCTTTAGTTCTTCTTCATTGTCAAACTGCATAATCAATCTGAGATTCTCCGATTTTGGTGTGCGACCAAACGTATCTGAAAAGTGGAGCAGTGATTCTCCAAGGTGCAATTCAGCATGTAACACACGGTCTTGATGTTCATTTAAAATATGAATATCTCCGCCAAAAATTCCTTGATAATATTGAAGAGATTCTTTCACATCTTCTACTACAATATAAGGACTAACGCTGATCATATCCCTCATCCTCCTCTTGTTCCGTCCATCTTCTCTTTTATAGCTTATCCCAAATCGTAAGAAAAAAGGCACAAATCGTCAACTGATTTGCACCTTTTTCTCATGAAGATTTCGCTAATTCACTGTGTTTGTTCGAATACGCTGCGTACATGACGACACCGATTAACAGCCAAACCCCAAAGTAAAGCCATGTCCGTCCCGGTAAGTTGAGCATGAGGAACAAGCAGCAGCCCATTGATATGATTGGCAAAACCGGTACAAAAGGAACCCGGAATCCCCTTTCAAGCTGCTGATGCGTCTTTCTCAAAATAAGCACAGATAAGCTCACCATCGCAAACGTCAATAAAGCACCGATATTCGCTAAGTTAGACAGATTCTTCAAATCAATAAACCCTGAAATAACAGCTGTCATTCCGCCAATCATCCATATGCTTGCAACAGGTGTATCGCTCTTGTTTGTTTTCGAAAACACTTTAGGCAAGAGCCCGTCTCGACCCATCGCATAGGCAATTCGAGTTGCCGCATAATTATTGGCGAAAATCACAGCCATCAATCCAATGACAGCACCGACAGAAATAATACCAGCCACGCTATTTTGATGCACACTTTGCAGCACATAGGACATGGCCTCTGTCACATTCAGCTTTGTATAGTGCACCATACCTGTCATGACCAAACAAACGACAATGTAAATGACCGTACAAATCAGTAATGAACCAATAATACCAATTGGCAGGTTCCGCTGTGGATTTTTCACCTCTTCTGCAGAGGCCGAAATCGCATCAAATCCTAAAAAGGCAAAAAACACAGCGGCTGCACCGGCAATGACACCTTCCGCGCCAAACGGCATGAACGGCTGCCAATTGTCTGGCTGTACATAAAAGCCGCCTACTACAATGAAAAGAACAATAATGCCAAGCTTCACAAACACCATGATATTATTGAATTTTTTACTTTCCTTCGTTCCTCTAGATAAGATCCACGCAATCAGTAAAGCAATGATAATCGCTGGCAGATTCATGTATCCGCCTTGTTCTGGCCCTGATAGGAATTGATGGGGGATAGAGATTCCAAACCCCTCCAGCAGGCTGTTGAAATAACTGGACCAGCCACTGGCCACAGCCGAAGCAGTCAGCATATAAACAGACAATAGGGTCCATCCCATCAGATGGCCCACAAGCTCACCCATCGTTGTATATGAATAAATGTATGCACTGCCGAATACAGGAAGCGCTGAAGCCATTTCTGCATAACAAAGTGCTGCTAAACTGCACACAATCGCTGCGATCGCAAAGGAGAAAATGACAGCCGGTCCTGCATCCTTAGCTGCTGTAATTCCGGTTAACACCATGACCCCTGTGCCGATCACAGCCCCTATACCAAGAAGCGTTAGATCAAGCCCGCCCAGCGTTTTCTTTACCTTTTGCTGCCTACTCTGTTCTAACAAATCGTGAATTTGTTTCTTACGAAGAATTTGTCGCAAACCCTTTCCCTCCAAAACGTTAGAAAAACAAAAAAATCATTCAAATTTCATTATAGCAGAATAGGTCCTACGCATTCACAACCAATTCACGTAAATATTTCTTCATAATTTTACCAAGTTTGTTTTTTGGCAGTTCCTTCGTGAAATGAATGGACGGAACCTTGTAGTCTGCCAAACGCTCCTGGCAATAGTTCACAACATCTTGCTCGCAAAAATCGACGGATTCGTCTTTCACGATATATGCACTTGGCACTTCACCATATAAATCGTCTGGTACACCAATGACAGCTGATTCAATGACTCCTGGAATTTGATCAATGACTTCTTCCACTTGGTCAGGATAAATATTATCTCCACCGTACAAAATGACATCTTTGTATCTGCCTGTGATATAAAGAAAACCTTCTTCATCTAGATAGCCTGCGTCTCCCATATGGAACCAGCCATCTTTGAGTACCTTCTCAGTAGCGTCAGGCTGATGGTAGTAGCCTAGGAAATAAAATGGGCTTCTCATGACAACTTCGCCAATTTCTCCAGCTGGCAGCGTCTCATCTGTCTCAGGATGAACGATTTTTACTTCTACATCCGCATCGACTTTACCGGCAGATCCCATTTTATCTTCACCCATTGCAGGGTACCATGCACTGACAACCCACGCTTCGGTACTTCCGTAGCCATGCATCATGTGAATGCCCACTTCTTTGTAGTCCTTAATCAAGCGTACTGGAACCTTCGTGCCGCCAGAAATCGCAATTTCAAAGGACGAGAGATCATACGAACCACGTTTCAGCTCTTCTAACATGTACGTATAAGCTGATGGGAAGGCCATCATAAACGTAATTCTTTCTTTTTCAATCGTTTCTAAAATGCGTTTCGGCGTTGCATCATGTAAAAAGACTAGGGTATACCCTTCAATTGCAGCTGCGATGAGATGGTTAATCGAGCTCATATGATACAGAGGGTGACTCGCCAAATATCGTTTTCCTTTTAGGTCAAATCCTCGATTCCCATGTCTTGTTAAAAATTGATAGAGTCGTCCATGTCCAACCATACAGCCTTTTGGGTTACCCGTTGTGCCGGAGGTGAATAGAATCATAGCTAGATCCTCTTCTGACACCTCCTCAGCAAGATCACTTCCATCGTTTGAAGCCAATAGGTCTTCAAACAGCTGCGTTGTTTTCGCATTCACACCGGATTCCACCATGAGGCAATCCTCTAAAAACACATTCACAGCGGCAATGATGTCACGGAATTCTCGGTCAAAAAATAAAGCCTTTGGCTCTGCTTTTTTCAAAATGCCTTCCAGTTCAAAAGAAGTAAGCTGCCAGCTAAGTGGGACTGCGACTGCACCCGCTTTGATGGCTGCCAGCATAATCGTTGAAAAGTGATGATGGTTTTGACAAATAAAGCAAACGCGGTCACCTTTTCGAATCCCCTTACGATGTAAGTAATGAGCGAGCTGGTCAATGCGTTTTGCATATTCTTCAAATGTATAAGACACACCTCCGCCAGTTACCGCTTCAATTTGTGAAGAGCGTTCCATTCTGTCGTTTAGCAATGCCTGTAAAGTATTCAATATCTTCATCTCCAAACGTTTGATTTCAATAGCCAATTTCCAGCGAATTGGATTGGCAGATTTTATCTCATTCACATTCTAAAATAAAAATAGATGAAAGTAAAATCATTTCATTTTGGAATTGTTCTTTTTATTAATTGATAATACAGGTAATTTTATAGACGTCTTCCATTTTGGTTTAAATGATGATGATTATTATGATAAGATAGACCTAGTAATTGATCGGAAAATGCGAATGCAATAGGAAAAGAGGTATGGAGAATGCAACATTTCAAGCTAGAGGCAAGTTTGTTAGACCATGCACTGACAAAGTATTTAAAGGCGACGAAACGAATAGACGAAGAGAACATTCCGAGAAACGTCACGAATGTCAAAGGGTTTATTTTACGCATCATCTACCGCCATCAATCATGTACTGTGAAAAATATTCTACAGGAAGTTTCATTATCTCCCTCTGCGACAACAACCGCTCTCAATCACTTAGAAGATGAAGGGCTGATTATCCGCTCTCGAAATAACAATGACCGCCGTACTGTATGGATTACCCTTTCTGAATCGGGTGAACAAATAGCAAAACAAATGATCGACAATCGCCAATTGCTTGTCAATCAACTGTTCAACCATTTATCTGAGGACGACAAAAAAACATTTTTTGAATTAATCGAAAAAATGATGGACGAGCGCACATTAAAGGCTTAGGAGAATTCCTAAGCCTCAGATTGTTGACAAAGGGCTAAAATGATCTTTATTTTAGCCCTTTGTCTTCTTTTCAGCGTGATAGAAAACCTTTGCAGTCTAGGAAGGACGAGTACTGGAGCGGAGCGAATTTGACATTCGTGAGCACCGGCACGCAGGACTGACACCGAATGCGAGGGTTTGTCTTCACGCTGGGCTTAGGAGAATTCCTAAGCCTTCTTTTTTATGGCTTTAAGATGACCTTTATACAATCTTCCTGTTTTTCGTTGAATATTTGGTAAGCATGTGCGGCATCATCTAATGGCAATTGATGTGTGATGATCGCTCTAGGATCAATTTCACCCGTTGTCACTTTTTGATAGAGCTTTGTCATGTACCCTCTTGCCGGGGCCTGTCCCATTTTCAGCGTGACGTTTCTTGCGAAAAAAGCGCCTAATGGGAACATATTGTACAGCCCTCCATACACACCAGTCAGTTGAACTGTTCCACATTTTCGAACAGCTTTTGTGGCAATTTGAATCGGTCCAATCGTTCCGCCTTGCAGCTTGAGCTTCTGCTCAATTTTTTCAAGCGGCGATTTCTTCCCGTCCATTCCTACACAATCAATGACAACGTCCGCTCCGCCCTTGGTGAGCTCCTTTAATGTTTCTCCCATATCGGGATCTTCTGTAAAATCAAATACTTCTACACCGCTCATCCGTTTTGCATGCCGCAGGCGGTAATCAATATAATCGACGGCCATCACCCGCTCTGCACCTTTTTGCCAAGCAAATTGCTGTGCCATTAACCCAACAGGTCCACAGCCTAACACGATGACCGTATCGCCTTTTTTCACTCCTGCGTGCTCCACGCTCCAATAAGCAGTTGGCAGGACATCTGATAAGAACAATAATTGTTCATCCTCTAACTCACAATCATCCGGTACCTTAAACGGGGTATAGTTTCCAAAGGGTACGCGTAAATATTCAGCCTGTCCTCCGGGATAATTCCCGAATTTCTCACTATATCCAAAAAGTCCGCCCGAATCATAATGCGGGTTTGAGTGGTCGCATTGGCTTTCTAAGTGATGATGGCAATACTGGCATTGACCACATGCAACCGTAAATGGAATGACAACACGATCTCCCTTTTTTACCGCCGTAACATCCGGCCCAACTTCCTCCACAATTCCCATCGGCTCGTGCCCAATCACATAGCCGATAGGAAGCGGGAAATTCCCTTGATACAAATGTAAATCTGAGCCGCAAATCGCTGTTGATGTAATCCGAACGATGACATCTTCACGATCTTGAATAGACGGCGCATCTACTTTCTTCACTGCAATGCGATTTTTTCCTTGATAGGTAACAGCTCTCACATGCATTTCCTCCTTTCACTCGAGTCATCTTCCCTTATCTTCACCTTGAATGGACGGTTCATTCATCAGATCAGGAATATATGTCACGAAGGCGAAAGGCGAAATAGCCCGTAGATTGATTCGACAGGCTTTTGATGGAACATGTGTAACGCGTTACACACTCATTTTTTTTCGAGAAAATACAAATCATATTGAGCTGATGTCTCCCGATCGATCATCAGGTTCCCTTCCTGAATAAAATAAGGACACATACTTGGGCTTTGAGATTCTTCAAACTGTTCATATAATTGCTCAATATCTCCAGGGAGCAGCAAAATTAAAAATTTATTTGAATGAGACACTAATTCATAAGCGTGGATGGTATCCGGCGGTATATAGGCAAAGTCACCCGGCATTAGACAAATATCCTCTCCGTTCAAATGAAGGTTCATTTTCCCTTCAACACAATAGAGTGCTTCTGTATGCACTTGATGATAATGCGGAGGAAAATATTTTCCTTTCGTCCCTTCAATCACAAAATGACTGAATCCGCCTCCTGTTGTTTCTGTTGTCGCAATCAGCTCATGAAGCTGACCATCAATGATGTATTGCTTCCCTTCACCAGCCTCTAATACATAGGGCTGCACTGAATGAGGGAGCTGACTATGAAATAACACTGAGGGCTTGGTTGTATTCGATAGCTCTCTGATTCCGTGCATCAGCATGAGATCGCTTTCTTTTTCAGCTTGTTGAAAACAGTCTGCATCAAAGGCTTGATCGGTCATCGGCCATTCATTCTGCAAGAGCCTTTTCCCAATTTGCTGATAGATATCTGTCATTTGTCCGCCCAATGTATACGAAATAAACCTTGTTTTGTGACTATGCATTCTGTAGCCATGAATTGTTTTAGGCGGAATATGAATATAATCGCACGCTGTCACCATATATTTTTTACCGTCCAGCATCACTTCAAGCTTACCTTCGAGCACAAAGATGGTTTCAAATAATGTCTCATGACAATGCAGTGGAAAATAAGCACCTTTCCCACCTGTGATTAAGACAAGCTCAAACAGTTGATTCGTTTGATTTGCTTCTGCCAGCACATGAACAAGCTGATTCTCCAGACCATACAGCTTTCCCGAACCAGACACGGTATAAAAAGTGGTACCTTCGGATTGCTTGATCGATTGCGGTTGCTCCGACATCCCATCACTCCTCATGACTAATTGACTATCTTTATTATATAGACCACTTGATATAATAGATAGACAATATGCGAGAGATTTTACTCTTCTCGCATAAATAAGTGTCTAAGGTAATATTTTACGTGTTCTAAAGGTGTCGTTTGCTTGAGAGCAGTGGTCATCGATAGACCTCCGATCACCATTGAATGAAGGAGAGAAGCCAGCTCATCGGCTTTATTTTCTTCATAACCGGTGTTCATCAGCTTTTCTTTCACAAGCTCTTGCCAGCGGATCATTTCTTGTTTGCAAGCATCATGCAGCTTTGTATGCTCTGGTTTTGACTCTGCCGCCAGCAAGACAATCGGAATCCCTCCTTCACTTTCTTGCTCCATAAATCCCTGAATGATGTTTGTCATAAAACGATCGATGGCGATATATGGGTCATCGGAATAGGCAAAGCTTTCTTCAATTCGATTAATCACCTTTTGACTAATATATTCAACGGCTGCTATGGCTAGCTCTTCTTTTCCATTTGGAAAGTAATAATACAGAGATCCTTTAGGCGTGCCGCTCTCTCTAATGATTTGATTCAATCCTGTCGCATGATACCCCTGTTTACGCAAAAGAAGTGCGGCCGTTTGAATGATTTTGTCCTTCGTACTCACGTGTGACACTCCTTTCCCTCCATTGACCAAAGTCGATTTCAACGTGTTATTCATTTCATTTATTTGTCCCTTTCCAAATCGAGGATGTCTCCATTTCCGCTGCAAGCCTGAGCAGCCAGTCCTCTTTTCCTTTAGGCGCTGTCACCTGTACACCTAAAGGCATGCCCGCCCCAGTGAGATGAACAGGAACACTCATAGAAGGCTGACCTGTTAAGTTGGCAAGCTGTGTAAATGGAGTGTAGGTCAGACTCTTTAGGAACATGTCATAAATGAGATCCTGCTGCGCTTGCATGGAAAGAGAAGACACACGTAAAAGTGCGGCTATTTCCTGATCCGAATGCATAAGCTCACCAATCTTTGGAGCCGAATAGGCAGTAGCTGGTGTCACATAGAGATCGTAGGTTTGATGAAATGCGGCCATTTGTGCTGCGGCCATATCCCACGCATCAAGACTTTCTGTATAGGCGGCAGCGGTCACATTCTTTCCAGCCTCCGCCAGCACCCATGCCACGATATCTGTTTCCTCGGGCTTCACTGGACGCCCTAGTGAACGAGCCAAGGAAGTGAATAATGCAGACATTTCTCCGCTGTTCATGACGTAATATTGCTGCATCAGATGAATACCATCGATTGCCGGTTTCGCTTCCTCTAGTTGGTGCCCTTGCTCACTCAGCCATTTCACCGTTTGCAGTACCGCCTGCTTCGCTTCCTCACTGACCTTTGTGCCAACTGGAGATTCTACGCTGTAAGCAATTCGCATTGAAGAGGTACGTTTCACCAGATCCTCTTGGTAGCTGCCGTCGTATAACGGGGTTTGGAAAGCTGCTTCTGGCTGAATGACCTGAAGCAGATCAAGAAGAGCTGCACTGTCTCGAACTGTTTTTGTGAGTGTAAAGTCAATGGAAGCCCCCTGCCACTGCCTTCCTGCACCTGGACCTACTGGCGTCCTGCCTCGTGTTGGCTTGAGTCCAAACAAACCCGTAAAGGATGCGGGTATACGAATGGACCCTCCGCCATCACTTGCTCCACCCGCAGGAACGATACCGCTTGCAACAGCCGCAGCCGTCCCGCCGCTTGAACCGCCCGGGGAATGCGCGGCGTTCCAAGGATTCCTCGTTGGACCATGTAAAGCGGGTTCTGTCACATTCCTCAAACCGAATTCCGGTGTGTTTGTATGGCCGATCATAAGGAGCCCAGCCTGCTTCAATCGATGGACAAAGTGGGAGTCCGTTTTCGCCTTTACATCCTTTAGCAGCATAGCACCTGCTGTCAGCGGTTCATTTTTCAGCCCTTGCGATATATTTTTCAGCACAAACGGAACACCCGCAAACGGCTGATCCATATCTAATTGCTTCTTGTCTTTTAACACTTGATCATGTCTTGTCTGAATCACCGCATTTAGTTCTGGATTGACCTCCTCCAATCTAGCAAATGCGGCATGTACAAGCTCCTCAGGTGTTACCTGCTTTTTCCGTACAAGTGCTGCCAGGCCAGTCGCATCATACGTCATATACTCTTTTACGTTCATCGGCTTGTCCTTCTTTCTCTTATTATGATCTCTCTATTGTCTACTAGAATTGTATGAATTTCAATTTCAGGCTACCTGCAAAAAAACTTTCTGACAAGACTATGATTCTTCTAACCATCCATCTGATTTCTCCGATATAATATAGAAAAAAAGACGGAGGTCATCTCGTATGCAAGGAGCCATTGCCTTGAAAAAGAAAATATTCGTGGTCATCGCGTTTCTTCTTGCTTTGACAACTGCTTTGCCCTTCCATTCGCAGGCAGCTGCACCGCCAAAAGAAACAGATGTTATCATCGTCTATAAAAATCAAAAAGGGAAGCAAACCGCTATTCAAGAAAGTGAAAAAGTGAACGCACAGTACATACACCTTCCCGCTGTCGCTGTGACAGCAGATGAACAAGCGGTCACCTCATTCAAAAAAGACCCTAACATCGCTTATGTCTCAAAGAATGTGAAAGTCAAACTCGCTTCTTCCACCGTGAAAAAAACCGCTGCTGCTACTGGCCAAGATGCATTGGTACAAAAATCGTACAACCTGCAAAAGCTGAATGTAAAGCAAGCGATCAAAGAAGGCGTCACTGGTAAAAATGTAAAAGTAGCCGTTTTAGATACTGGTATTTTCCCACATGAGGATTTAAAGGTAGCCGGCGGTAAGTCATTTGTGAATTATACGTCCTCTTATAAAGATGATGAAGGACATGGAACGCATGTCGCTGGCACAATTGGGGCGCTCAATAACGATTATGGCACAGTCGGCGTCGCTTCTGGCGTGAAGCTGTATGCTGTGAAAGTGTTAGATAAAAAGGGAGAAGGCGACTTATACAGTCTGCTTCGAGGCATCGATTGGGCCATTACCAATAAGATGGACATGATCAATCTGAGTCTAGGCTTTGAAGAGAACATTCCGATTTTACATTCAGCAGTAGATGAAGCATACAAAAAAGGACTGCTGGTGGTTGCTGCAAGCGGAAATGACGGGAAGAAGAATTATATTAGCTATCCTGCCGCATACAATAGCGTCATTGCTGTCTCCGCAACAACTGCCAAAGACAAACTCGCGTCTATCTCCAATACAGGGAAAGGGATCGAATTTTCTGCCCCTGGCGAGAACGTCATCAGTACTTATTTGAAAAATGAATATTGGTATGCAACTGGTACATCACAAGCTGCACCGCATGTCACAGGAATGCTGGCGCTGTTAAAGCAGCTTCATCCGAAGAAAACAAATGCACAGCTTCGCACCTTATTGCGCAGCTATACAGTGGATCTTGGCGCGAAAGGAAAGGATTCACAATTCGGCTATGGCCGCGTGCAATATGTTCCGCAATCAACCTTTTTAAAGGCTGCGACAAGCGCTGTCAAAAAAGCCGAAACATCTAAAAAGCAGGCAGATGTCGATCAAGCCAAAACGAGAATCGGCCGACTCACTGCAAGCAAACAAAAAACAGCACTCACAGAACGGGTGAAAAAAGTACAAGCAACCATTGATATCCGTTCCGCACGTGCAAAGGTCAAAAAAGCCGAAAAAAACAAAACGCAGGGCGCCATTAAAAGTGCCCAAACGGCCATCCATAAACTGAGCAAAGGCAAAGAAAAAACAAGCCTGCAAAACCGTCTCGACAAGGTAAAAAAACAAGTCGCCTATCAAAAGAAAGTGACAGACGCCAAACAAAAGGTCAAAACAGCCGAAACCAAACGGACAAAGAAAAATAAAGCATCGGCTCAAAGTGCTGTCAAACAACTAAAAGCATCCAAAACGAAAACCGATTTACAAAAACGATTAAATCGTATCAAGGTCTGACAGAAAAAACGATTCCTCGCTTAAAAGGAATCGTTTTTTCTATTTCAGAATCGACTTAAACAAGGTGTGATGGTATCCCCCTTCTGCATCTATCCTCACTTTTTCGAGTGTGCGCTCTAATGAATTGATGACATCACCTAATGCTCGATGGACCGAGCCATGTTCAAAAGAAGCTAAACTCTCAGGTAATTCATCTTCATCTAAAACAAAAAAATCATCATTTGGAAGAACGAGAAGATCAATCACTAAATCTTCAAAAATTACCGCCCGCTCTTTAAACCACGTCTGTCTGACTATATTAAAATAAGCCCCAAGTTCATTCCCTTGAGCATCTCTCCAGAAATATAAATTGTACGGCCGATCCTTCCAATAATATGCGGTCGTATAGCTTCCTTTTGGAATGGTAAGAGCACCATGCTCAGTTTTCATGGTAAACGTATCTTCAATCTTATGAAACAGCACAACCTGCTGTTCCTGTGCTTCTAACAGCAGGCAATGATGTTCCACGACTTTCCCATCATATCTAACTTTTCTCTCGATTACTTCATCCCAACGATCTGCACGTAGCGGAAACAACATGTCGCAACTCCTTCTGCATCTAGTTTCTCTCTTTCTAGTATACACCGATTTTTTTTGAAGAAATAAAGGGGGACTGATTTGACTTATGGGAGACCTTGATGAGGTGAAAACAAATGGAATGGAATCACGACATTTGAAAACCTCGCAGAGCTTGGGCAAATCATTCTGGTTTTTTGCGGCTGCGCTCTTTACTGGTGGCTTGTGAAAAAACGAAGAGGGAAAGAAAGCTGTCCCCTTATGAATGTGGATTAAAATTCTTTGTCATGTTCGGTTTACTTTCATGAGGCTTATCATTTTTTGCTCTGCAATTGTGGGTGTAATGCGAAAAAAGGAAGAGTCGTCCATGCAGAACGTGCTCTTCCTTTTCTCGTGAAGCATGTTATGAACCAGCCGGCTGTTCTTTCTTGATCACATATCGATAGCTCTTCACATGCGTCCCATTTTGATTCACAAATTCTTTATCAAGTGCACGCTCAAAGCCCATTCTTTCATATAGACGAATGGCGGCCTGCATTTTATCAGATGTATGAAGATACAGGACATTCTCGCCCCATGATTGCGTCAGTTCAATACTTTTACGTAACAATGACTCTGCGATTCCTTTTCCCCTGACATCAGGATCTACTCCTAAAAACCGGACAATGGCTGATGTAATGCCCATTTCAGGTTTGTCATACGCTTGTTCAGATGACCGGAACATTTGAAGCGTCCCCACAACCTTGTCCTCAAGCTCAGCTACAAGCATGAGCTCCATGTTCGGATTATCTACAGCTGCTGCAAGTGCTGCAGAATAATTTTGCCAGCCTTCTTCTGTAAATTGAGGTTCATACTGTGCGTATGATTTGATCAGCACGTGCCTGATGGCCTTATGATCTTCTTTGACTGCTGGACGAATCATCAGCTGTTGCTGCTTCATGTCAACACCTCCTGTTGTCTATGGATGGATATACGTATCATGCAATCACTGCATGTCGATGATCTTGTTCTTTTCTCTACTTATTCAATGTAAAGAGTCTCATTCGAAAGATCAATCATTTTGCATGAAGTTCTCGATGTCATATTTGTTGATTGTGGCCCAATCAGTGATACGATCGGCAGAAGAAAGCCGCTGATGATTGTTTAATAATTCAAGTTTTCAATTGTTGCTGTTGGTTTGATCTACTCCAACTCTTCAACTTGCCCCTTAGCTACCACTAGCCGATCCACCTTATGTTTTGCCATTTGAACCACTTTAATCATCGTAGCTTATATTCTTGAAATCTTTAAATTAATAAAATAATCTAATTGCTGTGAAACGCGTACCATACATTATACTTGCAAAAGTTGTAAAATCTAAGGAGGACATTCACATGAAAATAATTGCAATTGACTTAGATGGTACGCTCCTATCTGAGAACTTAACTATCCAAGAACAGGATCTAAATGCCTTATATTTTGGACAAAAGCAAGGGCATATTGTAACAATCGCTACAGGAAGAGCTTTATTTGATGCAAAACACATCATCAAAAAATATAATTTCAATGTCCAATCATTGCTTCAAACGGTGCTCAAATATATGTAGACAACCAGGTTTTATTCGAAAAATTTATGGATTCGAGGTTAATCCAACCTATCATAACATGGTTAAATAAAGCAGGTATATATTATCAAGTTTACTTATCTGACAAAATCGTCGTGTCAAATCAAGGGATTCAGCAACTTGAAAAACAACTTTATGACACAGTAATAGAAGATCCTCAATTTAATCAAGAGATGTTTTGGGATTCTATTAAAGCTCAATTGGATCAATACGGTTTAGAGGAAGTGCCGAATTCAATTACCCCTGTTGACTATCGTTATGTTATAAAATTTATGATCGTTTCGCCAAGCCAAAAAAACTTAAAAGAAGCAAAAGAATATTTTGGTCAACTAAATGAGTGTGTCGTAACTAGTTCAGGAGCATTTAACCTTGAAATTACAAGTGCAGGAGTTGATAAAGGATCCTCATTAAATAAAATTTGCGAGTATTATGAAACTACTACTAAAAATGCAATAGCAATAGGGGACAATTTAAATGATCTTTCTATGTTTAATGTAGCCGGAACAGGGATAGCCATGGGAAATGCTGATACAAACCTTAGTAAAGTGGCTACATTTAAAACATTAACCAATCATGAATGTGGTGTGGCTCATGCTTTTAATCATTATATTCTTAATAAAGAAGATGCCCCTAAACCATGGAGCACACAATCATGAATCATTATCTTAAAAGATGTTTAATTTATATTTTTGGTTTGTTTGTTTTATCATTTGGGGTTGTATGCATGATTAAATCAAATACTGGAATAGCTCCCTGGGATGCTCTGAACGTGGCTTTATCAAAGCTAATTGGCCTTACGATTGGTACATGGGTTTTCATTGTTGGAGGAATCCTTATCTTAATAAATAGCTTAATAAAAATGAGATTTCCTAATGTAGCTGGTTTTATTCCGATTTTTATCATTGGGGTTTTTGTTGACATTTTAAACTTAAAACTTCTCTCCTTCTTAGAATCAAATAATGTAATGATTCAATGGGGTTTATTTTTAATAGGATTATGCTTATTGGCTATGGGAATTGCTATTTATTTAAGAGCATCTTTTCCTTCAATACCAAATGATGAATTAATGTTAGCAATTACTGAACGAACAGGTTGGGGTATTAATATTACAAAGACTATAGGGGAAGCTGTAGCTTTTGTGCTTTCAATGATTCTACAGGGTCCGATTGGTATAGGAACCGTAATTGTCTTACTATGTCTAGGGATATTAGTAGGTTTATTTGATAAACTATTATTCAAGATAGGGATGCCCCGTTCTATTTATAGTGAGGGATATGGTCAGGGAAGTGCACATATTTAATATACGTCATGATAAAGTCAATAAACGCCTATTCTCAAATTGGATTTTCCTTGGTGTTATTTAGAATAAAATCCTGATGACACTACCTAGAAGGAGCAATATAATGACAAACATTACAGAAATAGCAAAAAAAGCAAATGTTTCTCGGACAACTGTATCTAGGGTTCTTAATAATCATCCTTATGTCAAATCCGAGAAACGAGACGCTGTTTTACAGGCTATGAAGGAATTGAATTATGTACCTAATTTCAATGCAATTAATTTGTCTAAAGGAAAGACAAATGTATTCGGAGTAATTGTACCTAAAATCAACCATCCTTTTTTCAGCAAACTAATTGCCGGAATAGGCGAAGAGTGTAATAAACATAATTATAGTTTACTTGTACACCAGACAAATAACGATCTCGATCAAGAACTAGAGTTTTTCAACAGATTAAAATACAAACTTATTGACGGTCTCATTTTAGGATCTTGTATTAGTCCACCTCACACACTCGACGAAATATCTAGATTTGGTAAAATTGTTTCTTGTGAAGCTTCTGAAAGCAAACAGGTTGCAAGCATATTCATTAATCACGAATCAGGAATTAAAATGGCTATTGATCATTTACGAATTCAAGGACATCAGTCCATCGGTCTATGTATAGGAAATCCTAAGAGTGGTGTTGGGATAAGTAGGAAAAAATCATTTTTTCATTTCCAAAAGGAATACGGGTTAAAATGGAGTGATAATTGGTACTTTGATGAACAATACTCCATTGAAGATGGTATTGAAATAGCAAAATTATTTCTAAATGGATCACCTCGTCCTACGGCAATGGTTGTAGGAAGTGATTATGTTGCTGCTGGTATCATTTATGAAGCAAAGAAGCAAGGATTACGGATACCCGAAGACTTGGCGGTGTTAGGATTTGATAATCAACCGATATCAAAAATAATAGAACTTTCAACAATACATCAACCTATTAAAGAGCTAGGACAAACAGCAGCAAATTTATTATATAACTTGATGAATAACAAAGAGGTCCCAAATATAAATAAGTTGGAACTACAATTTATTAAAAGAAAGTCAACCTAAAAGAGTATGTAGACAGAGGTCTTCAGCTTGTAGACAAACCCTCGCATTCGCCCGCAGTCCTGCGTACCGGTGCTCACGAATCTCAAATTCGCTCCGGTACTCGTCCTTCCTAGACTTCAAAGGTTTTCTATCACGCTGAAAAGAAGACAAAGGGTTTATTTTAGGGTCATTAGTCACAGGTGGCCATTCTCTTGATAATCTTATATTAGATTCACTCTTAACAAAAATGACAGTGAAAGTTGGTAAACCAAAGTTTAGTCCCAGTAGATGCTGGATATAAAACACCTTGAATTGCTAAGTTTCTAATGGATCAGGAGATAAGACCTGTAATGCCCTATACTAAAGATGGTTATTTGAAAAAGAATGAATACGGGTATGACGCTCATTTTGATTGTTACATTGTCCAAATGGGAAAATCCTCTCTCTTATCGTACAACGACTAGAGAGGGTTATAATCATTATGGCCTCTGATTCAAAAGTATGTGATCCCTGCTCTTTTCTAAAGAACTGTACACAAAGACAAAATCACACCAAACAGATTCACTATCATATTTGGCATGACTACTTAGAAGAAGCAGATCATCTGAGACTCACTCAATGAATCTATGCAAAACACAGGGCTTACTTTCGTTGCCATAAATCTTAAAAAAACTGGCAAACTAGACATGGAAAGCACCATACCTACTGTAAGACCCCTGATATATATAATCAAAATTAAGTGAAAACCCCACTTTTACTTGAAATAAAAGTGGGGTTTGACTACGGTCTGAAGACCACTGTCATATTTTGAAAGCCTCCTTAAAATTCTTAAAACACACTATTTGTAACGCCACTCCTCGAGACATTTTCGTGTTACGCCAACTAGTGTGTCCTCCATGAGTTTAATTTGTGAAATTGGTTTCATGTCAATAGAGTTTCAAATAATTATATAAATGGTAGTATTAGGGTTATGCTTATATACAACAAAATAAAACTCAAATCATGATCAATAGCATTTAAGAGCGTGACTCTTTTTCAATTTAGAGCATTAAAGCAATCTGTTGTATTCCACTGATTTTTAAGGAAAAATTAGTTGATCGTTGTTGTGTAAATGCTGCTAGGCGCATAATTGAGGAAGTAAAACAGCCTTTCCAATGGAGCTCGTTGATGCACTGTGAACTTCACGCTGTTTTTATGATGTCTTTTTAGTCCGATCGATAAAAGGAACCGTATTTGATATATACTCTCTATGTAGACAGTGTAAAAAGCCCAAGAAAAACTCTTGGATGATCCACTATACTTGGAGGAATTTTTTATGGCGAAAAAAAGGCAACATTTCAACACTTTACGAAAGAATTTAAGATGAAACCTGTCAAAATGTACGAAGACGTAACCAGAAGCTCATTATCCGAAGTTCAACTCAGCTAAAAAATGGATCAGAAAATATCGTGAGAAACAATCTTTTGAAGGCCGAAGAGGAAAAAATAAAAAGTCAAGAAATCATTTTCGTGGACGTCTTAAATCAACGTTTAAAAGTGTTGAAGAAGAAAGAGACTATTTAAAGCTTAAAAAAGTGTTATCCGTATATTCACGGGGAGACGGATTCTAAAGTCGGCACGGTTTTGAAGCTGTTCATGGATTAAAGAACTTTTATACTTTGACGCGGCTTGTCTGTATCGTCAAAGTATTAAGATCTGGGTACGATAAATGGTTTAAGAATCAAAGAATTTGAATGGAACGGCAACAAAAAGACAATTCTTAAAATAACACATCATGGACATTCATCAAACACATCCCTTCTATGGCTATCCACCGTTATTGGTCATGAAGAATTTGGAAAGTTTAACATCCCAACGAGATGTCAAAGAAGCTGTACTTCATTCTGATCAAGGCTTCCATTACACAACAAGAGCATAGAAGCTGACATTCAGTTTTATAATGAAGATCAATTCCATAAAAAACCAGTACACTCCAGTAGAATACCTTCACACACTGGAGGCTTAGGTTTTTTTATATTTGTCTACTTGACAGGGATAAGACCCTACTTTTATATATTCACAAATCCTTCTCCGAACACATCTCGCACGTCATGGACGACAACGAAGGCGTCTCGATCAATTTTCTTAATAATTTTCTTTAAGCGCATGAGCTCCTGCTTTTGAATGACAGCGTAGAGAATTTCCTTCGATTCCTTTGAATAATGACCACGGCCGTTTAAAATCGTCACGCCTCGGTCAAGGGTGTGATTGATTTCTTCGGCAATATCATCTTTACATGAAGAAATAATCGTGACTGCCTTTTTCGTATTGAGCCCTTCTATCACGAAGTCCATGACCTTTGTGGCCACGTAAAGCATCACAATGGTAAACATTAATTTTTCCGCACCAATAATAAAGTAGGAAGCAAATACAACGATGAGATCAAAGAACAAGATGGCGTAGCTCACGTTCCAGTCTAAATACTTGTTGGCAATTCTTCCAAGAATGGCCGAACCCGCCGTTGTTCCGCCGGCTCTTAATACTAGACCAATCCCAATTCCAATAATCATCCCAGCGAAAATAGCACCAATGATCAATTCATGTACATTCACGACCCACGTTGTGGTCAGGTGTAAAAATAGGGAGTTACTTGCGACGGCAACCACTGTGTAAATTATGGTCTTCTTGTCCAAGTATTTATACCCCACCAGCAATAAGATGGCATTAAACACAAGGTTTGTCAGCCATGGTGCAATCTCAAACACATAATAAAAAATGATGGACAGCCCCGTTACGCCGCCTTCACCAAATTCAAGCGGAATGACAAACATGTTCACAGCTGCGGCAAATAAAAAAGAACCAACAAGAATCATTGCAATATCTTTTACACATTTTTTCATTTTCTTCTTTCCTCCTTTTTTAAGCATATAAAAAAACCTCTTTCTGCACGAAAGAAGACAGTCGTTGGACAAAATAAAATCAAAAGACAGCGCCTTTTGATGATGCTTTCTGAAATGAACCTTTTCATAATATATATCTCTTTTTAGAGACTGTCAATGACTTGGGTTTCTATTATTTTGACTGCATGTTTATGCACGAAAACCCGCATGTTTTCAGGGTTTTTCCGTCATATTATGCTTTTCCCTCTCCTTGACAAAAACACTTTAGTCATTTAAACTACTGCCTCATATCATATCCATCATTTCCGATCTAAAAAGGAGGCTGTTCGATTCATATGAACCCTATTCAAAGCCGATTACAGGCTCACGCACCTTTGATTTTAGACGGTGCACTTGCAACGGAGCTTGAACGAAAGGGCTGTGACTTAAACGACAGTTTATGGTCTGCCAAAATACTCATTGAACAGCCAGAATTGATTCAGCAAGTACACTTGGACTACTTCCAAGCGGGTGCTGACTGTGCAACAACCGCCAGCTACCAAACAACGATTAATGGCTTCGCTGAAAAAGGCTATACAAAAGAAGAAGCGATTGAACTGATGACACGATCTGTCACTTTAGCGAAAGAAGCACGCGATCTTTTTTGGCAGGATGAAACGCGTCGTGAAGGGCGGACAAAACCCTTTGTCGCTGGATCTGTAGGGCCATTCGGCGCTTATTTGTCTGATGGTTCAGAATATAAGGGAAATTACGGACTCACGGTGCAGGCACTCATTGATTTTCACAGACCAAGAATTCAAGCATTAGTCGAGGCTGGTGCAGATATTCTTGCGTGTGAAACGATTCCTTGTCTGGTTGAAGCAACGGCCATCGCAAAGCTGCTGCGGGATGAATTCAGCGGTGTGTATGCTTGGATCACCTTTAGTGCAAAGGATGACCTGCACATTAGTGAAGGTGATTTGCTGAGAGAATGTGTACAAGCACTTGAGCCTTATGAACAGATCGCTGCTGTTGGCGTGAACTGTACGCCGCCGCAATTCATCTCTTCTCTCATTCAAGAGATGAAAAAGGGGACGAGCAAACCGATTGTGGTGTATCCAAACTCAGGTGAATTATACGATCCTGAAGAAAAGGTATGGAGCGGAGATACGTCTCATCATACGTTTGGTGAATGTGCGCATCAATGGTACAAAGACGGCGCGCGCATCATCGGCGGCTGCTGCCGGACGACACCAGAAGATATTACTGACATCCTCAAACGGACAACATCGTAGCATCATGAATCAACTCACATACTTCTAAGCAAAAGGGCGGGAAGACATGGAACAAGCAAAAGATCAGTCACAACAATATCAACGAAAAATGACGAGCCGGCACCTGTTCATGCTTTCGTTAGGCGGCGTCATTGGAACAGGGCTCTTTTTAAGCTCAGGGTATACCATCAGCCAAGCCGGACCTGCAGGAACGATTCTTGCCTATCTTGTCGGGGCATTAATTGTGTATCTTGTGATGCTCTGTTTAGGTGAGCTGTCTGTCGCAATGCCGGTTACAGGGGCTTTTCATACGTATGCAACAAAATACATTGGTCCTGGCACTGGCTATACGGTCGCTTGGCTTTACTGGCTGACGTGGACAGTGGCACTTGGTTCGGAATTTACAGCGGCAGGACTTTTAATGCAGCGCTGGTTTCCAGACACATCGGTTTGGATGTGGAGTGGTGTTTTTGCTCTTATCATCTTTTTACTCAATGCATTTACAGTCAAGTTCTTTGCAGAATCAGAGTTTTGGTTTTCTAGTATTAAAGTGATGGCGATCATTCTCTTTATTATTCTTGGCGGAGCTGCAATGTTTGGCTTGATTCCATTAAAAGGCGGTGAGGCCGCTCCGTTCTTTTCTAACTTTACTGGAGAAGGCGGACTTTTCCCAAACGGCTTTTTACCGATTTTAATGACCATGCTTGCCGTCAATTTTGCTTTTTCGGGTACTGAATTAATTGGAATTGCTGCGGGTGAAAGCGTCAATCCAGATGAGACCATCCCGCGGGCGATTCGAACGACCGTGCTGCGTCTTGTCCTGTTTTTCGTCGGAACGATCGTTGTCTTAGCCGGCTTGATTCCTGTGGAAGAAGCCGGGGTGATCAAAAGTCCATTTGTGGTGGTTTTTGATCGGATCGGTATTCCTTATGCTGCAGATTTCATGAATTTTGTCATTTTGACGGCAATCTTATCAGCAGCCAACTCGGGGCTATATGCGTCATCTCGTATGCTCTGGTCACTTTCTGAGGAACGGACACTGCCTAAGAAACTAGCGAAATTGACGTCAAAAGGAATTCCTTTGAATGCACTCATTTTAAGTATGATCGGCGGTATCCTCTCTTTGCTATCGAGTGTCATCGCACCAGAAACGGTGTATCTTGTTCTTGTTTCGATTTCTGGACTGGCCGTTGTTGTGGTCTGGATGGGGATTGCTGCCTCACAGTTCATGTTTCGGAAAAGATTTTTGCAGGATGGCGGACAGCTTCATGATTTATCCTTTCGAACCCCGCTCTATCCAGTGGTTCCGATTGCTGCCTTCTTCCTGTGCCTTGCATCTGTGATCGGCATTGCTTTTGATCCAAATCAGCGGATTGCCCTCATCTGCGGCATTCCTTTCATCGCGCTTTGCTATGCTGCATATTACGTGACGGCTTGGATTCGCAAAAAACGAGAAGAACCTGGTGTCTAACCATGTTTCAGATTGTTGACAAAGGGCTAAAATGATCTTTATTTAGCCCTTTGTCTTCTTTTCGATTCAAGCTTTAATCAAACGGCGAAATGCCATCAAATCAGCCATAGTAGTGTCAAATGCTACGACAACGATTGATGTGGCGGGTGTCAGCATGACGGTGGCAGAAGCCATTGAACGCAAAACGTCCATAGATTACGATATTCGTTATTTACGTAAATTGAAAAAGGTGTACACAGAGCTAGTAGACAGAGCAGAACAAACCAATGAAGATGTGAAAAAGAGACTGGATCAGCATTTAGAAACCCTGTTTGGCAAAGACGGAAAATGACAAGCCGCCGCCAACCAAGAGATCGTCAAATCTTTCCTAGCTGAAAATGAGGCGACGATCATTGATCCGCTTCGCCTTCGTGTGAAGATTGAACAGCTTTCGAAAGAGATTGAGGATTTTCAAATGGAAGTTGATTTTTCCTTGTCAGAAAGCAATACATTGACAAAAATACAGATCGATTAATCGATTTTGTTAGTGAGCCGAAAATCGATGAAACTAAACACCTCTGAGGGAAAGGTGATTCCCTCCTCATCTGATGATCATCTTAGGATGATCCTTGATAAAAGCCCAAAGCTGAACGTTCAAGGATCAAAGCTCAAGATGAAAAGCTAAAAGCTCGATTGAATCTGGGAGTAACGGCTGATGAGTGTTTGTTTATCGACTCTTTCGGTTGCCGCCCAGCAGGCTTGCTAACAAAAAGAAAAGGATGTCACGTGTTGACATCCTTTTTTCTATGAAAAAACGACAAGACTTCAGCCAAGTCGTCTTTCCCATGCATATTAGCGATTACGATTACGTAATGTATATGCCAAATGATATACACTTGTGACATTTGAAGAAAGCTTGATGTCGTTTGAAGTGAACGTCACTGGAACGATATCGTAATAATGTGTAGACCAGCCTGCATTGTTGTACGTACGGTAGCCTGCACCTGAAGGAACTTGGATCGTCAGTGAAAATTGTCCATTCTCATCCGTTGTGCCTGGCGCTGTTTGGGCCAATGATTTGATGGCTGCTTTAAAATAAAGCTGGATTGGCTGATTAGCCATGAGGTTTCCATTCGTATCTTTTAATGTTCCTCTAAAAACAGCTGGATGATAGGAACCCACTCGATATTTCCTGCCAGATCCGTAATTCACCTTTCCACCATCTGCTGCTGTGACACTTGTTACTTGTACAGATGCTGGTACTGCTCCTGTTTCCTCTGCATGTGCAAAGCTTGGGAATACGAGAAGCAATGATAGAAAGAATGCAAACATGATTTTTTTCATCTGTAAATCCTCCTTTTTTTTCCTACTTTATTACTATCGACAGTAATTGGTATTTTTCCAGTAACAAACCCAAAAAAACTTCCCTTTTTAGAAAGGGAAGCACTTAAGCTATTTTTTCACGACAACTTTCACTGCTTGACTTTCTCTTTTTCTCACATCGGAAGCTGTCACGTATAAGACGGTTTTTGCTTTTTGCGGCTTGATTTTGGCTGTAAATACGCCCTTACTATTGGTTTTCACTGTTTTGATGACTTTCTTTGATTTGTTCTTCACTTTAATGGTCAAGCCTGCACCCGCAGTTCCTTTGACCGTTTTACTTTTGACCGTTACTTTGCCCACCTTCGGCTTAGCTGGCGCTTTGCCCTTTTTCACGACTGTTTTGAGAGAAGTCGCAGCCTTGCCTTTTGAAACCTTGATGTGCAGCACTTTGTTTTTGTTCTGATGCTTGATCTTCACACTAAAGGTTCCCTTTTTGCTTGCCGTGCCTTTTCCGAGTAATGTCTTGCCTCTATACACAGAAATAGCAGCACCTGCTTTCGCTTTTCCTGTCACCTTTTGATGCTGATCCTCTACTTTGTTGACAGATGCATTCAGTTCAACAGCACTTAATGCGGCAAATGCATTCAGTCTGCCATGTCCTGTCATCCAATCGATACCCGGAATTTTCGGATCGACAATTGGCTCCTCGTTTTCGTCATAGAAAACGTCATCTTTTCCATCAACAGATGTAAAGGAAATATCATCGGCTGTACTTTGCAAAATATTCCTCACTTGATTTGGTTTCAAGGATGGGTTTTTAGAAAGCAGTAATCCTGCTGCTGCTGCAACATATGGTGTAGCCATTGATGTCCCGCTAAGGTAGGAGACATTCCCATCCGGCATTAAGCTTGGAATATCAGAACCCGGTGCAGACATGCTCAGTCCTTTGCCATAGCTTGAGAACTCAGCGGCAATATCCATGCGGTTGCTTGCGCCAACCGCCATTGCGTATTTTGAAGTCGCAGGATAGCCCATTTCTGGAATGCCATCATTTCCGCTCGCCACTACCACTAGTACATTCTTTTGTGCAGCATAGTTCATGGCATATTCAATGACCCTGCTGTAGTAGCCGCCAAGACTCATATTGATGACCTTTGCGCCTTTGTCCACCGCATGCTTGATCCCAAGAGCAATATGCTCTGTATCTCCAAATCCATAAGCATCCAGCACCTTGACCGGAATGATGCCCGTATGTTGATTCAGCCCTGCCATCGAGTAATGATTATCTGCTTTTGCTGCAATGATGCCTGCTACATGTGTTCCATGTCCATTGTCATCAATCGCATCTTTATTTCGTCCAATGAGATTCGCACCTAAATCCGTACGAACGGTTCCGCTTAAATCTGTCAAACGACTGTCGACGCCTGTATCCACAACAGCAATCAACGTTTGCTTCATTTTGCTTGTGCCAATTAGTGTATTCATTTGTTCAAACTTGACATCGGCGCCTTTTTTCCCGCTGTTTTGCGCACTGTTTTTCAGCGGCCACTGGTAACCATACTGCACGTCATTGCTAAACGCACGATAGGTTTGCACAGGCTCTGCAAATTCAACATTCGGCATGCTGGACAGCTTTCTTGCAGTGCTTTTGATGACGGCTTTGCCTGCTTTTAATGTCTTTCCAGCTGATCCTTGCCCTGCTGGCACATCATAGACATACATTCCTTTAAATAAAGGACTTACTGACTGCGATGTCACACGGTTTTCTTGGATTCCATAGCTTTTCATCTTCTTTTTCGCTGATTGAAGCGTTTGGCCATCCTTTAATTTAAAAATGATTTTGTTCGTTTTGACCTTTTCTTCTTTTACAAGCTTTTGCTTCTCTAATACATAACCGACCGATTTTCCTTCAAGCTGATCGATTCCAATTTTTTGACTCACTGCTTCTAATTCCTTCTTTAAATATGCCGGACTTGCCTCTTTGAGCATATCAAATAGGGAGCGGATCGCCTGTTGTTCTTTCTCTGTGACGATATGACCGCTGAATGCACCATTTTTCTCTACGTCACTTAGCAATGATTTTAATGTAAGCAGATGATTGTATACCTTTTGCTGCTCTTTTTGATGTTTCATGAGTTTCGATTTGAGAAACGGCTTTGTTTTTTGAAGCAAACGAGCGAGCTTCTGACCATCTGCTGTTTCATTGAAACGTTTATCTTCGATCGTACGAATTGATTGAAGGATTTCACGCCCATACTTTTTCTCAATAATAATGATTCCAGGCTCTTCTTCTTCAGGAAAAATCGGTTCAGATGGCGGAAGATTGGCTCCTTTATACCCGATTGTATATGCCGCATCCTCTTCCTCATCACGGCTGTCTTCCTCTGACCCTAAATAGAGCACTTTCACGTAATAAGGACCCGACCATGCATGCGGGAAGTCGATCTCTGTCTCTCCGCTTGCTGTGTCCACACGATATCTGGAATAAGTGTCATCCTTCATCGCTCTGTCCTTACTTGGATAGACCGATATGGACAACATTTGTTTACTTTTTACAGAAATTTTCATATGCGTATGTTTTGCCACCTCTTGTGCAGATGGCGTGATTTGGTACCATGACTCTTCCTTTTCATTCTGTAATGTACCTGAGATGACTTCACCATTTTTCAATCCAATAGCTTCATTGACATTTGTTCCTTTACTGGCAGCTGCTGCCTCGTATCCAGGTAATGCTGCCATACATAAAATGATGGCCATGAGTACCATCACACAGGATTTGACCTGCTTTTTGAACATGAAAAGACCCCCTTATCTTTTATGATACCTTGGAAGAATATCACAGAAAGACATTTAGCAGAATCTGTTTTTTCCATAATTAAACTCGTTTTAAGCTAGGATTTGAGATAATCAGACAGCAAGACTTATTGCCTCATAAACTTTTTGCCATTTCAAACGGAAAATGATGCTATTTAACCATGTCGAAAAGTACATTACAATCAACTTGTAAGCGCTTAACAAACAAGAGAGAAGGGATCAGCTTGTTCCAAAAAGATCATGTTTTCACACAAGTAAACGGTCAATCAAAGAATGAGATTTTACAATACATTTCCGAGAAAGCTGAAGACCTTCATATTACAAACGATCAGTCGAGGTTATTAGCAGATTTGTTGAAACGCGAAGACGAAGTCTCAACAGGACTTCAGCAAGGCTTTGCCATTCCTCATACAAAAAGCTCCACTGTACAAACGGCTTCACTTCTCTTTTTAGAACTTGAACAGCCCGTTGAATGGGGGAGCTTCGACGATTTACCAACGAACTATTTATTTACACTGCTGGTTCCACTAGAAGAGGCAAATGTCACGCATCTGAAACTACTGTCAGGCATTGCCACTAGCTTAATGGAGCCTGCTTTCATCGAAAAGATTCAACCCGGTCAAACAGCTGACTATTATTACGAAGTCATTGAACAACAATTGAAAGAGGGGATTACACAATGAAAATTGTCGGTGTCACTTCATGTCCAGCAGGGTTAGCTCATACACCAATGGCAGCAAAAGCATTAGAGAATGCGGGTAAACAGCTCGGACACGAGATCAAAATCGAACAGCAAGGCATTATGGGACAGGTGAATGGCATTACAGCAGAGGAAGCAAGACAGGCAGATCTTTGTATCATTGCCTCCAATCAGCATATCAACGATGCAGAACGCTTCTCAGGCATTCCCACAGTACGTGTCGAGATCGGGCGCGCCTTAAAAAATGCCGAGCAAATCATCACAAAAGCCGTAGCACTTGTTGAAAAGAAAAAATCTGAATCTCAATAAACGTGAGCAATGCCATATAGAAAGGAGCAAAGCAAAATGAAAGCAAAATTAAAAGTCATTGAAGGCCATCTCATGACCGGTATTTCTTATATTCTTCCTGTCATCATCGGCGCTTCACTTATCGTTGGTTTAGCCAAACTCGTCGGGTTAGGATTTGGTGTTTCAGATTTAAACACCTATAAGGATGCTGGCGGCATTTTACACGGCGCCTATTTAATGGAGCAGGTTGGCTGGACAGGTATTGGCTTAATGAACGTCCTGCTCGCTGGATTTATCGCCTATTCTATTGCGGATAAATCAGGTCTTGCGGCCGGTTTTATCGGCGGTGCCCTCGCCAGTTCAACAAATGCTGGATTTATTGGTGCCGTCATTGCAGGATTCTTCGCAGGATATGTTGCTCTTTTTGTGAAAAGAAAAATTCAAATACAAGGCTCTGCAGCAGGGCTCGTCCCTCTGCTCATCCTACCGCTCATTACCGTTGGCTTAACCGGACTTCTCATGTCCGTTCTGCTGGGCGGGCCATTAGGCGCTTTGAACACGGCATTAATTGAATGGATCAAAGGCATGGTTGCTGATGGAACAAGCACACTCGCGCTCGCTTTGATTTTAGGCGCGATGATTGGATTCGACCTTGGCGGACCGGTGAATAAATCCGCTTGGATGGCTGGTAACGCCCTCTTCCTGTCAGGTGTCTACCTCCCTGCCATTCTTGTCAATATTGCCATTGTCATTCCGCCGCTTGGGTACGGACTTGCGACATTGATTCGAAAACGCAACTTCTCCCCGACCTTTAGAGAAGCCGGACGAGGCGGCTTGGTCATGGGCATTATCGGCATTACAGAAGGAGCGATTCCTTTTACCCTCGTCAATCCTTTGAAATTGATTCCGCTGAATGTCGTCGCTTGTGCTGCTGGAAGCGGGGTAGCTGCATTATTAGGTGTCCATGACATCATGCCGCCAATTGGTGGACTATATGGGTTCTTCTCAGTTGGAAACTGGTGGGCTTATTTAATCGGTGCTCTTACTGGCGCACTCGTCATCGGTATTGGCGCCAACCTGCTTGTGAATTTCTCTGAGAAAAAAGAGCCTCAGAAGCCCGAACATGATCAGAAGCAGAAAGAAGAAGACGATTTTGACCTTGTGCTAGAAGGATAATTTGAACAAAGAAAGGTGTCGTTGATCAATGACTGTCAATGTACATGTGATTCCACATACACACTGGGACCGGGAATGGTATTTCACCACCTCCCGCTCCCGTATCTACTTAATGAAAAGCGTAATGGACATTTTAGACACCCTTGAAACAGATGAAAGGTTCCATTACTTCATGCTCGATGCCCAGGCATCCTTATTGGATGATTACCTGAAATGGCGTCCAGAGGATGAAAATCGAATCAAAAAGCTCGTCACGGCCAAACGCCTCATCATCGGCCCATGGTATACACAAACCGATCAGCTCGTCATTTCAGGTGAATCGATTGTAAGGAACCTGCAATATGGAATTGAGCGCTGTCAGCAGTTTGGCCATGTCATGAAAGTCGGTTATGTCCCTGACTCCTTCGGTCAATCCGCACAAATGCCTCAAATTTATCAAGGCTTTGGCATTGTAGATACAGCATTTTGGCGCGGCGTTTCTGACCATATGACGAATCATACAGAATTCAATTGGCGAGGCGCTGATGGCAGTGAAGTCTTTGCAGTGAACCTGCCATTTGGCTACTACTACGGTGGAAATATTCCTGAGAAGGATGATGACTTACAAGCTTTTCTGTCTGAAAAAATCGGTGCGCTACAAGCAAAGGCGACCACAAAGAATGTCTATTTCCCAAATGGCTTTGACCAGGCACCTATCCGCAAAAACCTGCCTGACTTATTAGAAAAAGCCAATGAACTTGACGAGCATCACTATCAAATCAGCAGTCTAGAAGATTACATTGCAGCGGTGAAAAAAGAGCGGACATCTTTCGACACATTACAAGGAGAGCTCATTCATGCGAAGCATATGCGGATTCATAAATCTATTTTTTCAACAAGAGCAGATTTAAAAATCTTAAACAATCAAATTGAAAACTATCTCGTTAATGTGATGGAACCCATCTTAACGATCAGCTATTCACTCGGCCACGATTATCCGCATGACACCGTTCGTGATATTTGGTACCTCATGTTTGAGAATGCAGCGCACGACAGCATTGGCGGCTGTAATAGTGACACGACGAATCAAGACGTCTTCTTCCGCTACAAGCAGGCAAAAGAAATCGCCGAGAACCTTGTCGACTTACACATGCGTCTCATCGCCATTCGACTACAAACAGAGCAAGAAATCACGTTCACTTTATTTAACACATTGCCTGCTAAACGATCTGAAGTCATTGAGATTGAAACCTTTATCACGGAACGCCCATTTACGCTAAAAGACATAAACGGACGAACTCTTCACTACACGGTGAAAAGCAAAACCGATGTCACTGATTATGTCTTGGCACAGCAAATTTCTCTTAACCCAAGTAAAGAGGTGTACATGCCAAAACAAGTATGGAAAGCTGTTTTGCTCATTGAAGCAATCGACTTACCATCAGTTGGTTATACACAAGTCAGCATGGTCTTCGATGAATCAAGCGAATCCGTATGGGAACAAACAGAGGGCCGTGTCATTGAAAATACGTATTACCGCATTGCGGCAAATGACAATGGGTCACTCGAGATTACTGATAAACAAACAGGACGAACATTCTCTGAGCAAATGATCTTTGAAGACAATGGAGACGATGGGGATTCCTACAACTATTCACCACCGCGTGAGGATCTTTATGTATCGTCTAAAGATATCTCATCAGCAGGCATCACAGTGTCTAAAAGTGGTTTGCAGGAAGAGCTCACCATCCAGCTTCACCTCACTGTCCCGTATGACTTAGAGGAACGCTCGCAGCAATCGGTCACGACTTCCCTTCCGATCACAGCGAAGGTGGCTTTAAATAAAGATGAGTCTGTCATCCGTTTTCATGTGGATGTCGACAATCATGCATTAGACCATCGTCTACGGGTACTCTTTGATACAGGTATCGCGTCAAAAGTATCACTGAGCGATCAGCAGTTTGGCACAATCGAACGTCCAACAGAGCTGACGCAAGAGCTTGAATGGTGGAGCAATGAGCATTGGGAAGAAAAGCCGATCACCATTGAACCGATGCAATCATTTGTTGCACTTCGTGATGAAGCCTACGGCGTCTCTCTTTTGACCGACTGCGTGAGAGAATACCAAATCACAGGCGAAGACTACACAACGATTGCTTACACCCTCTTCCGCTGTTTCGGAAAGATGGGGAAAGAAAATCTTCTTTACCGTCCTGGCCGGGCATCTGGGGAAAAAATCGTTGAGACACCTGACGCTCAGCTTCAAGGCGCGCTATCGTTCTCATTTGGCATGCACTATAGCCAAGAAGCAGTTAGCGAAGGACACTTAGCGCTGCTTGCCAAACGGTATACCACCCCAGTTCAATGCTACGGGCGGGCAGACTTTTTAAACGGTCGTTTAATTTTCTCTTTCCGAGATGAAAAAGAAGACTTACAATCTACTTATAGCCTGCTTGACATTGAAACAGACGGAGCCATTCTAAGCGCCTTGAAAAAGGAAGAGCATGGAACAGGCATTGTCATCCGTCTCTTCAATCCATATTTAACGCGTCAAACAGCCGCTTCAATCAATAGTTCATCTCTACAACACGGAGAAACAGCGAATTTAGGCGAAACACCTGAAGGACATATACTCAAAGCACAACATGGATCATTACAGATTGAACCGCTCACACCTTGTCAGGTACAAACCTACATTGTAAAGAAAAAATGAACATGTAGGGGCGGGATCCATTTGGGTTCCGTCCCTCTTTAATGGAGGGCATTGATCATGCGAATTGGAGGCATTGAAGCAGGCGGTACGAAATTTGTCTGCGGCTACGGAACAACAGACGGAACGATTGAACACATGACTTCCTTTGCAACAGGGAATCCAGATGAAACATGCCAAAAAGTGATCGATTATTTTACAGAGCATCCAGTCGATGCACTTGGAATTGGGGCGTTTGGGCCGGTCGATGTGAAAGAACACAGCCCAAGCTATGGGACGATTTTAGACACACCGAAAACAGCGTGGCGCCAATTTCCATTACTCTCTACCTTAAAACAAGCGCTCGGGCTCCCTATGAAGCTTGATACTGATGTGAACTGTGCAGCGCTCGGGGAAGCCCGTTTTTCGACTGAAGCAGAAAATCCTGCTTCTTTGGTTTACATCACCGTTGGAACTGGAATAGGCGGCGGTGCCTATATTGAAAATCGCCTCATTCATGGATTGCTGCATCCAGAAATGGGCCATGTCACAGTCCAGCGCCATCCTCATGATACCTATGGCGGCTGCTGCCCTATTCACCATGATTGTTTAGAGGGACTGGCATCTGGACCCGCCATAGAAGAACGCTATCATACATTGGCACAAATGCTGCCAGAAGATCATCCTGCCTGGTCACTGCATGCCTACTACCTCGGGCAAATGGCGGCAAATTTATTACTCACCCTCTCACCAGAGCGCATCATTTTCGGCGGAGGTGTGATGAAACAGCCAGCTATGCTGCCGCTCATCCTTGAAGAAACAGACAAGCGGCTTCGTGGATACCTGCAACTACCAAAGCCATTAAATGAAATCATCACAAAGCCTTCCTTTGACGGATTATCTGGTTTAATGGGGGCAATTGCCCTTGGAGCCGATGCCTTACAGGCGCAAGGAGCGGCGCAATGATGATGACGGCAGATACTCGAACCTATCAGCTCATTCAGCGGCTATTTGAAACGAAAGGGTTCGTGAAGCTGGAGGAGCTAACTGCCTCTTTTCGCTTATCTGACCGCTCCATCCGCAATTTAATTAAAGAAGCAAATGAGCTATTAAAGGAAGCCGGGGCCATGATTAAGACCATCCGCGGGAAGGGATATACGCTCTTAACAAGTGACCAAGACGCTTTCCTGCTTTGGCTTCATCAACAGAAGCTTCCTGCCCGCTCTCTCGTACCCGTCATGCCAGAAGAGCGTGTACGATTTATGATGAGAAAACTATTGCTTCAATCTGACTACTTAAAAATTGATCAACTGGCCGAAGAGCTGTTTATCAGCCGCATGACGGTCAGCAGTGATTTAAAAAAAGGACGAGAACTATTAGCCCGTTATGGCATGACCCTTGTATCAAAGCCTGGCTTTGGCTTAAAGGTTGAGGGAGACGAATTGCAAAAAAGAACGTGCTATGCAGACTTGCTGCTTGAGGAAGAGCCTGCGCTATCAAATATCACCGAGCGGGAGCAGCTTCATTTTCCTGATATTTCTCTTGAAACCATTCGGTCCATTGTGCTGACGAATCTGTATCAGGAATCATTACTCATTAAAGACATTGCCCTGAAAAATTTAGTCATTCATTTAGCCATTGCGATTCAGCAAACACGAAAAGAACAGAGAATATCCGCCAGCACCGAACGCACACAAAGGTCGCCAGTGTTCACTAAAATTGCCAAAAAAATCACTCAGCAAGTAAGCGACACTTTTCATGTTACCTTGTCAGAGGATGAAACAGATTACTTAGTGATGCATCTCTTGGCGAATCAAACGTGGAAAGAAGCTGACCAGCATCAAACGACAGAGGAAGTACGGCAGGCGGTTACGGTATTTCTCCAGTACATTGAAAGAACAAGCGGACATCGCTTTGCTGATGATGACATCCTGCGGCAAGACTTGATGCTTCATATGAAGCCATTATTAAATCGAATCCAATACGGCGTGTCCTTACAAAACCCGCTTTTGCATGAGATCAAAGCGTCTTATCCTTACCCGTTTGACTTGGCTGTCAGCGGACTGAATGCTTTACAGCTGGTGCGTACACCAAATGAAGACGAGGCCGCATATGTTGCCTTGCATATCGCTGCTTCATTTGAAAGAAGTCAGCTCGGCACCTCGCAAAAAAAGAAAGCCATTATCGTGTGCGGATCTGGATTAGGGACGGCAAGACTGCTTGAAATTAAATTGAAGGCCGCCTTTCAGCATGAACTTGAGATTGTCGAGCTCTATTCTTATCAAGATTATGCATTTAGCACCTCTTTGCCCTGTGATGTCATCATCACAACCGTCCCACTAGCATCAAAGGGAAAACCGATGATTCAGGTCAACGCCTTTTTTGAACATCATGATGTACAGCGCGTGAGTGAGGTCATTCATTTATTAAACGGACACGGTTCCCCCTCCAAAAAGCTGATGGGCTTCTTCCAAGAACGATTGACTTTATTGGATGCTCATTTATCAAGAAAAGATGAGGTATTAGACACGCTATGCAGCCGTTTAGAGGCGCATCAGCTTGTATCACCTTCTTTTCGATCCTCGGTGCTTGAGCGAGAGCAAATGTCATCTACCTATCTTGGCAAAGGGATTGCGATGCCGCACCCACTCATCACAAATGAAGGCACCTCCTGCGTAGCCATCGCACGCCTGAAACAGCCGATTGACTGGCAGGGAGATCAAGTATCACTTATTTTCTTATTAGCCATTCATAAAGATGACGCTGCCTGCATGAATCAATTTTTTGAACAAGCCGTCGATTTACTGGACAATCCAAACCGCATTCACTCCTTGAAGCAAGCAAAAACATTTGATGAGCTGATGGATGCATTGTTTCAATAAAATAGAACAAAGGCCGCCCAGTTGTTGATGAGGCGGCCTTCGTGTTATTTAGATGTATGGATCATCAATCGTATATGACATTTTTTCCTTCTTCACTTAATTTCTTCAAAGAGCTCAGCATATGTTCAATTTCTTCATCAGAATGTCTTTCCCATGAACCTAATTCTGCGACTATTTTCAAGGGAGATTTAGATCGATAAGAACGTGTGGGGTTGCCGGGAAATTTTTTGTCGGTCAAATTCGGATCATGTTCGAACGCGCCTAATGGTTCTACAATATAAATTCTCTCTTTTGCATCTGACCTTGCTAATTCAGCACCCCATTTAGCAGCGTTTAATGTGCCTGTGAAATAAATATGGTTCGATTTTTCATCCTGATAATTGGATAAATACAACGGTTCAAGCAGGTCTCCAATCTTCAACTCTGCTTTCGTCCCATGAAAAAACGGCCCAGGATCTAAGACATCTTTCTTGTCGTTCATACAGCCACATCCCTTATCGTTTTTGACTTGCGTATAACAGTATAAGGGCTGTTTTGGGCGGAAAACAGTCTATAAATCATATTGGATTCGGGTTATAATGATAGTAGAGAGCAAGATGTAATTGGATATAAAAAATAGCGTCAGTATAAAGAACAGTAAAAAAAGCGAGATGAAAATCTCATGCTCGCTTTGAAAGAATCCATTGAAACAAAAAAATAATTGCTGTAGCTCAACAAAAAAGTGGTGACAATTTTGGAAATAAACAGCCTAAAATGATATAATAAAGAGATAATCATTTCCCCCAGGCTCTTAAAGGAGGATAATTTATTGTTTTTTAAAACAAACAAAAATATAGATAAAACAAGTGTTAATGTGGCTTTTTATTGCACTTTCATTTATTGGTCAGGATTTTTATTAATAAATAGTATTCTTGATTTTTTTAATAATAGTATAAAAATAAATTCATTTTTGTTATTAATAACAGGATTAATCGTTTTTTTTGCAAGTGAATTTATGGCGAAATGTATTAAAAAAATAAAAGAAAACAAAAAATAATGAAGTGTGAGCTAAATACTCACACTTCATTATTTTTATTGGGATCTACAACTATATGAATTTGTCGCTCCTACACCCATTTTTGTGATAATAATACCTTTTCCTCTAGAATTACAAGCATCTAGAGTAGCAATACCTAACACTGGAACAGCTGCTAACAGTAATGTAAGGGCAGTAGGATTCTTAGCAAAGATTTTAGCTATCGCTGTACTTGTTGCCCAAAAACCACTATTTAAATTAACTGCCTTACTCAATTTATTTATTTGAGAGTTACTTATTTTGTATTCTTTGTAATTAAAACCCAAACCCTTTGTGGTCATGATTTGTTCATTAGAACTACTTAACTCATCAACATATTGACTGAATATCACAAGTGCATCCTCACCCGTCAACGAAGAAGATGCTTTATTTTTATAACTCATAATAGAATCATATAACATCTTAGTTTCTGGAGTCATTTTGTTTAATTCTTTTTGAGAGATTTCCTTAAGATTTTCCATATCTAACTTTGCATCTAATTCATTAATAGCCTTAATCAAAGCACCAGTGTTTTTTACATCCTTTTCAGATACACTTACAGATAAAGTTTTATCTTCAGACACATTATTACTAGCTGAAGCATTCAAAGGTATCATACTAACCAAAAATACTATGGATAATAGAAGCATAAAAGATTTTTTCAATTAAATTCTCCTTCTTTTCTATAAGTTTAGGTTGCAACCAAAACCAACTCTACATAATTAACTAGTAAATGTAAACAATTTTGGATAGTTTTTTACATAATCAAATGGAGAACAGTAAAAATATTCTACTCTCCATTTGATTATGTGATTCTTTATACCAACATAAGAATGGGCCATAACTCACCAATCTCTTTTGCTATCTTATCATCTTCTTCTGCTTCTGAAATCGCACATGCAATGTCATCAAAACAAACATAATGATTGCCCCTAAATCCATCATATGAATTTCAATTTGTCATCCCTTAACCTTCACAGTGAACCGATTCTATCACAAAAATATTCCTCATAACGAAGCACTGAAAAATAAAAAAATGATTGCGGATGGCGTAACCAAAAAAGAAATTTTTCAGCAAAATTCATGACATTATTATTCTTACGTTTTTTCATATAAACAGCAAAATAAGAAACACCAGTTAACATCATCAATACTGAAGAGTCATTTTGATCTTGCTGCTTTGGTTTAGGCTTTTCTTCATGGACTGAGCCTGTTCTATTATTAAGTGCTGCGCTTAACATTTGCATTAAGTCATTGAAAGCGTTTGATGCGGATGATTTAATCAAGATCCACTTAAATATACTTGTGATGAATGTAAAAATGTAAATCCATTAACTGGATCATTCTTCTCGTTAATTACAGAAGATAAGTTCCTAGAAGATCCAAATAAATATATCGAAAACGCGTACGAAAAAAGCACAAATATATCAGTGTACAAAATCTGTAGACAAAAATAAAAGACATTCTGAAACTCACCTTTATTTGAGCAGTCATTTGTTCATAGAGTGTGTTTTTCTTAATTATCTGAAAATAGACCTTAAATACTGGAGAATCCTGTGTATTTGGTATGGTATATTGCAAGTTAAACGGATAATATGTTTAACTTATTTTAACATGAGCAAACGCCCTTACACATTTTTATTAAGGAAAAAGCAATTTCTGAAGCTTTCTGCTATCACATATATTGAACAAGAACGATACTATGCAAACGAGAGCTTGCAGCTTCTGAAGAAAGAGTACAGTGAATGGCTACAAGCCTTATCGTACAGTAGTGTATAAAGCCCTTACTGAACTTGTTGAGGAAGGCATATTAGAGCATCATACAAACAACACCTCTCTTATAATGGTTATTTAACCAATTTTTACAATATATCATTAGGCTATCATTTTAGAACAACACGAACAAAAAAAGCCAACCACCCGCTCATAAGGTGATTGGCTTTTTCACGTTTTACTTCCCGATGTTTTCTCCATTTTGCTGAATCAATGTTTCATACCAATAAGAGCTCTTTTTCCGAATTCTGTTGAGGTCTTTTAGATCAAATTCTTCACGGTTGACGTAGATGAAACCGTAGCGCTTGGAGCATCCTTGGTGTGTGCTGATTAGGTCAATGGCTGACCATGGGCAGTATCCGAACACCTCGACACCGTCAGTGATCGCCCATCTGATTTGTTCGATATGTTTCTCTAAATAATCAATTCGATAATCGTCCTGAATGGACCCGTCTTCTTCTAATTGATCAAAGGCACCCAACCCGTTTTCAGTGATAATAAGCGGCAGCTGATAGCGGTCATAAATCTCGCGCATCGTTGAACGGAAGCCGACAGGATCAATCTCCCAGCCAAATGCATTTTTACTTAAGTACGGGTTATTGCCGCCTTTGTATACGCCATCTTCACCGGATTTCAAATGCTGATCTCCGCCGCGTGCAAACTCGTCATTGCCATCTCCTTTACTTGCTTCAACCGTTTGAGATGTATAGTAATTAAACGCAATGAAGTCTGGCTTCGCACTTTTCAAAATATCCATATCCCCCTCTTCAATGACAGGAAGAATATCCTTTTCTTTCATGTACGCCCATGCTAGGTTGTTATAACGGCCGAATACCGCCATATCAAGATAAAGCCAGTTGCGGATCGCATTGTAATTTGCCGCAGCAAGTACATCCTCAGGCTTTGGAGATGCCGGGTAAATGAGGGCGATGTTTGGTGCTGGTCCAATTTTCGCTTCAGGCAGCAAACGATGGCAGAGCGTCATGGCTTTCGCTTGCGCTACGAGCATATGGTGGTTTTGCTGATACAGTTCTTTTTTCGGATTCTCTAAATTTGGATCAAGTGTACCGAGCGCCGAGCCATGTAAAATCATCATGTTTTGTTCATTAATGGTCAGCCAATATTTTACCTTTTGACCATACTCCTGAAACAGAACTTCTGCATAGCGTTCAAACGCATCTACTGTCGCACGATTCGACCATCCGCCCTTCACTTGAAGCGCATGAGGTAGATCAAAATGATACATCGTCACGATCGGCTCAATGTCATAACGGCGTAATTCGTCAATGAGAGAATGATAGAAATCAATGCCCTTTTGATTGATCTCCCCATCTCCGTCTGGCATGATGCGTGTCCACGCAATGGAAAAGCGGTAAGCCTTCAAGCCCATTTCTGCAAACAGCTTCACATCCTCTTTATATCGGTGATAGTGATCGCTGGCTACCTTAAAATCAGTTGTTCCTTCAGGATAACTTTCTCTCATGTCAATGACAGAAGGCCCCTTTCCATCCTCGTTCCATGCACCTTCTACTTGATAGGCGGAAGTAGATCCGCCCCAGAAAAAGTCTTTTGGAAATGGTGCTAGTGTTGAATATCTCATGATTTCTTCCTCCCTTTTATTAAACTAAGTGTAAAAATGATTGTCCTGGTGTGATTTGTTTTTCTTCTGTTTCAATGATATCGCTAAATTCACCGGAATTGGTAATAATCACTGGTGTTGTGACCGACAGACCGGCTGCTTGAATGGCCTCAATATCAAACTCAGCAAGTAGTTCGCCTTCCGTGATCGTTTGTCCCTGCACAACCTTCGGGGTAAAATGCTGACCACCTAATTGTACGGTATCCAGTCCAATGTGAATGAGTACTTCTGCTCCGCTTTCAGAGGTGAGACCATACGCATGACCTGTTGGGAACACCGTTGTCACTACACCTGATACCGGTGCAAACAGCTTGCCTTCTGATGGAATGATGGCTGCGCCCTTTCCTAGTGCACCAGATGAGAATGCCTTATCTTGCACTTCCTCCAGCTTGATGACCTCGCCCTTTAAAGGACTTTTCACATGAGCTGCTTTGACACCATGTTCAGCCTTTGGTGCGGCACTCGCTACAGGCGTCTCATCTTCATCAACAGGATCTTTAAATCCAATTAAATATGTTAAGACGATGGATAGGACAAACGAGACCGAGATTCCGATTAAGAAACCTGTAAATCCTTGGCCGTAGAAGATCGGAAGTGTCAGTAAACTCGGAAGTCCTGACGCAATGGCAATACTTTGTGAATAACCGATAATCGCACCGCCGACCCCGGCAGAGATTACAGCTGCAATAAATGGTTTTTTCAAACGGAGCGTAACCCCGTATACAGCAGGCTCTGTAATCCCAAACACAGCAGAAACCGCTGTCGATCCAGCCAATGATTTCAGTTTTTTATTCTTTGTTTTCAGCATAACACCGATTGAGGCACCGGCTTGAGAGAACACAGCTGGCGCAGTGGCCGGCTTGATATGATCCTTTCCATGGACCGCAATATTATTTAAAATGACTGGCACAAGCCCCCAATGGATGCCGAAGATCACAAGAACCTGCCATGCCATCGCAATTAAAGCACCGGCAAGTGTAGGACTAAAGGAAAATACTTTTAGCAAGACGGCTGCAATGCCGTTTCCTGCATACACACCAAATGGTCCAAACACAATGAGTGTCAGCGGAACAACCGTGACGAGTAAAATCAGTGGTGTGATAAAGTTTTTGACGCTCTCATGAATCACTTTGTTAAAGAAACGTTCGATATACCCCATGACAAGCACTGCCAAAATAATGGGGATGACCGTTGATGTATAAGACATTAAGACAACCGGAATGCCGAAGAAGGTAACATCTCCGCCGCCTTTTGTCAGCTCTTGAATGGTTGGGTAGATAAGTGCACCTGCAATCGTCACAGCGACAAACGGATTTGCCTTAAACTTCCTAGCAGAAGTGAATGCGAGCAGTAATGGCAAGAAGTAGAACAAACTGTCTGACGCAGCAAATAAAATTTGATACGACGTATCTTCAGGAGATAACCATTTCGCATTGATACAGATGCCCAACAGACCTTTTAAAATACCGGCACCCGCCATCACGCCGAGAAGTGGTGTGAAAATGCCAGATACAATGTCGACGAATTTTCCAAAAAGACTTGTACTCTCTTCACTTGATCTAGCAGATGAAGAAGATGAATCCTCTAATAGATTCGTAAACTCCCCAATCTCTCGATAGACCTCTGGTACGGTATTGCCAATGACCACTTGGAATTGGCCGCCGCTTTCCATGACCGTCACAACACCATTTAATTTTTCAATCGCTGCTTTATCTGCTTTTGATCTGTCATTTAATGTGAAACGAAGTCTTGTGGCGCAATGTACCAATGAATGAACATTTTTCTCTGTGCCGATGTGTTTGATAATGTCTTCTGCTAATTGACGATAACTCATACAAAAACCCCCTTTTTTTCAAAAAAATACGTTTTCGGGCAAAATAAAAACCTAAACGGGCACCAAAAATAGTCGCAACTTGCCATTGCGCTTTTTCAGTGAACGTTTAGGTTTTGCCTGCCGAACAGTCACAATCCTCTAAGACGATCATTGTGAAACCGTATTCTTTTATGTTTATGAGCAAATAGTACCACTCACCTTTTCTCATGTCAACGCTTTCTTTGAAAATCTATCTTTATTTCTCCCGTTTGATGAGTCGATTCAAATGAATTGCCAGGTACAACATTTCCTCTGATGTAAGATCTCGATGATACGTTTGATAGACATATTCTGCGATTTTCTTTGCACATTCGTATGCCTTTGGATATTTCACTTTGATCAGCTGGTATAAATCCTGATCTTCGCTGACAAGTAATGTTTCGTTGATCAGACGCTGAACGAAAAAGCGCAAATGCGTGAGAAAACGGTAAAAGTTGAGTGAGTCCTCATCAAACTCCATGTTGAGATGATATTTCACAATGGTGAGAATGGCATTGACTTCTTTTGTGATATTGACCGTCGTATTCATATCCTCATTAAGCTCTGCATTAATGATATGCATGGCAATAAAGCCCGCTTCATCCTCAGGCAGTTCAATATGAAGACGCTCTTCAATCATCTCAAGACAATCTTTCGCCACGAGAAATTCATCTTTGTATAAGCGTTTAATCTCCCAAATAAGCGAATTCTCAATCAGGTGATTTTTCTTTAATCGTTCGATGGCGTAATGAATATGGTCTGCGAGCGATACATGCAGACTTTCGTTTAATCTTCGGTTCAGCTTTGTATGTGCATATTGAATCATTTCCTCGGTCACCTTGACCACATCATACGGAACCTCTTGCAGCAGCATTTTCATCCGCTCGTGAACGGAATGATCTTCTAGGCGGAAGACTTTATCAATTAACGCTTCGTCCACCGGGTCCCCGGGACGCCTTTGAAACGCAATGCCTCTACCCATGACGACAATTTCTTTTCCGTGTTCATCTATCACACTAATGACATTATTGTTTAGAACCTTTTGAATCTGTATCTCCAAACACCTCCGTCTATGACCCACAATCTTCACTCAAAATATCTCTCATCTTAACACAACTGTCAAATCACTTGGTGTTTTTATCTGACTTTTGCAATAGTTTTCATCAATATTTCTACTTCTTCATTGCTGGTCTGATCCTCCATCAGCCTGCATACAATACCCCGAGGAGGTGACCATCTATGAAGAATTTTTTCTGGTCCGCATCTTTTTTATTCATGCTCATCTTCACCCTCGTTTTTCTAGGAATAGTGTTTTGGCTTAGTGGACAAGGCTTGAATCAGCTATGGAGATATGTGCTCATCTCACTGGTCACAGCGGCTGTTTTACACGGTGTCACCACTTGGCTGAAGCGGCATGTGATGCATAGCTCATCAAAATAAAAAAGGCTGCCCGCAATGTTCAGGCAGCCTTTACTTTATTCTTTTTGATGATGCAAAGAAAAAAGGATAAAAGGGAAACCCTCCTATCCTTGTGAAATCGTTTGTTCTTTTTCAATCACAGCTAGTCTTTCTTGAACTTCTTCTTCAGACAGATTGTGCTGTTTGACATAAAGATTACGTTCGCTTGTACGACATTCATGACTGCAGCTGCGCATAAATTTGTGCTCATTTTCTTCTGTCGCAATGATTTTGCGATTGCATGCAGGGTTCGCACAGTTCACATAACGTTCGCAAGGCTCACCAGAGAAGAAATCTTTTCCGACAACCACGTGCTCTGTTTGATTGACTGGCACTGTTAAACGGTTATCGAACACATAACATTGACCATCCCATAGCTTCCCTTGGACTCCCGGGTCTTTTCCGTAAGTGACAATCCCGCCGTCAAGCTGAGATACATCTTCAAAGCCTTCACGCTTTAACCAGCCTGAGAATTTCTCACAGCGGACGCCTCCTGTGCAATAAGTCAGGATTTTTTTCCCTTCAAGAATCTCTTTGTTGTCACGAATCCACTCAGGTAATTCACGGAATGTTTCAATGTCAGGACGCACCGCACCTCTGAAGTGACCAACATCAAATTCATAATCATTACGCGCATCAATGACCACTGTATCAGGAGATTGCATTTGCTCGTAAAATTCGACCGGGCTGAGATGTTTACCCGTTAGTTCTAACGGATTCACGTCATCTTCAAGGCTTAGATTCACCAATTCATTACGATGGCGGACGTGCATTTTCTTAAACGCATGGCCATCTGCTTCGTCAATTTTAATCGGCATAGACGCAAAGCGTGGATCTTCTTTTAACGCTTGCATGTACTTGTCCGTTTGCTCAATGGTTCCTGAAACCGTTCCGTTTATACCTTCTGATGAAACAAGGATACGGCCTAACAAACCAAGCTCCTTACAGAAAGCTAAATGCTCTGCTGTAAACGTCTCTGGGTCCTCAATGGGGACATATTGATAGTAAAGTAATACACGATATTGTTTTTCCATCTATATAAACACCTCTTAAATTTAATGAAAATATACCATTGTTTATCATACAGGAAATACATACCTAAAGGCAATGTCAGCGGCTTAATTCCATAAAAAGGAAGGTCTTATTCCCTCATATTGTCGGATAATTTGACAGAACTTTCTGTATAATGAGATGATTTATGGACTATATGATTTTGAAAAGGAGCAGAGATAGAAGATATCGTCAGAAGCGGTCCCAACCAATTTATTTCTCAAAAGGGGATTTATCATCAACTAGAGACACTTGTTTCTTCCTTTCAATCACCCGCTGTAGTGACTGGATATCAGTCATATCATGCTTTTTCACAGTACACAAAGCTCCCGTCCCATTGGCCAGTTGTCCAGCACAAAGGATACAGTTCACCGAATGCGATTACACGAATTGCAGAAGAACTCAAAGGAGCAGATGTGGTCATCGGGATCGGGGGCGGCACTATTTTAGACACCGCCAAATCGGTTGCAGATGCTCTTCAAATTGAAGTCATCATGGTTCCAACGATTCCAGGTACATGTGCTGCGTCTACACCGCTCAGCGTCATTTATGATGACAAAGGGAATTTCATGAGAGTCGATTATCATAAGTGGTCCAGCTTTCTCACCTTAATTGATCATACCTTTTTGCTTTCATCTCCACTTTCCTATCTCCAAAGCGGAATTGGTGATACGCTCGCGAAATGGTATGAAGCGGAAGCCATTATTCGTAATGCAAAAGATTCCTTGCCGCTCATGGTACATGCTGCACTAAAACAAGCTGTATACGTTCGAGATATTCTTCTTTCTCATAGTGAAGAAGCCGTCAACAGCTTAAAAACAGGTCAGCTTTCGCAAGCATTTGCGGATGTCACAGATACGATTATTACATTAGCCGGCACGGTCGGCGGGTATGGGGGACGCTATGGAAGAATGGCAGGAGCCCATGCCATCCATAATGGATTGACATTTATTGAAGAAATGCATCATGTGTTACATGGACAAAAAGTAGCCTATGGCATTCTCGTTCAGCTTGCCGCAGAAAACCGAATGACAGAAGTAGATGAATTACTAGAGCTCTATCAAACACTTGGATTACCTAGAAATATGCATGAGCTTGGCATCAGGACTGATCTGAACGAAGCCGCTATTACGGTGGCGAGCTATGCTGCACGCGCAGATGAAACCTTTTGTTTGATTGGTGACTATTCCAAAGAGCAAATTGTCGACGCCATTCATATCATTGAGACGTATCAGTCCAAAAAAACCGTCTGAACATGCTGGCAAACAATAAAGCACAGGCGTCGCAGCCTGTGCTTTTCTCCATGTTAAAAATCAAAGTTATCTGGGTCTGGACCCGTCCGCTCGTTTTCATTTAGCTGATCGATGACACCCATCTCATGTGCGGACAGCTCAAAATCAAATACTTGTGTGTTTTCAATAATTCGACTCTTCGTCACAGACTTCGGAATGGTCACAATGCCATGCTGCAAGTCCCAGCGAAGAATCACTTGGGCCACTGATTTGTCATGTTTTTTCGCGATATCCTGAAGAACGGGATGGTTAAGAAGCTTCCCGCTGCCTAATGGCGACCACGCTTCTACGTGAATGCCTTTCTCCTTGCAGTAGTCTCGTAAAGGCTCCTGCGTCAGCTTTGGATGCAGCTCAATTTGATTGACCATTGGCACGACTTCTGCCTCTTCTAATAAATCCTCTAGATGGTGCTGATGGAAATTACACACCCCGATTGCTCGAACGCGTCCATCCTTATACAGCTTCTCTAGCGCTTTCCATGTCTCTTTATATTTGCCTTCAACCGGCCAATGAATTAAATAAAGATCTAATACATCCAGACCCAGCTTGTTCATACTCGTTTCAAAGGCTTCGAGTGTTGACTCATAGCCTTGATCACGATTCCAGACTTTTGTCGTAATGAACAGATCATCGCAAGAGATGCCTGATTGCTGAATGGCTTTGCCTACCCCTTCTTCATTTTGATAGGCCGCTGCTGTATCAATGCTTCGGTAGCCCGCTTCAAGAGCGTCTGTGACTGCATTGACAGCCTCATCCCCATCTTTTACTTGCCATACACCAAAGCCTAGCTTCGGCATGTTTACTCCGTTTGCTAATGTGACTGTATCTGTTAATCTACTCATCAAACAAACCTCCGCTTCATTTTTACTTACCAAGCACTATACCCGAATTTTTTATTTATCATGCATGAAGTTCGATCATTCAGAGACCGGCTGGTGTTATTTAATATATTTTCCTATATCGACTTGGTCGGCATCAACGATTTGATATTCACTGGTTCGATCTTTCATTTTAGAAAAATCATATGTCTCTAAAAAGCTTTGATCGTAAAAAGTTAGACCATATGCTTCCTTCTCATTCTCATACACTCTGATCCAATAGGGCTCTTTTGAGGTTTTTTTAGCTTCATTCGTTTTCTTTAATTTGATACCTGAAAATTCCTTCAGCAGCTTTTGAATATCCTCTTTCTTTTCCACCACAACACGTTCTTTATCATGCTCAATTTGAATCGAAGTCACCTTGTTTTTATCAATTGAGACCACATCATCAAAAGAGTATGTTTTCGCATTGATCATAAAATAAATGCCAATTCCTATTAAAATAACGACAACTACACCAATGATCCACTTTTTCAACCTGACTCCTCCTTCTATTCACATCACACCTATAGAAACAACGAGGTCCAATCATCCTCCTCAGAGAACACCTGAATCCCATGCTGTTTCAGCAAGGCGGACGTCACACCATCTCCAGCCTTCGTCTTACCGTTAAAATCCCCCCGATAAATCATCCGGCTGCCGCAAGAAGGGCTGTACTCTTTTAACACAACCGCTTTCGCTTCAAGAGACTGAACCTGTTCAAGCGTAGCTTTTGCACCTTTTACATACATCTCTGTGACATCAGTTCCATGCACATCGACAACAGAGGCAATGCCCTGTAATACATCATATCCATCGCCGCCAATGATTTCTGCTGGAGGCCTTGGCGTGGAGAAGCCGCCAAGCAGCTCGGGGCAAACCGTGACCGCCTTTCCCTCCTGAACAAGCTCCTCGATTCGCCGATCTAATCGGTGGCTGCCATTATAACGAACCTTCAATCCAGCAAGACAAGCGCTGACGACAATCACGTATGTTCCTCATTTCTATGGATTGAGCGTTTTTTGCTGACCGAAAAATAGATACTTAACGGCAAACAGAATATCATGTACACCAAAAAAGGCAGAGCACAATACAAAGCAGCAGGCCAAACCGACCCTTCCACTCCTGTAATGCCAAAAAAATAAACAAATAATAGCAAGCTGACAAACAATCCAGCGAACGGCATAATGAACATGTACTTTTTAAAATTTTCTATCATTTCTTTCTCCAAAAAGGCTCCCTCCTTTTGATCATGATCACGAATAACATCAATATATGTTAATTTTACCATATAAAAAACCGAAATCATCTAGTTTGTATGATGGTTTCGGTCTTTTTTTATTTATATCTTTTCCTTCCAAGCCTTTAAGAAGCGTTCGATCACTTGTAATTCATCTTCATTAAATTGATGAAGGAATTCTAAATAGGATGTGACTGCTTTTTCATGAAGTTCATCATGCAACGCCGCCAATTGCGTGCCTTCCTCTGTCAGTGAATAATAGACAGATTTCTTATCACCTTGCCGGTGGCAATAGTCCACCATGCCTTTTTCGATGAGTTTTTTCACAGCCTTTGTAATGGCTGGCTTTGACAGTTGCAGTTGTTGAGATAGAAATGTATTATTTGATTCGTTTGGATTGGCTTGAATCATCGATAAAATGTGAAGCTGTGTGAGTGTCCAATCTTGCTTGAGTGTATCAGTCGTGGTAATCAGTGGATCTGTTGGATCGTTTCGTCTCTTTTCCCTATGCATTATCAGATCTTGAATCGCTTTTAAGACAATCTGCTCTTTTGTTTCCATCTGAACCTCCACTCTTAACTGGTTAATAAAATGGTACTAATAATCAAGAGAGGAGTCAAAAGAAATGTGAATGTGAGAAAAAGAACAGGCCATCGGACCCGATAAGTGTATGAACTTTTCTACTAGATTACACGATATGAAACTGTATGTTTTCCTTTTAGCAAAGGAGTTGCAGACCTATTCCTCAAAAATGAATGTACACTCATTCATTCCTTTGATACATTTAAAAAAAGGAGCTGAAGGAAAGATGATTCAACCGGGTGATCAATTTCAAACAAGCAGAACCTATACACACGAAGACGTGATTCAATTCGGCGAAATGACAGGCGATCTCGGCAAACACCATACCGAGCTGGATGACCGGGGGAGGCGAGTGGTTCACGGCTTTCTCACGGCAAGTCTGGCCACTAAGCTTGGCGGTCAGTTTCATTTTATTGGTCAAGACATGACATGTACCTTCATCCGCCCCGTTTATACAGGTGATACCATTACCTGTCAGATGACCGTCACAAAGGTGGAACCCCTTGAACAATATGACCGTGTGCACCTTTTTTCTCGCTATATCAACCAGCATGGAGAAGAAGTGATTACTGGTAAAAGTGAAGGTGTGATTTTGAAATAGAATAGAACATCAAAAAGCTGCCTAATCATAGGCAGCTCAGCGTGTAGACAAACCCTCGCATTCGTTGTCAGGTCTGCGCTTCGGTGCTCACGAATGTCAAATTCGCTCCGCTCCGGTGCTCGTCCTTCCTAGACTTCAAAGGTTTTCTATCACGCTGAAAAGAAGACAAAGGGCTAAAATAAAGTTCATTTTAGCCCTTTGTCAACAATCTGAAGCTGCCTAATCATAGGCAGCTATTCAGCATGATTCTGACGATCCATATAAAGTGGCGGTCTCTTCAACGAAATCACCGCACAGCTAAAGGCAATCAGCACAAACACAGCACCGAATTTAGCCAAATCAACGGATGAACCGGTCATCGTAAATATGACACCGCCCACTGCTGATCCGATCGAGATGCCAATTTGCAAAGCCGATGTATTTAAACTTTGCTGAATATCAGACGTCACCGGGTCTGTTTGAATCAGATAGCTTTGCAAAGCAGGCGTCAGTGCCCAACTAAGCGCTCCCCATAGGACAACCATCACCATAAAGAGCACAAACACACCCGCTGTATAAGGAATGATAAACATCACAGCCGCAAACGCTATTGTCACAAGCAAGATGGCTTTCCCTGAACCCAGTTTGTCACTAAGCCAGCCGCCAAAACCATTTCCGCCAATAGACGCAAGCCCGAAGACCAAATAACAAATACTAATCCAAAACGGTGTCATATGCAGAACTTCCATTAGAAATGGGGTGAAATAAGAATAAAGCATATAATGGCCCGCAAGCATAAACAAACTAATCAAGTGTGCACTAAAAATTTTCGGATGCCCTAAAGAACGAATCTGCTCTCTAAGAGGAGTGACTTTTTCAACTGGCATTTTTTCCAATAGAAAATAGATCAGCACCATGGATATGGCAGATAGAATACTGATTCCTAAAAACATCACTCTCCAGCCAAAGCTCTCTGTAATAAAGATACCGATCGGTACACCGAGAACAAGTGAAGAACTAATCCCTATAAAAATCAGCCCTAAAGCCTTCGCACGATGCGATGGTTCCACCAATTTGGCGGTAATCGTCAGTGATAACACCACAACAAGCGCTGTGCTCATCGCGATCAATACCCGTGAGATCATGACAAGGGCAAAGGTCGAACTAAAATAAGTGAACACATTTCCTAATGTAAACACCAATAACGCTATTAAATAAAGACGCTTTCGTTCGATTTTGGCTGTGGCAGTCAGCAGAACAGGTGCTGAAATGGCATACACAATGGCAAATACGGTAATGAGCTGCCCAGCTGTTGCAAGAGATACGTTCAGATCCTCTGCAAGACTTGGCAAAATGCCTCCGACCACAAGCTCAACTAATCCAACCGCAAAAGTAGAAACGGCTAATAAATATACTCTCCAGTTCATGTCTAACATCCCTTCTCTATATCATGGCTTTCACTTTTGATACAGAGTGTAGACAAACAAAAACCCTGATTACAAAAAAGGAAAGCACGCTTTTGTAATCAGGATTTATCGGATCCTGGTAGAAACCCTCAAACCATATTATTGAGGTTATACAAGTCTATTTTTTTCTTCAAATATATTAGCATAGCCTCACATAACTAGCAAGCTGCAAAAATAGAAAATTCCTGCCAATTGGAGCTCAAAGCAAAAGACCCACAAAGGCAATAAACGAGCCCGCAGATCAACTTGATTTCTCCTGCATTTACAGGTAAACTGATGAAAAATCAACGAACAATGATCAACGTAGATCTGGAATAGTAGCTTGAATCGATCTTTAACAGAGAGGGAACGGTGTTGAGAAGTTCCTACTGACATCTTCAAGTGAACCTGCCGATTTAGTTCTGTTTCATACAGCGGTTCATACCGTTATCATGATCGAGTGTAAAGCTGTGCTTTAAATTAGGGTGGTACCACCAGGAATGGTCCCTAACTTAAAGCACAGCTTTTTTTGTTTTTTAAAAGGAGGAAAAATGCGATGTCAAAGAAACAATTTGTTGAGAAAATTACAAGCATGGAAGACGACTTTGCCCAGTGGTATACAGATGTTGTCACAAAGGCGCGGCTCGTCGATTATTCAAGCGTCAGAGGCAGTATGATCATTCAGCCATACGGCTTTAAAATTTGGGAAAACATTCGCGACGAACTTGACCGTCAAATCAAAGAAACCGGTCATGAGAATGTCTATATGCCGCTCTTTATCCCAGAAAGCCTGCTGCAGCAAGAAAAAGATCATATCGAAGGCTTCGCTCCTGAAGTGGCGTGGGTCACTCATGGCGGTGAATCAGCATTACAAGAAAGACTCTGCGTCAGACCAACCTCTGAAGTGCTGTTCGCTGAGCATTACAAAAACATCATTCACTCCTACCGCGATTTACCAAAGCTGTATAACCAATGGGCCAATGTCGTCCGCTGGGAAAAGACAACCCGCCCATTCCTAAGAACCCTTGAATTCCTATGGCAGGAAGGGCATACATGCCATGAGACGGAGCAAGAAGCAATTGAAGAAACAGAAAGAATGCTCCACATCTACGCTTCTCTTTGCGAAGAGCTTCTTGCTATTCCTGTCATTAAAGGGAGAAAAACAGAGAAGGAAAAATTCGCCGGAGCCCGTTTCACCTATACGATCGAAAGCCTGATGCATGATGGAAAAGCACTGCAAACCGCCACTTCTCACTTCTTCGGCAACGGATTTGCAAAGGCATTTGGCATTGAATTCTTAAACCGTGAAGGAAAACTAGAGCATGTCCAGCAAACCTCTTGGGGCTTCACGACAAGAATCATCGGCGCCATGATCATGGTGCATGGCGATGATAGAGGACTCGTCCTCCCGCCAAATATTGCGCCAACCCAAGTACGTATTGTGCCAATCGCTTCCCATAAAGAAGGTGTACTGGATCATGCCTATGAATTGAAAGATCGACTCGCCCGCATCGCACGTGCTGACATCGATGCAAGCGATAAACAGCCAGGCTGGAAATTCAACGAATGTGAAATGCAGGGTATTCCTTTACGTGTAGAAGTTGGACCAAAGGACATCGAAAAGGGACAAGTGATGCTCGCAAGACGAGACACAGGCGAAAAGCAAGCCGTCACGTTAGATGCACTTGAACAAACCATCATATCCACCCTTGAAGACATCCAGCGGACCATGTACGAAAAGGCGAAAGAACGATTACATGAAAAAACATCACACGCCCACACAATCGAAGACATCGAGCAAATCCTTTCGGAAGAAAACAGATTGATCAAAGCGATGTGGTGCGGTGACGAAGCCTGTGAAAACGACGTCAAAGAAAGAACAGGGGCGACCTCACGCTGTATCCCATTTGAACAGGAATCCGTTTCTGACACATGCGTCTGCTGCGGAAAGCCTGTATCTGATATGGTATTCTGGGCAAAAGCCTACTAATAATATGGACGAAAGAGAAGCATATTTCACGATGCTTCTTTTTTTGTTAAAAAGAGCCAAACACCCATTGACCTCACCTGCACGATCCCCTATAATTCTTATTAATATAATCGGTTTTTAAGACTTTAACTGGAGTGGTGAATCTATGAAGCGCTGGCCCTCATTCTTTGCCGAACGCTGCCCTAAATGTAAAACAGCATTAGAAGTCTCAAAGTCCAATGCCCTGCAAGGCAAAGTCGTGAAAACATGCCCCAACCTTCATTATCAAAAAGAGTTTCACCCAGCACTTGAAACGTATATCGAGCACGATGACGTCAAATAAAAAAGACCAACACGTTTGAAGCAGGATCTGCTTTCTCTGTTGGTCTTTTCTTCAAAATAGATCCAGCCAAATTTTGATCGCTGTCGCTGTAATCATCACGGCAAGTAGCCATTGTAAGAAGACGGCATTGATTTTCTGACCGACCTTGGCACCAATCGGAGCGGCAATCAAACTTGCCGTCATTAACACAACAGCAGGAAGGAGCATCACTTGACCCGTCAATATCTTTCCAGTAGATGCGCCTATGGCAGAAAGAAACGTAATCGCAAGTGATGACGCAATGGTCATCCGTACAGGAATTTTTAAAATAGACAGCATCACAGGCACCAAAATAAATGCCCCGCCAGCGCCTAGCACACCTGATACACTGCCGATCACAAAAGCAATACCAGCTGCCAGCCCTTTATGAAAAGTCACTTCTCCCTCTACGTCTGCACGCTGTCCTTTTTTCGGGATCAGCATAAGGATAACGGCTACAATGGCGAGCAGTCCATAGACGAGATTCATCCCTTTCTCCGGCATGAAATGTGATACATAACTGCCTAATAAGCTGCCAGCCAATATACTGCTCCCCATATATAAAATCAACGAGCGGTGTAAAAACCCGCTTTTCCGATACGCCAGTACACCACCGAGTGTCGAAAAGAGCACCTGAATGGCGCCAATCCCTGATACCTCGTGTGCTGACAGTGCCATCACACCAACAAGAGGCGGGATATAAAGCAGCATGGGATAGTTGATCACAGATCCCCCGATCCCCACCATTCCTGATAAGAAGGAACCAATACATCCGATGATAAAAAGTGTAATCAAAAACGCAAAATCCACGCTGGTCTCCTCCTTTGCAAAAGGAAAAGGGGATCTTTAGCAGATACCCTACATCCTTTAGGACCCTTTTCTCACCCAGAACTTCAGCACATGCCCTTCTTCCGTCTGCGTGATCAATTCATGTCCGCTTGACTTCGCCCATGCAGCCAAGTCAGCTTTAGCTCCTTTATCAGTTGCATGTATTTCTAACACTTGACCTTCCGCCAAGTCGTTCATTTTTTTCTTCGTTCGAATAATCGGCATTGGGCACGCAAGCCCCGTTACGTCTAACATTTGATCTGATATCATCTGATCGCCCCTCTCTTCTTATTTTATTGAACATTATCGAATCGCACAACGGTTTGGGCCAATTTCCATTTCTCGCTGCGCTTCATCGTCTGGATTCAGCTTGCCCATATTGGTTTGTCGAATGTCTTGATAGGCGTTTGGCTGTGCAGGCAGATTCTGCGTGACCATTTGTCTAAATACGTCTTCATCTTCAATGTTCAGGCCATGATTTTCTTCAAACAGAACGCCCAGCTTCTTCCAAACGCTTCCGTCTTCATTGACCTCTTCCATGATCATGAAATGCGCAGGCAGAACAATCAAGTCTTTTGAAAGCATCGTATATCGTTCATAGAGTGTTTCTCTCAAATCACCTACCCAATCCTCCGCCATTCCAGCTAGATCTGGTCTTCCGATAGAATCAACGAACAAAATATCGCCTGAAAGAAGATATTGATCGTCCACGATAAAAGATGTTGAACCGATCGTATGACCGGGAGAATCAATCGGATGAATGCCAATGGTGGCCGCTCCTACGGTGATTCTTTGTCCTTCCTCAAGGCGTTTGTATTGAAACGTCACTTCCTCGGCATCCTTTGGCGGCAGCCAGTAAACCGCCCCAGTCTGATCAGCCAGCTTTTTCCCACCAGAAATATGATCCGCATGAAGGTGCGTATCGAACACATGCGTTACCGTGACATGATGCTTTTTAGCAAAATGGAGATAGACATCCGTCATTCTAGCTGCATCCACAATCGCAGCTTCCCCATTCGACATGATCATATAGGACAGACATCCCTTGCCCATTCGCACAAATTGATACAACTCTCCACCGCCTGTCAAATCACCAATCTTCACTGGCTCTACATGCTCACTCCATGCCTTCATGCCGCCCTGTAAATAATGGACAGTCCTGCCCGCCTCTGACAGCATCTCCGCTACCATAATGGAGGAGCCCTCTTTGGCACAAACCACCAGCACGTCTCGGTCACTCGGTACTTTGTGTAAAATATCCTCTACGCCATCAAGCAGGTCAAAGTAAGGCGCATTGACATATTCAATCGCTTCTCCTTCAATCTTCCAGTCCTGAGCATCTGCCTCATTTCGTACATCTAACAAAAAGAGCGGCTCTTTGTTGATGACCTTTTTTGTTAACTGGTCTGCCGTCATTGCCTTTACAGTCATGTTTGATTCAGCTCCTATTTTTCAATCTCTCCTGTCCAGCTGTTCATGCCTGGCACTACATTGATCAATTGATGAAATCCTTTTTCTTTTAACTTTTGTGCGGCTAATTCGCTTCTTCTGCCTGAATGACAGATGAGGTAAATGAGCGTCTCCCGGTTCAATTCCTCAGCACGATCTTCAACCTCGCCAAGCGAGATATGAACAGCGCCTGGAATATGCCCCGACTCGTATTCATCCGGCTCTCGTACATCTAAAATAAACAAAGGCTGACCTTCTTCTACCTTCTGTTGAAAGGTGTGCAAAGACATTTCCGAAATCATTGGCTGCCCACCCGCCTGTGGAGCGCCGCCCTTTCGGATCAAATGATGGAGCACCTGTCCTTCTACTTTTGTTCCTAAAAATTCGTGACCTGCACTTTTTGACCAAGCCGCTAGATCCGCTGTTGACCCTTTATCGGTTGCTTGCACTTCAAGCACATCACCTGGCAATAGCTCGTTCATTTGTTTTTTTGTTTTCACAATCGGCATCGGGCATGCCAGTCCTTTTGCATCTAAAATCGACGTTGGTTGCTGCATCGTATTTCCTCCTTTATATAGGGGTGGGGGTATATTTTTAAGCCTATTACGCCTTTGAACGCCAAGCATTCATACCACCCTTGATATTCGTAATATGGGTAAATCCCTGCTTTTTCAATATCTTGGCTGCCTGCATACTTCTCATCCCGCTCTGGCAAATCACATAAACCTCTTTGTCCTTCGCAAGCTGATGTGCTTGTTCTTTTAACTGAGATAAGGGGATGTTTTGAAATCCTTTGATATGGTTTGTTTGAAATTCTACAGGAGATCGTACATCAATGAGCTGTTGGTGTTTACTATGCCGTTTAGGTTTCATATCGGCTGCATCAATTTGTTTCACACCCCGTACGGGAAGAAAACGGCTCACCAGCAAACCGATGACGATGATGAACAAAAGCGTTTGAATCATGTTTTATCACCTCACTAGATAAATAAATTCACATTCCCGATTTCAGCCTCTGCTAAATACGCGGCCACACCGGCATATTGAATGTCAGCTAATAATTCCTTCTCCTGTAACCCTAAAAGATCCATCGTCATCGTACATGCAACGAGGTTGATCTCCTGTTCCTTCGCCATATCAATGAGCTGCGGCAAAGTCATGGCGTTGTGCTTTTTGATGACGTGCTTGATCATCTTCGGGCCCATCCCTGCAAAATTCATCTTTGACAGCCCCATTCGATCAGCGCCGCGCGGCATCATTTTGCCAAACATTTTCTCTAAAAAGCCTTTTTTCATTGGCACCATGTCATCCTTACGCAAGGCATTCAGTCCCCAAAAAGTATGAAAAATCGTCACCTCATGATCATAGGCTGCTGCGCCATTTGCGATAATATAAGCGGCCATGGCTTTATCATAATCTCCACTAAATAAAACAATTGTCGTCCGTTTCTTCTGTTCTTCCATTATGCTCCTCCTCCAAATCCAAATTACCCACAGGGGTATATAAAAAATATACATATACCGGTAAGGGTATATTATAACAAGTAAGAAAATCCGTCAACCTCCAAAGGCTGAAGAATTTCTTACCGGCTTTTCACCAATAGCTCAACCGCTTCTTTCACAAGACCTTCCGTATCCTTGCCTTGTTCAAGACTTTCACGGACACATTGTTCAAGGTTTGTACTCACAATGACACCCATTGCCCGGTCAATGGCATTGCGTGATGCAGACAGCTGCGTCACAACTTCACGACAATCCTTTCCTTGCTCCATCATCGCAAGGACACCCTTGATCTGCCCTTCAATTCGACGAAGACGGTTCTTCATCTGTTGATTATATTCCACCTTTAACACTCCTTTCTCTATATCCTATGATCAGATAGTATACCCTGAGAGGTATTTAGTCAAACTACTTGTACTTCTCTTTAGAGATAAAGTAGAAAGAGTATATAAAACATTGCATCATCAACCATTTATTGATAAAAAGAAGATAATCAAAAATCGAAAGGTCATTAGGAGAAAAGAGGAAAACACATGACTTTACATCATTATATTGGCGCAAACAAAGAACTGCCGCTTGGTCCCTTTGGTCAAAATCCTACATATAAACCGCTCTCTGAACTCAATCTCAAAACGTTTGATAGAAGACAAAAAAAGGCCAAAACCTATCAAAAAGAGGAGCCATTGATGACAGTATTCGAAACGGAAGAAGATTTTGCTGGCATTCACATTGCTCATGTAGATCCCGTCTATGAAGCGGTAAAAGACAAATTCACACATCCCTATATTTATGAATTAGGCATCATTCATTCCCTTCACCCTCTTTTTCTTTTCATTGAAACAGAGCTGTCAAAAGGAGAAACCATCGAAATCTATTCTTGTGTAGACGGACTAGAAACCAAAGAAAAAGACGATCAATTGGACGTAGAGATTGACCTAGGTCAAAACCGATTTGGGAAACATATACACTTTAAAGAGATAGATGAACTGATGTACATGTTCGAATTGGAACACTTACAATATGTGTTGGTGAAGAAATAGATCTCAGACCATAGTTTTCGATACATCTTTTTAATACATTTCTAATTTCTTAATATATTTACAATCTTGTTCTATGTTGTACTATCCATCGGTTAAAATGTAGAGAAAAGGAGAGATTGTAATGAACTTGACATGCGAATCCAAAGATTTAGATGATTATTTATGTGAACTAGCTGAAGTTGATTATTCTAATCCTGTTATTCGAGCAAAATCAAATGAACTGTTCAATACTTTGCAGACAGAAATAGAAAAAGCAAAAACAGCCTATGAATTTGTTCGAGATAAAATTCCCCATACATGGGACGCTCAATCAAAGCGAGTGACTTGTCATGCTTCAGAAGTATTAACCTTTAAAGAAGGAATTTACTACGCAAAATCGAACCTATTGGCTGCCCTGTTGCGTTCACAAGGAATACCCACAGGTTTTTGTTACCAGCGATTAATGTTGTTTGATACGCCAGATAAAGGATATTGCATTCACGCATTAAATGCTGTATTTTTTCATTCACTTAATAAATGGATTCGATTAGATTCTCGCGGCAATAAAACAGGGATTGATGCTCAATTTTCCCTTGATCATGAAAGATTAGCTTTTCCCATCCAACAAGAATTTGATGAAGTCGACTATCCTTTGATATATGTAAGACCACATCCAAAAACAATTAGCGTTTTAAAAGAACATACAGATGCTATTGAGATGTATAAACATCATTTACCAGAAAGGATATAGGCTTTATTTATTAAACTTTAGGATTTACTTTCCTGAAGAAAGTACTCTATATTTCATCCAGCAATCACGAAGTTAATTATTTTAAGAAAGAAGGTGATCCCATGCCAAACAAAAAAATACCCAACCGATTAATCGCTGAAAAGTCTCCATACCTACTTCAACACGCCTACAATCCGGTCAATTGGCACACATGGTCTGACGAAGCATTTACCAAAGCAAAACGTGAAAACAAACCGGTTCTTGTCAGCATTGGCTATGCCACTTGTCACTGGTGCCACGTCATGGCACACGAAAGCTTCGAAGATCAACAAGTCGCTGACATCTTAAATGAGCATTTCATTTCAATTAAAGTCGATCGTGAGGAGCGTCCTGATATTGATTCCATGTATATGTCCGTTTGTCAGATGATGACGGGGCAAGGCGGCTGGCCGCTGAATGTGTTTGTCACGCCGGATCAAAAGCCTTTTTATGCGGGGACATATTTTCCAAAGAGAAGTGCTTACGGGCGTCCTGGCTTCATCGAGGCACTGACACAATTGCTGGATGCGTACCATAACGACCGGGATCATATTGAATCATTGGCAGAGAAGGCGACAAACAATTTGCGCATCAAAGCAGCAGGGCAGGCAGAAAACATGCTGTCTCAAGAGGTCATTCACAAAGCCTATTACCAGCTCATGAGCAGCTTTGATACGCTGTATGGCGGATTCGGTTCTGCACCGAAATTTCCTGCACCTCATATGCTCACGTTCCTTATGCGCTATTACGAATGGACAGGGCAAGAAAATGCGTTATATGCGGTCACGAAAACGTTAGATGGTATGGCAAATGGCGGTATATATGACCATATTGGTTCAGGCTTTTCTCGTTATTCGACGGATGAAAAATGGCTTGTGCCGCACTTTGAAAAAATGCTGTATGATAACGCCTTGCTGATGGAAGCTTACACAGAAGCCTATCAGCTCACTCAACAACCTGAGTATGAAAAGCTTGTCCACCACCTCATCCCATTTATCAAACGGGACATGATGAATCGTGACGGCTCCTTTTATTCGGCGATAGATGCGGATTCGGAAGGGAAAGAAGGGCAGTTTTACGTCTGGTCTAAAGATGAGATCATGACCCATTTAGGCGAGGACCTTGGCGCTTTATTCTGTGCGGTCTACCACATCACAGAAGAGGGGAACTTTGAAGGGCAGAACATCCCTCATACAATTTCCACCTCATTTGATGACATCAAAGCAGCGTTTTCGATAGACGACAAAACCCTTCAGTCCAAGCTGCAATCCGCTCGGCACATCTTACAATCCGTGAGACAGCAGCGTCCCGCACCGCTTGTCGATGACAAGGTGCTCACATCCTGGAATGCACTGATGATCGCTGCACTTGCCAAAGCAGGAAGGGTATTTGATGCAGAGGAAGCCATCAGCATGGCGAAGCAGGCAATGTCTTTTCTAGAAACACACCTCGTCCAACATGAACGACTCATGGTCCGCTACAGAGAAGGGGATGTGAAGCATCTAGGCTTTATCGAGGATTATGCGAATATGCTTTCAGCCTATTTGTCTTTATACGAAGCGACCTTTGAACAAGACTTTCTTGAAAAAGCCAAGACCGTTGCCGAGAACATGTTCGAGCTGTTTTGGGACGAGGAAAAAGGGGGCTTTTTCTTCTCGGGGTCAGATGCGGAAGCGCTCATCGTTCGTGAAAAAGAAGCGTACGACGGTGCCATGCCTTCTGGTAACAGCACTGCACTGATGCAGCTCCTCACGTTGAGCAGAATGATCGGACGGCAAGACTGGCTTGAAAAATTAGAGCAGATGTTCAAAGCCTTTTACGTCGATGTCTCTTCCTACCCAAGCGGACACACAGCCTTTTTGCAAGGGCTCTTGAGTCAATATGCCGCCAAACGAGAAATCATCATTCTCGGGAAAAACGGCGACCCGCAAAAAGAGCGGCTTTTACAGGCGATTCAAAAACGATTCATGCCATTTGATATCATATTGACCGCCGAAACAGGACAGGATCTAGCACAGCTCGCACCATTTGCAAAAGATTACAAAACGATTAACGGCAGCACCACCGTGTATATTTGTGAAAACTACAGCTGCCGCCAGCCGATCACCAATATCGACGAGGCAATGGAACAATTATTCCAATCTTGAGCTGTCATATGATGACTGCGAGAAGTCAAAATGAGGACAAACAGATAAAAAAAATGTCAATCCGCTAACAATTCGTCTATACGGTTTTATTTTTCCTCTAAAACGGTTAGAATGCGCACTAGATGTTCTCATACCGAAGGGAGAGAAAATGATGAAAAAAGTATCATATACACTCATCGCTTGTCTGTTATCTGTTGGGCTTGCAGCTTGCTCATCAAACGATGCAAAACAGGATAAGCAAAACGATTCAGCCAAAAAAAATGAAACAACACAGGCTGATCAAAAAGAGCAGCAAAAGCAAATGGAAGACATGCAAAAGAAATTAGATGCACAAAAAATCGATGATCAAAAGGTCGTTGCGACGGTCAACAAAGACAAAATCACAGGCAGTGAATACAATAGCGCCTTATCAACCATTCAAGGGCAGCTTCAGCAAACAGGGCAAGACCCAACATCTAAAGAAGGTGCAAAAGAAGTCAAGAAACAAACCATTGATGCGCTCGTAGGTCAAGCGCTCATCCTGCAAGATGCTGAGAAGAAGGGCTTCAAAGCCTCTGACAAGCAAGTAGATAAGCAGCTAAAAGAAGAAAAGAAACAATTTAAAGACAACGCTCAATTCGAAGAAGCACTCAAAAAGAGCGGGCTCACCATGGGTCAGCTAAAAAGCGATATTGCGGATAGCATCAAATACAGCCAATATGTCGACAAAGAATTCAAATCAGCCTCTGTCTCTGAAAAAGATGTCAAAGCGTACTATGACCAATACGCAGAACAAATGAAAAAACAAAAGCAAAAAGCACCAGAATACAAAGAGGTCAAATCACAAATTAAAAAACAGTTAGAATCTCAAGAGAAGCAGAAAGAAGTACAAAAAGAAATTGAAAAATTAAAGAAATCTGCGAAAATTAATGTGTCCATTTAACCGCTATGAAAAAATCCGCCATTGTGCGGATTTTTTTCGTCACTTCATGAATGATTTTTCCAAAATAATGACAAAAGCCTCATCATAAACATCTCCTTCATCCGATATGATGGGAGTACAAAAGAAAGCGTTATCAATTCTTTTGTCTCTGAAAAGGTACAAGATCACGAACAGATCTCAGACTTTTTCTTCAGTCAATCGGACATCTACAAGAGGAGGATTTTTATGTTGAAATGGTTTAAACCCGCTCCGCATATCGACAGGCTCGATGATGCCAAAACAGACGAGACCTATAAACGGCTGCGGCTGCAAGTCTTTTTAGGGATCTTTATCGGGTATGCGGGCTACTATTTGCTGCGCAAAAATTTCGCCTTTGCCATCCCTTATTTACAGGAAGAAGGGTTCACGAAAAGTGAATTAGGCTTTGTGCTAGCGGCTGTCTCCATCGCTTATGGCTTTAGTAAATTCATCATGGGCATGATCTCGGACCGCTGTAACCCACGATACTTTTTAGCCACCGGACTCTTTCTATCAGCCCTTATTAATATCCTATTTGTCTCGTTTCCATGGGTGACATCAAGTGTATGGATCATGTTTTTATTCATGTTTTTAAACGGCTGGTTCCAAGGAATGGGGTGGCCTCCATGCGGACGTACGATGGCGCATTGGTTTTCGGTTAGTGAACGTGGAACGAAAATGTCCATTTGGAACGTCGCTCACAATATCGGCGGGGGTATCCTTGCACTACTCATCACATTGGGTATTGTGTTGTTTGCGACTTGGAAAAGTATCTTTTTCTTCCCTGCCATCATTGCCATTATCGTCTCCTTCGTGATCATTCTTCTCGTACGGGACACCCCGCAATCCGCTGGTCTTCCGCCAATCGAGGAATATCGAAATGACTATCCGGCACAACAATATAAAGATCAAGAAAAAGAATTAACAGTGAAAGAGATTTTATTTAAATATGTACTCAACAATAAATTCCTTTGGTATATTGCCATTGCCAACGTCTTTGTGTACTTCGTCCGCTACGGTGTCGTTGACTGGGCGCCTACTTACTTAACGGAAGCAAAGGGGTTCTCACCAGAGCATTCACGCTGGTCTTATTTTCTTTATGAATATGCGGGCATTCCCGGTACATTATTGTGCGGGTGGATCAGTGACCGCTTCTTTAGAAGCCGCCGCGCACCAGCAGGCATCCTCTTTATGGTTGGTGTTTTAATTGCCGTTCTCGTGTACTGGTTAAATCCTGCTGGCAATCCAATGGTCGATAACATTGCCCTGATCAGCATCGGGTTTTTGATTTACGGACCTGTCATGCTTATTGGACTTCAAGCCATTGATCTCGCTCCTAAAAAAGCCGCTGGCACTGCTGCCGGGCTCACAGGCTTCTTCGGCTATATTGGCGGCTCTGCCTTTGCCAATGCCATGATGGGCGTAGTCGTGGATCACTATGACTGGACAGGAGGCTTTATTTTACTGGTTGGTTCTTGTGTGCTTGCGATTGTCTTCCTGGCGATGACATGGAATACAGGAAAGCGTGTAGAGCAAGCTTAATGAAAATCACATAAAAGATTCATATCCGCCCAACATGCCCTTTACATCTATTTCTTATGATGAAGGCAGTTACCGTAAAAGGAGGATAAAATATGAAGAAAAGTAGATTACTTGCTTTCGTGTTACTCTCTTTTGCTTTACTGTCTTTTGCGTGGGTGCCGACCACCGTATCGGCACATGAAAATCTTTTATCTCCAGATCGTATCCTAACCGTAGCACATCGCGGAGCATCAGGGTATGCACCAGAGCATACCCTGGCTTCCTACCAGCTCGCCACAAAAATGAATGCGGATTACCTCGAACTCGACCTTCAAATGACGAAGGATGGACATCTCATCGTCATTCACGATGAAACCGTTGACCGGACGACAAACGGAACAGGCTGGGTCAAAGACCTCACACTTGCCGAAATCAAACAGCTCGATGCCGGTGCATGGTTTAACGACGCCAACCCCGACAAACAAAATGCCCACTATATCGGACAGCAAGTACTCACATTAGATGAGGTGTTGCGCTATTTCGGCAAACGAGAGAATTATTATATTGAAACAAAAAAACCAGACCTTTATCCGCAAATGGAAGAAAAATTATTGGCCGCCTTAAAGAAACATCATCTACTCGGAAAACATACGAGAAAAGGGCAGGTCATCATCCAATCCTTTAGTCAAGACAGCCTGCTAAAACTACAGAAACTAGCCCCGCGCCTTCCAAAAGTACAGCTATTAGACAGAGCCCAAATGACGTCCATCACAGACGATCAGCTCGACTTCATCAAAACTTACGCAGTGGGTGTCGGACCGAATTTTAGAGCATTAACATTTGAAAACGTGCAGCAGGTCAGAAGCCACGGATTCCTCCTTCACCCATATACGGTAAACAGCGAAGCAGACATGACCCGCCTTCTGCAATATGGCGTCACCGGCCTTTTCACCAACTTTCCAGATGTTTTTCAGCGTGTAAAAGCGTCGCTGTAAACAATAAAAGCCTTGCGGTGCATTCATTCCGCAAGGCTTTCTATTATTTCACTGTTTGATCAGCTGATCCCGCTTGGAGCGGTTTTCTTTTTCCAATTCCAAATGCATAAAAGCTAAGCGTCACTACAATCAAGAACACAATTCCCACAATGAGAGAAATGCGTGTATCCTGATTAAAGAACATAAACACAAGAACCATCAGTAAGAAACCGATTGTGACATAATTAGAAAGTGGCGCAAGCGGCATCTTGAATGGGTGCTGGTCAAGCGCTGAACCCTTTGCCCTTCTGAAGCCAATGTGACTAATTAAAATCACAAACCAAGGCACCATACCAGGAAGAACACTCGCACTATACACATACACGAAAATATTTGGCGGAGAAACATAATTCAGGACAACTCCTACCGCTAGACCGATCAGTACAGCGAATGTCCCAAAATACGGTACACCGTTCTTTGAAATTTTTGTAAAGAAAGCTGGTGCCTGTCCATTCACACCTAATGTATAAAGCATACGTCCCGCACTGAAAATACCACTATTACAGCCAGACATAGCTGCTGTAATCACGACGAAGTTAATAATACCTGCCGCCGCTGTAATCCCAATTTTCGCAAACGTCGCCACAAATGGGCTGCCAAGAGTATTCAGCTGATCCCAAGGGTACACCGTCACAATGACAAAAATCGCACCGATATAGAAAATCAAAATACGCCAGATGATGCTTTTGATTGCATTTGTCAGCGTCTTTTGCGGATTTTGCGCCTCACCTGCTGTAATCCCAATCAGTTCTACCCCTTGATAGGCAGCAATAACAAGAGACAGCGCAAACAAGAATCCACTAAATCCACCGGTAAAGAACCCGCCATGCGCCCAAAGGTTAGACAAACCAATCGCTGTTCCGCCATTTCCAAACCCAAAGAAAATAATGCCTAGACCCGCAATAATCATCAAGATAATCGTCACAATCTTGATCATCGCAAACCAAAATTCAAACTCACCGAACGACTTAACCGAAATCAAATTGGCCGCGCCTAAAATGATCATGGCGATTAATCCTGGAATCCACGCCGGTAACTCCGGGAACCAATATTTCATATAAGCGCCTACGGCAATAATTTCAGACATCCCGACAATGACCCACTGGAACCAGTTACTCCAAGCCGTCATATACCCCGCAAGCGGATGAATATATTGATGTCCAAATGTAGCAAATGATCCTGTACTTGGTTCAAGATATAACATTTCTCCCATCGCACGCATAATAAAAAAGATAAAAATACCACACACAGCGTACGCCAGCAGAACCGATGGACCTGTCCATTGAATGGCCTTCGCTGACCCCATAAATAAGCCAACACCAATCGTGCCGCCAAGCGCGATCATTTGAATATGGCGGGCACTTAACCCTCTCTTTAATTCCTTTTGAGCCACTTTTCTTCCCCCTCATCAACAAACAGCATAAAAAATAAAAAATCAGAATTTTCATTCTGATTAAGAATCCTCAATCTTTCGATGTATATTATCATAATAAATCTACCCTTAAAAAACAATTGTTTTTTTGAGGAAAACACTATTAACGAAATATTCTGACACAAAAAGAGATTCAAATTGTTTTATATTGATATACTGAATCGAAGGCTGAAGATCGCTTCAAAGTAAATCACTTAACAGAAACTGACCACCTCTTATGTCGATTTCGAAGGTCCTCTTTCCATTTTTATAAACCATTTTCTCCTTCTCATAAAAACAAGTAAAGTCATTTTGAAAAGCACCTGATCTTTTCTTCACATAACAAATAAATCCATCATTTTCCGGAATGGCCACTTTGACAGACGCTCCAGTTGAAGTAGATTTGAGTGAATGCAGCATAGTCGAAGAATGAATCTGTATCCTTCTACCTGTTGCCTTCAGATCAATATCTGAAAAAGCACCTAACATCTCCACTTTTGACGATGTGGTGCGCAATCTCAATATGTGTGTGATGAGCCGATGACTAGTAATAAGTCCACCAACTGTCTGTAAATGGAGGTGCTTGATTTCACCCGTTAACATCGACTTTCCAGAAATCAATTGGCAATGGACATCCTCCATTTTCAGCCCATCTAAGTGAAGATTTGCTCCTTTACAATGAATAGACATGGACTGTATTTGTTCTTTGGGGAGATAAATCTCCAAATCCGTTTTATGAAGGTGGAGTCCTAAGCTAAACGTTCTTTTTCTTCTATCTTGAATCATCAGCCTTCCTTCCCGTACCTGATGATGTAGTAAATACCGATGAGGAAAAGCGTGATTCGTGGTTTGATGAATCAATAGATAAGGATGATCATGGTGGTGAATATGAACCTCTCCTAGCAGCCAGTCTAATGATAGTTCAAATACCGCTTCCTCAATTCGAACTGTATGCTCCACATGTCTCCCTCCTTTTCCCATCATGAATTACCTCGTTTGCAGCCGCCGATGCTGCTCCACAATTCCAAGATCACAATGAAGACAGCTGCGATCATGACTCCTGACAGGACGAGATTCAATTGATCATTTCCATAGATGGCTATCGATACGTTTCCCAAAACAGCACATAGAACAATCGCAGTCAGGATGGTGATAAAAATAGATTTCATCATCAACCCCACTCTCATCGCAATCATGCCAATCCCATTGACACAACAAGTAAACACAAGAAACGTTTTGATAAAATCAAAAAGAACATCAGCCGTCAGCGTATCATGAACAATCGGGAAGAACATTTCAGTAACACTAAACATAACGAAAGAGGGAGTGATACTACACATCATCGCAATCGTTGAAAAGCACAGCATCCAGATCATTTTAGAAAGGAGTAATGTGGTCAGATTCGCTGACTTGGATTGATGTTCCTTATATGCAGTCATCACAACTCGCCAATACATCATAGCTGTTATGATAGAAAAAAAGATCATACATACTGTACTAGTTAACAAATAAATATTCGTATATTGCTGAAAATCCGGTTCTTGTTCAACCTGTGCAACAAACGCAACAAAATAGATCAATACTAGCAGCACAATACTTGCTATAAAACTAGCTTGAATGTAATGTTTCATATGACTTTTTCTTATCCCAAGTTTCATGAAGTGAAGCATAAAGCACCCTCCTATTACATGAATTTTTCTGTTTGTCTCTTTTCTGACCCTTTATGTTCCAGGCTGATCATACCCTCCAATTCCAGCATAATGCGCTGTCACCTTTTGTATAAATAGATCACTCACCACATCCACTCCAAGCCCTTTCATCATCTGTTGTAAAAAATGCAAACGCTGAACAGTGTCTTCTTGATCACGAACAAACAGCGTTGGATTCAGCCATATATTCACAAGAAGCATAAACACTTCTGCCACTTCACCAGGAAAAGCAGTCGTCATTGAACCATCTTCAATCCCTTCAAGAATTAGCCGTTTGATTTTAAGCGCATCCTGATTTACTCCTGCCTTCATACCTTCAACCACAAATTGTGGGTTTTTGATCTGGTCAACCAAGATCCCATCAATCGAATGAGACTGTGGATCTGCGACAAGCTGCTCTAAAATACGTTGCAGCTTCTCTTTCCCATGAGCTGCCTCCGTATGCGCAATCAGCTCCTCAAGCTTCTGCGTCGCATAACGAAACTGCCGATCCATCACGGCGCGTAATATTTCTTCCTTCGATTTAAAATGATGATAAATAGCACCCTTAGACATATTTAATTCATAGATAATATCCTGCAAACTCGTCTTTTCGAATCCTTTTTCCTGGAACAGCTTCGTCGACACGTCCAAAATCTGCTGGATCGTCTTTTCTGGATATTTATTTCTGGCCAAATGAAACGCCTCCTTTTACATACCGACCATTGGTATGTATATTATATGCTTCATTATAAACTGTCAATACAGGTTTGTATAGAACAAAAAAGACCGCTCACACGGTCTTCTCCAGCTCAAATTGTAAATTCACAGGAACATCTGGCAGTGACGATGTCTCCACCATATTGGTCGTAGGTGTTCTCTCATCCACTTCCTCAAATCGAAAACCGTCAGCCCATACAGTTCCATGACCACTGAGCAGCACCCCAAAATGAATGGATTCACTCTGAGAAGGGATATCTAATACATTCGAATATTGATTCCATTCCGTAGAGCCTGTCACAGGTCGATTCTGCATATTATCAAACTGCATCATATCGCCCTTTCCATCATCCACCCGCATCCAAATTCCTGCAGAAGAAACATCTTCTGTTTTTAAGAAAGCAGAGAGCTTAAACCGTTTCCCCACATAGTCTTTCGCCTGAAACCCTTGCATCATCGTCGCAAACTGTCCATCTTGGACGCCCTCTTTAGATGATAAGACACCTGATTGCTTCCCAGTATGGAACACTGCTGTATCAACACCCATCTCATACATATGCGGATGTGAACCACTGAGCCCCCAGCCAGGCACTGCTTCATGTAATGTCATCGAACCTTCCTCCTTTTTCATTTGCATATCTCTCATCAATGTCCTGTACATTCCGGGAGGTAAAGAATAGAGATTCTTAAAAGCACGCGTAAAGGCTTCCTGCGATTGGAATTGCATCGTAAAAGCAATATCCAGAATCCCCTGATCCGTATACAAGAGAAGCTGCGCAGCTGTGGCTAACCTTCGTTTCCGCACATATTCTCCCATCGACAGTCCTGTTTCTTTTTTAAAAATACGGAGCAAATGAAAATGTGAATATCCTACTTTCTCAGGCACCTGCCTCAGCCATCAAATGCGACTCTAAATAGGAAATCACCTCTTGCGTGACTTGACTGTACACCATCTCCCTCACCTCTTCTTGATCATAAAACAAAACGACAAGCACGTTTTGATCAAAATTGCGATCATGATCAACATTGAATCGATTCCGCTGAAATTCTTCTTAGAACACTTTCCTTTGATAGATGGCAGTAGAAAGTCCCCAAGACATCAAATAGATCAACATAATCAGCACAGCTGATCCTTGAATCGTTTCGATACCCCTTTGAATTCAATCACATGTTCCATCTATCTCACTCCTCATATAAGAACTTTAATACCTGCTGCAATTCATCAAAAGATAAGCCCAATTCTTTCCCGTTTGAAACAACCGCTCCAAGCTGCTCCTCAATGACCTTTAATCTTTTCTCTCTCATGACTTCGACATTTTGCTCCGCAACACACGATCCCTTACCTTCGATCGAATAAATAAATCCTGCTTTCTCTAACTCTTCATACGCTCGCTTTGTGGTGATGACGCTAATTTGTAAATCCTTCGCCAGCTTTCGAATAGACGGCAGGGCGGCACCTTTTTTTAATGGAATTCAATAAAAAACCGCACAGCTCTTCAGCTGTGCAGTCCTCCAACAAATCGATTTATCTCCAATACACCCATCTTCCCATGAGCCACTCCATAGGGCCTCTTCTCCACTTTTTCAAATAGAGATAGCTGATGAACAGCTGCGCTGTGTAAAGTCCGACAGCGAGCAGCAGTCCAAACATTGAACCCATTTGTCCAAATAAACCAAGTCCGTAAGAATAGAAAATCGTTGTACAAATCATCGATTGCGCCAAATAGTTAGATAGAGACAAACGGCCAAGTCCTGCAAGCAGATGCTTCAGACCTTGGGCTGCCTTTGAATAGTAAAACACAATAAAGGCTTGAATATAGCCGATCGTCAGTACATTCGCACCTAACGTTTTCACCATTTCACTCCAAGGAGCATCAATGAACGTCGCACATTTTAACGCCAGCCCGATCAAAATCATCCATACCCAGCCTTTGCGATAGGCCATCCCTCGATCTTCTTCAGTCAGATGTCCTCGTTTAGCAATCGCCATTCCAAGCAGTGCAAACGGACCAGCCATAATCGGACCAAAAAGAAGGCCTAATATCGGCATAAGTGTAATAGTCACAATGGCCATAATTATGGTGACAATCACCATATCGTCTTCTATCGTAATCCGGCTCATCAAAATATCCCCATATGTACCTGTCGCATATACATTCGTTAATAAATCTTCATTTCCATAAAGAAAATTCATCATATACGGCAGAACCACTAAAGATAAAGCACCTAAAATACCCGACCATATCAGCATTGTTTTGATCCGGCTGCCCATAAACATCATCAAGAAAAACGTACAAGCTCCATAATAAAGAAGAATATCACCATTCCAAATAAATATGTAATGAAGCATACCAAGCACAATAAGACCAAAGCCCCGTCGAATGATGATGGCAGTCGTATTCAGCCCTTTTGCCTGCGTAGATTCAATCAGCTTGATAAAAGAATAGCCAAACAAAAAGGAAAAAATCGGATAAAATGACCCCTGGAACAAAATCTCCGTCACATATACCCCAAACTCCTGTCCCCACAGGCTCGAATCAAACATTTTCTCAAAATCATAATCATATTGAAAATTAAGCATATTCACGATCAAAATACCTAATAAACTAAAACCACGTAAACTATCAATTAACTCAACCCTAGATCCCTTCAACACGACAGCTCCTTCGAAAAATATAAAGATTAAGCATATTTATCCTACCACACTTTTAAAAAATTGGTTCCTATCCCCATGTGAAAAGATACGTTTTAAGGTAAATTTAATAAAAAAACCTAGAATATATATTCTAGGTAACATACTCATGAATTATGACCTTTTTCCTCTTTCCACAGCACCGCTTCAAATAAAACAAAATCCCCAATCCGAACAAAATCAACGTCAGCTCCCAGTCTGCTGAAATCGGCAACCATTTCAGCATCATGAGAATCAGCAAAACAATGCCCACACCTGCGAAAAAGACCGCATTTCTTTTTAATTCTTTATTTGATTGAAACAAAACGCTCTCCTCCATAACCGTAATTAAGATTGTTTTTCTAGCTTTTTCAATATTTTCTCCCAGCCGGCATCTCCCATTTTTAATTGCCCCTCTTTATCTATGAGGCAAAAGCTTGGTAATCCTTGAATCTTATATTTTGTGACAATTTCATAATCTTGATCCAATACGATGGGAGCTGTCAGATTCTTTTCCTCTGCATATTTCGAAACACCACCTATCGATTTTTCTTCTTCCGTATATGGGACATGGACACAGGTTAAATGGATACCCAACTGGTTCACACGATGTAGAATGTGATCGGTTAATTCTTCACAATGAGGACAATTGACTGACTAAAAATAAAGAAGTAGATGTTGCCCTTCAGATAAACACTTCTGACCTGAAGGATGAATCCAAGGAAGATGCTCAGGCCATTTGAGTATTTGCGTTTCCACTATTCATCCCCCTTTTCTTTTAATTGAAAAGCGATAATTTTTCCTAATGCTTCCTCTGCAGCAAAAGGAGCCACGTTCCCTGATGGATGTTCTTGTTCCTGTTTTAGGCACTCGTACATGTTTTTTTCGATTTTTGATGGGTCAATCCAAGAGATACACCAGGATGCCCAAAAACAGGTAGGGCCCTCATAGCGTTTGGCCAATGGCAGAAGAAATGGCAGCCGCCATTCTTGTCTCCTCTTCTTCACTTTCTAATAGCTTGGCAAGAGACTCAGCTGCGTCTCCTGCATCTGCTCCAAATTCACCAAGAACCGCTGCTGCAATATTCCGCAAAGAACCCTCTTCTTTTAAGGCTTCAACAAGTACTGGCACTGCCTCTTTTCCGGATTTTCTCAATTCCCCCATTGCTTGAACGATCGTTACTTCATTGGTATTGACCAAACGTTGAACCGATTGGGATAGCTTATCTTCTGGTTTCATGACAATCAACTCCTCTTTTTAATGAGACCCACGGCATCGATAACAAATCACATAAAATACAACTCCAGTAAATAAACATGTAATCGTTGTAAACCAGCCATCAGTGAACATATGAATACCAATGATGACCACAGCACTTATGACAGATGCGAGGAGCAATGATCGATAATAGATGCCCAAAGAAAGACTCGCTTCTCGTCTCAGCGGCTGCGTAAAGGCAAAGAGCCGTACGGCCAAAAACCATATATAAACCCCTCCCCCATAAACGGCCCAATACAATACATCTTGAATCTCAAACAAGACAAGAGAAATAAAGTAGACAGCATACAACCAAAAGGTTTGAAACACTTCCAATAGAAGAATTTTTTGATATAAAGCACCTGGTAAAAGATACAGCACTCCCGTTTGCGCGTGTCTTACAATCCCAGCGTAATATGAACTGAGTAGGACGGATGCACCAATGACCATAAAGAATAGATTCAACCAATCTGAAAAATAAGAAATGACGACATAGTAAGTACCTATTAATAGCATGGTAGATAACAGATGGAAGGTCACATACTTTTTCATCAACAATAATTCTAGCCAAAGAAAAGCCCAGATGCCTGTTAATGCTGGAAGTCCCCACCACGTCTTGCCTTTCTTTGGACTCATTGGATTTGAATGAATTTGTTTCCCCTCAAATTCCTCCCAAAATGCTGCCTCCTTGACTAACGTCTCCTTCATCTCTAAACGATGACTGGCCCTGTACATCATCATTAACGACAGAATCATTACTCCAAGAAAAATCAATAAAGAAAGGAATGAGAATTCTTCGATCATACGTCCAACTTGAAACATAAAAGAATCAGCGATTTTCATCAATGAGGACTGTTTCAACATCAATTGATTCAAAACGAGCAGTGCAAAACAGCAAAATAGCAGTACAAAACCGAGTAAGAGCAGCCGATTGTATACTCGAATCGTTCTAGCACAAGACACCGCAATCATCCATGTTTCGGTCATACATAACAGCCCTGTCAGGATGAGTGATTTCCCGAGTAGAAAAGGGTACTGCTGCGTCATACAAAATAGAAGAATATCTGCAGCCACAGCAGAAACAATGAGGAGAGCCCCTCGCCAAAAAATGTGATACACCCACACACTCATCACAACCGTCCATAAGGCCGCACCATTTCCATATAACCAAATGATATCGTTCATCTGACTAGGCAGCCGATTCGAAAACAAGCCAAAGCCCGTATAAAGAACAAATAAACAGACAATGATCCATCCAGCTGCACTAGCATTCCAATCCCCCATACTTGAGACTGCGCTCAGCTGAAAACCAATTGCAGCAATGAAAAGCAGCAAGATCAGAAAGGGCATTTTCTTTTCTTGATTTTTACTGATCAAGCGCCTTTGGGATTTCATCCATAAAAGGGAGAGTGTGTTATTCACTAGACCACTCCCCCAGAAGTTGAATGACCTCTGCCCTCCACTTGATCTGTTCTTCCTTCAATTGAGGAACATCGATACTTTTCATGATGTCACCGTCTCGAATCAATATCACCCTGCTAGCCGTATCAAGAACAAACTCTAGGCTATGAGTGGACACAAGGACAGAACCACCTTGGCGGCTTTTTTGTATCAGCCAATCCGACAGCCATTGTTTTGAAGGGATGTCCAACCCTACAGTCGGTTCATCTAAAATAAAAAGGGAGGCATCTTGCACAATGGCCCCTGCTAGGACGACACGCTGTTTTTGACCTCTTGAAAGCTGTCCGCACAGTTCGTTCATCTTCATTTCCATATGTACTTCTTTCAACGCTTCAAATACCTTTTCTTTGATTTGTTTTAAGCCTTTATGATAGCCCCTTGCACGGAATTGAACATGTTCAGCAACCGTTAATTCTGGATACAAATATGGCTGATCAGGGATAAGAGCTACTTGCTTTTGGACATGGGAATGACCAGGAGGAAAACCCTCTATGAGAATCTCCCCTTGATCTGGTTGATATAGACCCGTTAAACATCGAATGGTTGTCGTTTTCCCCGCACCATTAGGCCCAAGCAGCGCCACAACCTCCCCTGCTTCGATGGAAAATGACAGATCCTCTATCCCATCACCATTGCTATATCGTTTGCTTACATTCTGAACCTCCATGAATGGCATCAAATCTCTCCCTTACTATTAGAGTGATGTATGCTTATCTATGGTGTGTTATAAAATCAAAAAACGAATGTCAATAGACCCACCAATCTCTTAACCTAATATTACCATATAGAGAATAACAAGGTAATAGGAATGAGGTAATCTATTCTATGTACATATGTACAAGGATTAAGAAAATATATCATGTACAAAATAAAAAAAGATTAGGCGACAGTATCCTAATCCTTTATCTATTAAACAGTTATTCCCTCAAACCGCCCCATCACCAAACCCATCTCCTGACCCGCCCAAGCATCCACCTCTACCTCCAAAGCAGGAGAAGCCAGGGCCACCACATAAACCATCGTCATACAAGGAAGATGATCACCTAAAAACTGACCCATGATTCGTTTTCTGCTCGCAGCATCGAACTCTCCCACAAGATAAAACACTAGTTTCGTTATTTCTTCTACAGCCATATCTGCCGCTTCTACATTCCGTTTCACATTCTCTAACGCTAATTCGAGCTGCTCCAAAGGGTCCAGCAACCTATAATTCTTGTTTTCTAAAAAGAAACCATCCAATGAGAAAAAAGATAACAATCAATACCGATACACCTAGAAAGCTTGTAAGAGTCTGATCCGAATAAGTCCCTCTATGAATCATCTCCTCAGCCGCACTTGTCACGCCTTTAGGCGCAAACTTCCCTAATGTATCCTCATAAAATGAAGGAACAGTAAATAGAATAAGGTTGATCAAAAGCGACACACCCCCAGCTGTGACGGAACGCTGAAAGAACGCCGAAGCACAAATGGTCGACACGACAATCAGCAATAAATTGGGGTAATAAAGAAGCGTTCCTTTTAACACATTGACCCAATCCAGATGCCCAAATTGAATGTCCACATAATAAACGGAGGCAAGCACCGCCACCACCAAACTAAACAAGGTCAAACCAGCATAGGCACATATTTTTGAGACATAATAACTCATTCGACTGATCGGCTTCACCATAATCATCGCCGTCACCCCAGAGGCACGCTCTCCCGCAATCGTCCCCATCACGATCATAATGAGAATAAAAACGCCAAGTGAATCAAATTTACTTATTGCACTCGCTAAAGCCTCTCCAGCGCTTGGCTCTGGTATATAAAATGTGGATCCTTCAGGTAAATTAGCTGATTTCGATAAAAGATCTGGCAGCATTTTGAGCGTAATAGGCTGTGTGATCATTAAAATCGTAAAAATGATCGGCACAAATAAAATTTTATAACTAGTGAATAACTCCCTAAATTCCTTTTTCAGCATCATCATGCAGTCACAACCTTCATGAAAATATCTTCAAGCGTCAGCTTAGATAGTCGATAATGGAGAAGGACACCGCCAGCTTCAGTGATTAGACGAGGCAGCTCCTTCAATGCCATTTGTTGATCGTTCACTCGCACCTGATAAGCGCCCCCTGTTTCAATGCATTCCTCCACCCAATGCCGCTCTTTTAACAAAGCCACTAATTTCGTATTCTGTTGTTCTAATTGAAATTCAATCACTGGCTGGATATAGTCTTCTTTGATCTGTTTCATCGAAGAGGACATTTCAATTTTCCCGCTGTTGATCATGATAATATGATCCGCCACTCGTTCAATGTCATCTAAAATATGGGTCGACATAAAGATCAGCATCTCATGCTTTAGACGCTCAATCAAAGTCAGGACGTCTTTTCTTCCCATTGGATCAAGTGCAGACACAGGCTCATCCAAAATAAGAACCTTCGGGCTATTGATAAGCGCCTGTGCAATGGCGAGCCTCTGCTTCATGCCTCCGCTGTAGCTGCCAATGGTACGATCCTTCGCCTCATACACACGGCAAAGCTTCAGCAGTTCCTCCGTTTTGGAGCGAATGACTTTTTTCTCTAATTGAAATAACCCGCCAACCCAATGCATCCACTCCTGCCCCGTCATATCCTGGTAAAACGCCGGCTGCTGCGGACAGTATCCGATGACATGACTGATTTGATTCATATCCTTTGTCACATCCAGACCTGCCACCTTCACAACGCCAGACGTAGGACGAGCAAGCCCCGTCAAAAACCGAATTGTCGTCGTCTTTCCTGCTCCATTGGCTCCTAAAAACCCTACACAACCAACCTCCCCAACAGAAAACGAAACGTTTTTTAAAACTTCATGCCGACCATACGATTTCGTCAGCTCTTGACACTCCAGCATATTCAAGCGAATCCCCCCTACTAAGATGGTTTACGACCAAAAATGAAATACACAATAGGACCGGCACTCGCCACAAACACAATCACCAAAGCCCAAACCCACTTCACTTCTCCTCTGATCCTTGATGGATCTCTTTTCAGCAAATCAAACAAACCAATCACCATTAAAATCGCTTGCAGCAAAACGAGAGGTAAAATCATCTTCATATCCATCCACGCCACTCCTTTTTCAAACACCATTTTGTTTTGATAACACTTCTTTTGACGACATGGAGAGGGAAATCGTTCAAATGAATCTTATTTTTATCAATCGAATGGTCTATAAATATAAAAAAGCCCAGTGAAGGTGCGCTCACTGGGCTTACATGTTTATAGATGCTTATAATGAACCTCGCAAAATCTTTTCCATCGTCTTTCCCTTCGCTAACTCATCAATCAGCTTATCCATATACCGAATGTTTTTCATCGTTTCTTCCTCAATGCCCTCTACCCGAACACCACAAATGACTCCTTTGATTAAACTGCGGGAAGGATGAAGCTCAGGAGCCTCAGCAAAAAAGGTTTCAACGTCTTTATGTTTATCCACCTGTTCCTGCAGCTCTTCTGGACTGTACCCCGTTAACCAACAAATAATCGTATCGACCTCAGCTTTCGTTCGTCCCTTTCTCTCTGCCTTTGCGATGTAGAGAGGATAGACCTTTGCAAAGCTCATTGTGTAAATTTTAGGTTTGGTCATGTGTCTGCTCTCTTCTTTCGTTACATATTGATATCGCCAGGTCTTCAAAAGTTTCTACTCCCACTATATAAAATGTCTATTCCTTTTATTTTCGTGCAGTCTCAGTATTAAACCTTTGAAGAAGATAGCATGATTAGCTCTTTTTAAATCTCTAAAATAGACGTTCCACCTAAATTTCTTAACCTACGCTGTTCACAGTCATAAAATTTGTAAGTCCTTTTATGCTCTATCTATAAACAATCATATATACCTTTTTATTTCCTTCATCTTTTTTGAAAGCTTAATGTCGTTTATTAATACTTTCTACTGAAATAACTAGTTGAAAATTTCTTATTAGATACGAAAATAAATGTGTTCACTCGATGCTTTCAAACACCGAAACGATGCACATGTCCTCGAGAAAGTGCATCTTGAATTGTTAACCAGGACTTGTAAAGAGCAAGTTCACCTTGCCCTCTAACTGCTTTAATACAACTAGAGATTTTTGTTTTTAGTTCCACTGTTTGACGTTTTTCATGTAGATTACCTACCTTTACAAATATTCTAGAAACACAATACCAAATACTGCTGATAACGCTGCACCTACTCCTATAGAAATTAGCGCAAATATCCAATGATCTTTTATAGACTCGAATATTCCTTGTGGTGTAAATCCATAAATATGATGCCATTTACTTTTAGTTTTCAAACTCTTATCAATAACTCTTTCAAGTATGGCATGAAAAATATCTACTTTCCTAAGCGTTGAACGATGTAACTCAACATACTTTAATTCTTCAAAAGCTTTCGCTTCTTCTGCACCCGTTAAAAAATCTTTTTTAGTTATATTGTTTAAATCTATTAATTTTTCTAACCTCGGATGATCGGCATAATCTGCATAAATATCAACTAGTTTTCTTGCTAAATCAAACTTTTGAGAATCTGGTATTGAAATTGGCTTACCACCCAATACACTAAATCTATGATCTATAGCTTGAAAGCCATAATTAATATCTCTCATATTCCAATGAACCCAATTGTAATTCAGATGAGTTTTTATGAACTTATAAAATTCAGTTAACATTACCTTTTCTAACTCGTCATACCTCGCTTCAATTTCTGCTAAAAATCCTTTCTTTTCAGCTACTTTATGAATAGAAAAAGTTTCTGTTTGACCTGTATGAAAATAACGAACAGCAATTGACGTTATTCTAGGAGTGCGCCCGTCTTTAATATGATAAAAACTTTCGCAAGAATAATGTATTATTAGTAAGTTAGCAGCATTATTAACTAGATTTTGAATTTCATTTAAAGTTTTTCTTCTCTTATTCAATCTTTGTCTAGTATTAACCATTATTTTCCTCCCTGAAATAAAAAACACCCGTTCGCTTATTTTAATTATAAGCGAACGGGTGCTAAAATTCCATATTTAAACAATTTTATTATTCGAACACATCAAAAATCCGATTTTATTTAAACCTACTCCACCGTCACACTCTTCGCAAGGTTACGTGGTTTATCCACATCACACCCGCGGTGAAGTGCTGCGTAGTAAGCGATCAGCTGTAATGGGACAACAGATGCAAGTGGTGCAAGTGCTGGGTGTACAGCTGGAAGGACGAAACGGTCGCCTTCGTCTTCTAGGCCTTTCAGTGAGATGACACATGGGTTCGCTCCGCGTGCAACGACTTCTTTGACGTTACCGCGAATGCTGAGGTTCACGTGCTCTTGCGTTGCAAGGGCAATGACCGGTGTGCCTTCTTCAATTAAAGCGATGGTTCCATGTTTGAGTTCTCCGCCAGCAAAGCCTTCTGCTTGGATGTATGAGATCTCTTTTAGCTTCAGTGAACCTTCAAGGCACACATAGTAGTCAAGTCCTCTTCCGATAAAGAATGCGTTACGTGTCACTGTGAAGAAGTCACGAGCGATTTGTTCCATTTCATCCTTTTGATCAACAAGGGCTTCCATTGCGTTTGCCACAATACCAAGCTCTTTCACAAGATCAAAGTCAAGAGATTGACCATTTAATTCAGCTGCAACTGATGCAAGGATCGCAAGAACAGCGATTTGTGCTGTGTAGGCTTTTGTTGAAGCTACTGCGATTTCTGGTCCTGCATGAAGAAGCAATGTGAAGTCCGCTTCACGAGATAGCGTAGAACCTGGTACGTTTGTGATTGTTAATGCTTTATGACCAAGCTCTTTGACTTGAACAAGTACAGCGCGGCTGTCCGCAGTCTCCCCAGATTGAGAAAGGAAGATGAACAATGGCTTTTTCGATAGAAGCGGCATGTTGTAAGAGAATTCACTTGCTACATGAACTTCTACAGGTACTTTCGCCCAGTTTTCAATATATTGTTTACCGACAAGCCCTGCATGGTAGCTCGTTCCACAAGCCACAATGTAAATGCGGTCTGCTTCTGCTACTGCGCTTGCGATATCGCCAGCGACTGACAGCTTGCCGTTTTCGTCTTGATATTTTTGGATGATTTTGCGCATCACAAGCGGCTGTTCATCCGTTTCTTTTAACATGTAGTGAGGATATGTGCCTTTCTCGATGTCGCTTGCATCCAGCTCAGCGATATAAGAAGGACGTGTCATGATATCACCGTCAAGGTTTTTGATGATCACCTCGTCTTTTGTGACAATGACCATTTCTTTATCCATTAATTCCGCATATTCGTTCGTTACTTGAAGCATCGCCATTGCGTCAGATGCCACAACGTTGAAATCTTCTCCGAAACCAACCAATAATGGGCTTTTGTTTTTCGCCACATAGATTGTTTCTTTGTTTTCGTTATCGAAAAGGGCAATTGCGTAAGAGCCTTTTAGTTGAAGAAGCGTTTGACGGAAAGCTTCCTCTGTATCAAGACCTCTGCTTACAAATTGTTCGATGACTTGAACAACAACCTCTGTATCTGTGTCGCTTTTCAGTGTGACGTCTTGTAAATATTCGCGTGTCAATTGTACGTAGTTCTCGATGACACCGTTATGAACAAGTGTAAAACGGCCAGAAGCACTTTGATGCGGATGCGCATTGAGATGGCTTGGTACACCGTGTGTTGCCCAGCGTGTATGTCCGATTCCTGCTGAAGATGCCACGTTTGCATCCACGACCTCACGAAGCTCAGCGATACGTCCTTTTTCTTTGAACACATGCACGCCTTCTTCGTTTGCCACAGCAATACCTGCTGAGTCATACCCGCGGTACTCAAGCTTCTCTAAGCCTTTTAATAAGATTTCCTTCGCATCATTCTGACCAATATAACCTACGATTCCACACATAAATATTCTTCCTCCCGATCACGTGAAAGGGACAAAGAAAGCCTACTAAAATAGAAGGGACATTTCTTCGTCCCTCTCTACATGTTTATTTTGGGAGATCATGTGTATTCCCTTTGTACAAAGAGTCACCTCTTTGCTTTAAAGAAACACTTACGGCTGTGATCTCTTTTGATCAGCCGGGAGGCATCCGCCGAAAATTCGATAACCTCCATCCTCGTCAACTAAGCATCTGTCGTCCGATCGCTTAGTTCGGGCGCTATCATTATAAGAGTTCCTGAACATCTACCCTGCCTTTCCAGCTAGAATAAAAATCCAATAACACAAGGATGATTGTACTATAAGGTCTGACCTCCGTCAATCACAATTTAGGGGTGATCCCTTTCATTTGAGAAAGCGAGACCTCCATACACTATATGCGATGAGGCTTGTCACGTTCTACCTTTGATGTGCTCTCCTATGTATGAAGGCATTAGCAAGTTACCCTCCCTTATATGATTCGTACAGTTCATTTCACTTATGACGATTATTCGAAAAAAAGCAAACCGCTGCTTAGCGATTTGCTTTCATCTATTACTCAATACCCATTTCCTCTTTGACAACAGCGGTAATTCGAGCCACATATTCATCACACAGCTCTTTTGTTTTCGCTTCCGCCATCACACGTACAAGCGGCTCTGTTCCAGATGGACGAACAAGAATACGGCCGTCACCGTTCATCTCTTTTTCAACCTCTTGAATCACAGCTTTTACTTTTTCATTTTCTTCCACTTTATATTTATCAGACACCTTCACATTCACTAGAAGCTGCGGGAACTTCTCCATTTCAGCCGCAAGCTCTGATAATGTTTTTCCTGTCGCTTTTAGCGTATTCACAAGCATGATGGCAGAAAGCATGCCGTCACCTGTCGTATTGTAATCAAGGAAAATCAAGTGGCCTGATTGCTCGCCGCCGACATTATAGCCGTCCTTTTTCATCGCTTCGACCACATAGCGGTCACCAACAGCGGTTTGGATGCTCTTAATGCCTTGTTTCTCCAGCGCTTTATAGAAGCCGAGGTTACTCATGACTGTTGACACGACTGTGTCATCCTTTAATCGGCCTTCACTCTTCAAATAACGTGCACATATGTACATAATTTGATCGCCGTCTACGATATCACCTTTTTCATCGACTGCAATTAAACGGTCACCGTCACCATCAAACGCAAGACCAATATCCGCACCCTTTTCCTTTACAAAAGCAGAAAGTGCCTCTGGATGAGTTGAGCCGACGCCATCATTGATATTCAAGCCGTTTGGTGATGTTCCCATTGTGGACACATCTGCATCTAAATCAGCAAATAAATGTGTCGCAAGAGAAGATGTTGCACCATGTGCACAGTCAAGGGCCACGTGAATGCCTGTGAAATCCTCATCCGCTGTCTGCTTCAAGAATTGCAAGTATTTCTGACCACCTTCAAAGTAGTCATTCATCGTTCCAAGATCGGCTCCAACTGGACGTGGTAATTGATCGACTGGCTGATCCATTAGCTGCTCAATTTCGTTCTCCTGTTCATCTGACAGTTTAAAGCCGTCGCCGCCGAAGAATTTAATCCCGTTATCCTGAACTGGGTTGTGAGAAGCAGAAATCATAACACCCGCTTCTGCATCCATTGCCTTCGTTAAATAGGACACGCCAGGTGTTGAGATCACACCTAAACGCATCACTTCAGCCCCAATTGAAAGTAAGCCTGCAACGAGGGCTCCTTCTAGCATATGACCAGATACACGTGTGTCTCGTCCAACGAGTACCTTTGGACGTTCTTTATCCTTCGTGAGGACATAGCCGCCAAATCTCCCAATTTTAAATGCGAGCTCTGGCGTTAATTCGCTATTAGCCACACCCCTTACACCATCAGTTCCAAAGTACTTGCCCATGTTTCAATCGCTCCTTTTTTACCATTCAAGAGGGCTCTGAGTCCTCTTTTTTATCTTCTTTAACCCGCTGTCTTTGTCTTGATTCTTTCTTTGCTTTATATTGTGTCGATTCCTCTTTACTCTTCTTTTCCTGATCATCGTTATCAGACGATTGATCCTTTCGATCATTCGTAGAAGCCGGCTGATCTTCTTTGTCAGTAGAGGTAAGTTTCACCTTGACCTTTGATCTCGATAAAGTAAACGTCACATTTTGAGGACCGTTCACTTGTACTTTGACCTCATGTGTTCCTTCGTTCAAGTCCCCCACATTGATATAGGCTTCAATATCTGAAGCCTTTAGTTTATCAATTGCACTCTTTGATCCTTTTGCTGTTAACATGAGACGCCCAGAAGACGGACTCACAAATTTAGAGCTGAGATCCTTGCTCAGACCCACGACAGAAATAGGTACATTATCGATCTTTTTTTCTTCAGCTGTTGCAACCTTCACTTTGATCTTAACGGTTTCAGGCGACACCTTTTTCACACCATCTGGCAGTGGAATGTCGGCATCAACCTCCGTATCATCTTTAATCTTGCTTAGGTCCAGCTTAACGCCATCAATAAAATCAAGTGCATCCAGCACCTTTTGGGAGCCGTACACTGTGACCTCACTAGGGCTTGTCTCAATGCTTGAAATACTGATCCCATCCGGTAAGCTGCCCGTCCGCTCAATTTTAAACGGGATCTTCTTGCTTGGACTCGTGATTGGGACCGTAATATCCACCACTGACGGACTCACTTCGACTGGCAGCTCGTTCCCGCTGCTGTCATACACAGTGAGCTTCGCTTCTTTTTCAATCTGTTGATCGACATCCTCTAAGTTCACAAATGCTTTAATGACAGAAATTTTGTCGATTACATCCTTTGAGCCAGTGACAGTCACCTTTTTCGGATTCACAATGGGCTGTTCGGGTAAATAACCGTCTTTGATTTTATTTTGATTATAAAATTCTGTTTCAACAGGAAATTCAGCTGTCGTTTTTTCTTGTATCGTCACAGTCGTCACAGACGGATTAATCGATAATGTGATTCCCTTTGATACATCTCTTGCCTTCAGCTCCACTTTATGTGTGCCTGTCGTTAAGTTTTGCATATCTGCATAAATTTCAAAATTCTTTGTTTGTCTTGCTGTTTTCACAGCACTTGTTGATCCTTTAATCGTGACATTGACTGTCTGCGGTACACCAGTGACGACGTACTTCTCGTCATCATAATACGCTTTAACAGGAATGTCAGTTAAGGTTGCTTCATCTGTCGTCGATGTTGGGAAAAAGGATTCACCGATTTTTTTCGGCGTGGGCGCTTGCGCTGAATTGACTGCACCATACAGCAATAAAGCGAAGACCAATGCAAGAAACTTTACGGCCCAGCGATTATTCAAAATCTTATCCATTTTTCTTGCCCCTCCAATACCATTTGGTCGAGGAAGCATCTTTGCTGTTCTTACTAAATTCAGCAATCAGCATTTCTTCAAGCGCTTCTTCTGTCAATTCTCGATGGAGATCACCATTTCTTGCGACACTAATGCCGCCTGTCTCCTCAGAGACGATGACGGTTAAGCTGTCTGTCACTTCACTAATACCAACTGCCGCCCGGTGGCGCGTTCCGAGTTCCTTAGAGATAAAAGGACTTTCTGACAGCGGTAAATAACAAGCTGCAGCTGCAATCTCATCACGCTTCATAATGACAGCACCGTCATGAAGCGGTGTATTCGGAATGAAAATATTAATCAGCAGCTCAGAACTCACCTTTGCATTCAAAGGAATTCCTGTCTCTATGTAATCATTCATCCCAGTATCGCGCTCAATTGTCAGCAGCGCTCCTATTCTGCGTTTTGCCATATAGTTAATTGCTTTTGTAATTGCCTCGATCGTTTTCTGCTGCTGTTCCTCTACAGGTGTCCCGCTTCTTGAGAAGAAACGGCCGCGCCCAAGCTGCTCAAGCGCTCTCCTTAGCTCTGGCTGAAAAATAATAATGATCGCAAGGAACCCCCACGTAATCGCTTGATCCATCAGCCATTGAAGTGTGTTAAGACCGAGATACGCACTTCCCATCCTGACGAGAACAATGACCACAATTCCCTTTAAAAGCTGAACCGCTTTTGTTCCGCGGATGACCATCATTAATTTATATATCACATACCAAACAACGAGTATATCAACAGCATTACCGAGGTACTGCAAAAAAGGAATATCCCCTAAAGCCATTTCCTCGTCCTCCAGAATTTTCAAGTTTCTTCGTGTGATGCATTTTTTTATAAAAAAAGCCTATGTGTAAATACATAGCGAGGCTATTATACCACATTTTATTTCAGCAAGGAAAATAGTTGCCATATATGGCTGGCTTTCTAGTATGCGTGAATCTGAGCAATGATATAGAAAAAGAGCAGCCCCTAAGAGACTGCTCCATGCTGTTTGATTTACTTTTGCTCCTCTGGCCCAATGACCCGCATCACGTTTTGTGCTGTGGATTTCATTTTGTACCAGATCCAATCAAACACTTCATTAATTTCATTGATTTGACCAGTGACTTGTCCGGCAGAAGCAGTCAGCTGTTCCCCATTGACGACTGTGACATTTCCATCAACCTTGCCTTCTACAATCAGCTTGCCATTTTTGACAGTGACATCACCTTTGACGGTTTCCCCTTTAGGCACGGTCACTGTATCATTTTCAACCACGAGATTCGGCTGCTTTGACACACTGAAATTATGATCGGTATTCCAGCTTGTAAACAGACTGCCTCCCATCAAAATGAGAAAGAGGGCAGCGGCTACGATCAGCGGGTGAGCTTTGATCCATCTTTGAACCGACACACGCTTTTTCTCCTTTGGAAGACCTGCCATCACCTTTGCAGTGATATCAGATGGTGCTTCTATATGAGATGTACTCTGCACTAGCGCAATGGATTTCTCAATTTGTTGAAAATGAGTACGGCACTCCTCACACGATTGCAGATGGCTCTTTAATTCTTTTTCGTCTTCGGGCATGATATCCCGGTCTAAATACTGATGCATAAGCTGGACGACTCTATCCTGACAGCTCATCAAAATCACCTCACTCAAAGGTCTCTCAACTGTTTCCGGAGAGCCTCTCTACCCCTGTGTATTCTCGTTTTCACCGTACCAACTGGTATATTCAGAATCTCACTAATTTCTTTTAACGAGAGTTCATCAATATACTTTAATACGATGACCGAACGATATTTATCGGGTAATCTTAGAATTTTTTGCTGAATGGTACTCGATAACTCAAGAGATACCACCTCATCCTCTGGCAAAATGCCATCAGCAGCAATTTGAGAATACATATTCAGTCCTTCTGTTCCTGCCACCTCTGCATCTAAATAATAATCCGGCTTTTTTTTGCGAATACGGTCGATGGTCAGGTTGGTTGCAATGCGGTACAGCCACGTGGAAAACTTACGATTCACATCAAAGCTCTCAATATTCACATAGGCACGAATAAACGCCTCCTGCGCAATATCCTCCGCTTCGTGTGCATTCCCAAGCATACGGTAGCACAACTGATAAATTTTGTCTTTATACAGGTCTACGATGTCTGTAAATGCGTTTTGGTCGCCTTTTTTCACTTGCTTAATTCTCTTTTTAATCATTGTGTCCATAGTATATTCAACCTCTGCCTTCACCGGTCTTTATTGTATACGAACCTCTTTCCAAAAGGTTTCATTCTCCTCTAAAAAATAGTGTAACAAATTTTTGACAGCGTGTTACGCTTATCAGCCGGTAAAAACCTTAATATATCCTTAAATTTCCCCAAAATAAAAAAAACAGGAACAAGTCCCGCTCTACAATAACTTTTCACCCATTAAAGAACCAATTAAAGCAACTGCCGCTTCTGCTGTTTTATTTTTCTCATCTAATACTGGATTTACCTCCACAAATTCGGCTGAAGTTAAAATACCTGCTTCCTCTAAAAGCTCCATTGCAAGGTGACTCTCACGATAACTAATGCCGCCTGCCACAGGAGTTCCTACACCAGGGCATTCCGCTGGATCTAGCCCATCTAAATCAAGCGATAGGTGGACACCATCTGTTCTTTCCTTTAAATACGCAATAGCTTCCTCCATCACCCTTGTCATCCCTAAACGATCAATTTCATGCATCGTATACACCTTCATACCTTTTTCTCTAATCAACTGCCGCTCTCCTTCATCTAAGGAACGAGCACCAATTAATACGACATTTTCAGGTTTCAATTTAGGAGAATAACCACCAATGTTCGTTAAATCAGCATGCCCAAGGCCAAGACTGACAGCAAGCGGCATGCCATGAATATTTCCAGAAGGAGAAGTTTCCTCCGTATTTAAATCACCGTGCGCATCATACCAAATGACACCCAAGTTTTCATAATGCTTAGCTACACCGGCAAGTGTGCCAATCGCAATGCTGTGATCACCGCCTAAAATCAGTGGAAACGAACCTGACTGCACAATACTGTCAACCTTTTCAGCAAGCAGCTGATTGGCACCAGCATTCTCCGTTAGATTTTTTAATTTTTCACTTGTATATAAACCTTTCTCATCGTCTCTTTGCTCGACTGGAATATCCCCGAGATCCTCCACATCAAATGAGAGCGATTCCAATTTTTCTTTTACGCCAGCACATCGAATCGCACTCGGTCCCATATCGACGCCCCTTCTCGTTTGACCCAAGTCCATCGGAACCCCGACAATCGTGACCTTCTTTTGATCTCCCATATGTACATCCCCTTTCTGTTCATGCTTATATTTTACTTTCTCGATGCCTCCTGACTCAACTTGACAACATTTTGAATAGTTATACATTCCCTCTGCTAACATAAAAAAAGACACCTTTTTGAAAAAGGTGTCTTAACTGGGCTAGCTGGATTCGAACCAACGCATGACGGAGTCAAAGTCCGTTGCCTTACCGCTTGGCTATAGCCCAAAAATGGTGGAGGGGGGCGGATTCGAACCGCCGAACCCGGAGGGAGCGGATTTACAGTCCGCCGCGTTTAGCCACTTCGCTACCCCTCCACATATGGAATTGATAAAGAAAAAACAGTGCCGGCAAGAGGACTTGAACCCCCAACCTACTGATTACAAGTCAGTTGCTCTACCAGTTGAGCTACACCGGCATATGGTGGAGGATGACGGGCTCGAACCGCCGACCCTCTGCTTGTAAGGCAGATGCTCTCCCAGCTGAGCTAATCCTCCACATCATGGTGACCCGTACGGGATTCGAACCCGTGTTACCGCCGTGAAAGGGCGGTGTCTTAACCGCTTGACCAACGGGCCAGTTTGTCAAGTTTACTGTTTCCGTGAAGCTGACAAAAGTTATTATATACAGGTTGTCCCCCTTTTGTAAAGGGGAATTTTATTTTTTTTATTTTCTAACAATTAACCACCTTTCAGCACGACATTTTGATTAAAATATAATTTCAGTATTTAAATATAATATTGAAACTTCATATCATACTCAATATACTGAAAATGAAGAAATAAGGAGGTATGTCACATGCAGCCATCTCAACTGCGTTCTTTGACAACAGAATCAAGAAACCCCAACACAATGGGAATTTCACAAGCAGATCCGCTCGCAATGCTCCAAATGATCAATCAAGAAGATATGAAAGTCGCTCAAGCGGTCAATCGTGTACTTCCACATGTGAAAACAGCAAGTGACTTTGCCTATGAATCCATCTCGAATGGAGGCAGACTCATTTATTTAGGCGCTGGAACAAGCGGCAGAATTGGCGTGATGGACGCTGTTGAATGTCCACCAACCTATAGCGTCTCACCTGATGTCATTGTAGGCATCATGGCAGGTGGAGACTCCGCGTTTTCACATGCTGCCGAAGATGTGGAAGACAGTGAAGAAGCCGGCAAACAGGATTTAGTACACATCCACCTCACGTCAAAAGATACTGTCGTCGGCATTGCCGCTAGCGGTAGGACGCCCTATATCATCGGTGCTTTAAACTACGCAAGATCCATTGGAGCAAAAACAGTAGCCCTCAGCTGCAATGAACAAGCAGAAATTAGCGAGCTGGCAGACTGCGCCATTGAAGTCGTCGTTGGACCTGAAGCCATCACTGGGTCAACACGAATGAAAGCCGCATCCGCTCATAAAATGATTTTAAATATGCTTTCCACCTCTGTCATGATCAGACAAGGCAAAGTATATGAAAACCTGATGGTTGATGTAAAAGTAAGCAATCATAAACTAAAAGAACGCGCCATCACCATCATTCAACATGTGACAAACGCTTCCTACGAACAAGCCGTGAAAACACTTGAAGCGGCAGATTTAGAAGTCAAAACCGCCATCGTCATGCTCCAAACAAACACAGACAAGAAGACAGCACAGGACTTACTCAACAAAACGAATGGCCATATCGACAAAGCCATCTTACGTCATCAATCCTAAAGGAGGCAGTGCTCATGTCAGCAGGTGGACTCACCCTATTACACACAATGAAAGCAAAGCTCCCCCAATCCGAAAAAATCATTGCAGACTATATCCTTGCCCATCCTGACAAAGTCATTAAAAGCACAGTGCATGAAATCAGTCAGGCTGCCGGTGCAAGCAGCTCTGCAGTGATTCGCCTTTGTAAATCTCTCGGACTAGATGGCTATCACGATTTGAAAATGCGGATTGCTGGAGACTTAATGCATACCGATAAACAGGGCTACCGAGATATCGAACAAGATGAACCACTTCACTCCATTATTCAAAAAACAGCAGGAAACTCGATTCAATCGATTAAGGATACTGCCTCTATTTTAAATGCAGATGCTTTAGAAAAGGCCGTTCAATTGCTGCTACATGCAAACCAAATCCACTTTATCGGTGTTGGTGCATCTGGCATCGTCGCAGCTGATGCACAGCAGAAATTTCTCAGAATCAATTATGCGGCCACAGCCTTTACTGACATGCATATCGCATCCACCGTCATCGCAAATGCAGGAAAGAACGACATTGTTTTTGGTATATCCTTTTCTGGAGAAACGTTAGACATCATTCAAGCCCTTCAGCTCGCAAAAGAAAATCAAGTGAAAACCATTGCCTTAACGCATCCAGGTCATACAAGCGTTTCTGCTTTATGTGACGTTCACCTATCGACGTCCGGTTCCAATGAAGCACCTTTCCGCAGTGCTGCCACTTCCTCTAGAATGGCACAGCTCTACTTAATTGATGTCTTGTTCCTCAGTTTAGCTTCCCGTCAATATGAAGAGACAGCGCAATATATTGACAAGACTAGGCATGCCATCCGCTCCATGAAACGAAAACCAAAGGGGGATTCAACATGAGTCATCAAAAGAAATATCAGCAGTTAGCGAAAGATATTCTTAAGCTCTGTGGTGGTTCTGAAAATATCTCTTCTCATACACATTGTATGACACGTCTCCGAATTACACCGATCGATGATGAAAAAGTTCAAATCACAGCGATCAAAGAACTTGATGGCGTCATTGGCGTCGTTGAGGCGGAAACGCTTCAAATCATTTTAGGCACTGGCGTCGTCAACCAAGTATCAAGTGCGTTTGAACAGCTGCTAAAAGCCTCTGGTTCATATGACTTGAACAACGAAGCACAAAAAAACAAGCAAGCCATTTCACAAAAGAACCGCACACCGTTCAAGCTGTTCTTACGACGGATTGCCAGCATTTTTATCCCTATCATTCCAGCACTGGTTGCGTCAGGTCTCATTACTGGTATTACAAAAGCGATCGTGCAAGCGGGCTGGCTTGATGAAAAATCTCAAGCTGCAATCATTTTAACCGTTATTGGTTCAGGCTTGTTCGCTTATCTTGGTATATTAGTCGGAACAAATGCCGCAAAGGAATTTGGAGGCTCTCCCGCATTAGGCGCATTAGCTGGTATCCTCATTATTAATCCAGCCTCCGCAGATATTATGTTATTTGGCACAAATATTCTACCAGGCAGAGGCGGACTCATCGGTGTTCTTCTTGCCGCCATCTTTATGGCCTTTGTTGAGACCCGAATTAGACGCTTCGTCCCGCAGTCACTCGATATCATCGTCACACCAACCATCACATTACTCATTACTGGAATTTTTACGTACATCGTCTTCATGCCAGTCGGCGGATTTATATCTGATGCCATCACCTCAGGACTCACTTATCTATTAAACATGGGCGGTATTTTCGCCGGATTTGTTCTTGGTGCGACCTTCCTTCCTCTTGTAGTAACAGGACTTCACCAAGGACTGACACCAATTCATATGGAACTCATCAATTCAATTGGAGATGACCCGCTTCTGCCAATTCTCGCTATGGGAGGCGCAGGACAGGTCGGTGCTGCATTTGCCATTTATATGAAAACAAATAAGAAAAAGCTCAAAAGAGCCATTGCAGGTGGACTTCCTTCAGGAATGCTTGGTATTGGTGAACCACTCATTTTCGGTGTCACACTACCACTAGGAAGACCATTTCTCACTGCTTGTCTCGGTGCTGGAATCGGCGGAGCATTTCAAGCCTACTTCCAAATCGCCACTAAAGCAATTGGGGTATCAGGTCTTCCATTAACCTTTATCGTTCACGCGCATCAAATGCTTCTTTACTTAATTGGACTATTCATTGCATATGTCGCTGGATTTATCTTCACATACTTATTTGGCTTTCATGATGATATGGCTGTTGAATTCGAGGAAACCAATCAATAAGGAGGTCTAGCTATTGAAGAAATGTTTTCTTTTGATGACATGTCTGTTCATGCTCCTTGGGCTACCAGTACAAACATTTGCAACTAGCTCCCATCCTGTATCGTCTTTGTCTAAAACAGCACCTGAAGAATATCCCGTCTTAAAAAAAGCAAAACGACCAGAACAAGTAGGTTTTTCTTCCAGGCAGCTTAGGAAGGTTGATCAAATGATTCAAAACGATATCAAAGCAGGATTTCCAGGAGCCGCGCTCATCATCATCAAGGATGGTAAGATCGTCCATCAAAAAGCCTATGGCTACAGGCAAAAATACGAAGGGTCTAACGAACTCAAATCGTATAAGAAAATGAAAAAGAACACGCTGTTCGACCTGGCATCCAATACAAAAATGTACGCCACCAACTATGCCCTGCAAAAGCTTGTATACGAGCAAAAACTAGATGTGAATGAAAAAATACAATCCATCCTGCCAGACTTTCAGGATGAACCAGATGCAAAGGTAACCGGCAAAGATCAGCTTCGAGTAAAGGATCTTCTCACCCATTCTGCCGGACTCCCATCCAGTGTCTTATTTTATAGCAAAGAATCAGCGGGCTCTTTTTTCTCTCAAGATAGACAAACAACCATGAAATGGCTGCCTAAGGTGCCTCTACAATACGAGCCAGGTACCCAGCATATTTATAGTGATATTGATTACATGCTTTTAGGCATGATCATCGAGAAAAAAACAGGAATACCTCTTGATCAATATGTAGAGTCTACGATCTATCGGCCGCTAGGTCTCAAGCATACAATGTTCAATCCGCTGCAAAAAGGATTCAAGCCGAAGCATTTTGCAGCAACTGAACGTTTAGGCAATACGCGAGATGGTGTGATCGATTTTGAAAACATTCGACGATACACCCTGCTAGGAGAAGTACACGATGAGAAAGCATATTACTCAATGGCTGGTGTCTCCGGCCATGCTGGGCTTTTCTCTAACACCTCAGATATGGCGGTGCTGCTCCAGCTGATGCTCAACAAAGGAGGCTATGGGAAAACAACCATCTTTGACCAAGCTTCTATCGATCTCTTTACAACATCCTCAGACACGAACCCAACTTACGGGCTAGGCTGGCGGAAAAACGGCCATACTGACATGGAATGGATGTTTGGAAAATATGCAAGTAACGAAGCCTATGGACATACAGGCTGGACCGGAACGATGACGTTGATTGATCCAAAACACAATCTAGGTATCGCTTTGCTGACGAATAAGAAACATTCACCTGTCGTTTCACCTGAAACCAACCCTAATCAATTCGAAGGTGATCTTTTCCCAACTGGTACTTATGGAAGCATCATGACCGCAATCTACGAATCTTTTAAGTAAAAGGAGGAATTCGATGTTAAAATCTCTCTTCCCCGCTGCTCTGGTTTTGGCCCTGCTAACCTCTTCCATTCCAACGGAAAAGATTAGCTCTGCCTCTCTTCCAACCGCAAAACAAATGGTGGAAGACATGTCACTGGATGAAAAGATTGGCCAAATGCTCATGCCAGACTTTCGCAATTGGCAAACAAAAGATGAATCCGCGCCTACAGGCTTAACAAAGATGAATCAAGAAGTATCCCATCTTGTAGAGAAATATCATCTAGGCGGTGTCATCTTATTTGCAGAGAATGTCGTTGATACGAAACAAACCGTCAAACTCACTCATGAATTTCAAAAAACATCGCCAAATATTCCTTTACTCATTTCAATTGACCAAGAAGGCGGAATCGTCACAAGACTACAAAAGGGAACACATTTCCCAGGAAATATGTCGATTGGTGCCTCTAGAAGCAAGAAAAATGCATACGACACAGGAAAAATCATCGGAAAAGAATTAAACGCCTTAGGTATCAATACAAATTTCTCTCCTGTTCTTGATGTGAATAATAACCCAAACAACCCCGTCATTGGTGTCCGTTCCTTTAGCTCTGACCCTGCACTTGTCACTAGACTTGGCCTTCAAACCATGAAAGGACTTCAAAAGGAAAAGACCATATCCACACTAAAGCATTTCCCGGGACATGGTGATACAGCCGTCGATAGTCACTACGGCTTGCCGCTCGTAGAACATGACCTAGATCGTTTAAAAAAGGTTGAGCTGTATCCATTTCAACAAGCAATCAACGCAGGTGCGGATATGGTCATGACCGCTCATGTTCAATTTCCTGCCATTGATAACACGACCTATCAAAGTAAAAAAGATGGCGAGGACATCATGGTGCCAGCTACCTTATCGAAAAAAGTGATCACACACTTATTAAAAGAAGAGATGGGCTTTCAAGGAGTTGTTGTGACTGATGCTTTAAATATGAAAGCGATTGCAGATAACTTCGGACAGGAAGAAGCCGTGGTGATGGCCATTAAAGCAGGAGTCGACATTGCCCTCATGCCAGCCCCTGTTATGTCCTTAAAAACCGAGAAAAACCTAGAAAATGTGTTTAATGCTTTAAAACGAGCCGTTCTATCAAACGAAATTCCGATGTCTCAGATCAACCAATCTGTCGAAAAAACCCTTCAATTGAAGATCAAGCGCGGCATCATTTCCACTAAAAAGCCAGTAAGCCTTGAGAAAAAAATCAAAAAAGCCACTCAACTCGTTGGTAAAAAGTCGCACCGGAAAGCTGAACAAAAAATGGCCCGTGAAGGAGTCACTCTGCTTAAAAACAACGAAAAGACCTTACCTTTTCAACCTAAAAAGAATGACCGAATCTTGCTCATGGCACCTTATGAAGATCAAACAAAAGCAATGTCTGTCACGATTGAATCTTTGGTCAAACAAAAAAAGATCAAGCCTGTACGTACCCAATCATACGCTTTTGCAGATAAGACCTTCTCGAAAGAAACAGCCAAATTGATTCAAGATGCTGACTATGTCATTACCGGCTCTTACGTTGTCCAAAATGACCCAGCTGTGAATGACGGTGTGATCGATGACAATGTACAGGACCCGAAGAAATGGGCAACCGCCTTCCCTCGTGCTGTCATGAAAGAAGCAAAATCACAAAACAAAAAAATGGTCATCATGAGTCTTAGAAACCCTTATGATGCTGCTAATTTCGAAGAAGCCGATGCCTTACTGGCTGTTTACGGTTTTAAAGGCTATGCAAAAGGACAATTCAACCAACCGAATATTCCTGCTGGACTAGAAGTGATATTTGGAGCGGCATCACCTAAAGGCAAACTGCCAGTCGATATCCCATCTGTCACTCATCCAAATCAAATCCTTTACCCATTTGGCTATGGGCTCAACTTGAAAGGGAAACAGATCAAATAGGAGGGATTCTCTTGAAAAAGACAGCAAGCTTGATACTCGCGAGCATTCTCATGATTAGCACATTGACCGCCGCCTCCCCAACAGATCAAGGACGAACAGACACAAAAGGAAAAAAAGCAGCAGTCAAAACAGGTATCGAAACATTACTCTCAAGTAATCTCTCTTGGCTAAAAGGGAAAAACGTAGGGCTTATTACGAATCCTACCGGCATTGATGCAAACATGAAAAGCAGTGTCGATCTCCTATTTGAGCACCCAAATATTAAGCTCACTGCTCTATATGGACCTGAACACGGCGTGCGCGGCGATGCACAAGCAGGAGAAGGCGTCGAATCCTATACCGATGAAAAAACAGGCCTGCCTGTTTACTCTCTCTATGGAAAAACAAGAAAACCAACTCCTGATATGCTCAAAAATGTAGATGTGCTGCTATTTGATATTCAAGACGTTGGCGCTCGATATTACACCTATATTTACACGATGGCCTACGCGATGGAAGCCGCTAAGGAAAACAATATCCCATTTGTTGTCCTAGACCGTCCAAATCCCATAGGCGGGCTAAAAGTAGAAGGGCCTGTATTAGAACCCGAACACGCCTCATTTGTGGGTCTTTATCCAATACCATTAAGACATGGAATGACCACTGGGGAGCTCGCAAATATGTTTAACAAAGAGTTTCATATCAATGCTGATGTAACAGTTATCAAAATGAAAAATTGGAAGCGATCCATGACGTTCGATGACACGAAGCTGCCGTTCGTCCTTCCTTCACCTAACATGCCGACAGTTGATAGTACCTTTGTATATCCAGCCACAGGATTAATTGAAGGCACAAACGTCTCTGAAGGCAGAGGAACGACAAAGCCATTTGAGCTCATTGGCGCTCCATATATCAATAGCAACGAGCTATCGGATCATTTAAATAAGCTAAAACTAAAAGGCGTTCAATTTAGACCAGCTTCATTCACTCCTACCTTTTCAAAACATGCCGGGACTCTTTCTCACGGTGTGCAGCTATACGTCACAGACCGCTCTTCATTTGAAGCTGTGAAAACGGGGTTATCCATCATCAAATCAATACATGATTTGTATCCTAATGACTTTCAGTTCCTTCAAACAGGCAGCTTTGATAAACTGATCGGGAATGGTTGGGTCAAAGAGGAAATCAATAAAGGCACTTCAGTCAAACACATCATGAAACGCTATCATCATGATCTCAAAACGTTCGAAAAGAAACGGAAAAAATATCTCATCTATTAACTCGCAAAAAACCTCCGTACTTTGAGATGGAGGTTTTTTCATGATAAAGATTTAGTCATAGCAGGTGTTTCCAGCTCAAAACGATTGAGTAAAAAACCAAACAAGGCAGCAAGCACTTGCTGAAACAGCATGCCAATCACAACAGGAACAGCGACAGCAGGCGGGAAAAAGCTAGTGGCAAGCACAGCTCCCGCACTAATATTTCGCATGCCACCCGTATACACAATGGCCACAATCTCCCCTTGAGTACATTTCATCGCCTTTCCAATCAACCACGCAAATGCATATCCGCTCATCGCAATGAGAAACACGGTTGCTGCTTTGCTAAAAAATGCGGCATCCAGTTCACGCAAGTATGGCGCGACAACAGAACTATTAATCGACACCACTACAAACAAGCCTATTTTTGAAAAAGGTGACAGTGTCTGACTGATCATTTTCGTCACAGCAGGCTTTGCATACTGACGAACGAGCATCCCTAAAATAGATGGAAGCACAATCATCCCAAACAGCCCTTTCATGATCGCCACCATGTCCATATGAACCTGTGTACCGGCCAAAAGTGACAAACTGGCTGGCACAATAAATGGCGAAAGCAATGTATCAATTAAAATGATGGATAACGTTAACCCAACATTCCCTTTATACATCGCTGCCCATATTAAACTAGAGACACCTGTTGGAATCACCATTGCAAGCGTCAAACCGGTGATCGTCATGGAATCACCCGCAAATATCAGATGCCCCGCTGACCAAGCATAAAGGGGCATCAATACATGCAAAATCATAAACGATAAAATCAAAGGCAATGGGTGCATCACCGTATGCTTTAAAGCCGAAAAAGTAGAAGACAAACTCCCTGCAAAGGTCATAACAGCAAATACCCATGGCACCAAAAACGCAAAATCCTTTAAATAGGCCGCCAATAATACACCAATTAACACACTAATAGGCGTAATGAGCGGCATCATCCGGCCGAGCACTTGGTTCAAACGCACAAGCATGCCGGCCACCTCCATCCTTCACTTTCTTCCCTTTTCTATTGTAACAAACAGAAAGATCTTTTTAAGAACCCATCACCTGCTTCACAAGCTTTTGACTAGATGTATCCATTCCAACTACGTCTACTTGCACACCAGCTGCTCGATATTTTTCCTTCACACGTTCAATTGCTGCCACGCCTGATTCATCCCATATACGCGCTTCAGACAAATCAATCACAACGGATTGAAGATCTTTCCCCTGATGGAATGCTGAAATCAAGTCAGTGACTGAAGCAAAGAAAATTTGCCCCTTAATTCGGTAAACCCAAGTACCTGCTTGGCTTTCTGTAGAGGTAATATGAAGCTTTGATATTTTAGCCACAAAGAAAACCGCACTAAGCAGCACACCTGCAAAAACACCCTTTGATAAATCATGAGTCAACACCACAGTCACGACCGTGACAAGCATCACAATAGAATCTGTTTTCGGGTTCTTTTTTAGCTGCTGGAATGAACTCCAATCAAAGGTACCAATCGAAACCATGATCATCACAGCCACAAGAGCAGCCATCGGAATTTGAACCACCACATCACCCAATACAAAAATCAGCACCATTAAAAATGCACCTGCTACAAAGGTAGAAAGCCGGCCTCTTCCGCCAGCCTTTGTATTAATCACAGATTGACCAATCATCGCACACCCAGCCATACCTCCAAAGAATCCTGCAACCACATTGGCGATTCCTTGGCCTCTCGCTTCTTTGTTTTTACGACTAGACGTCTCCGTCATATCATCTACAATCTGTGCTGTTAAAAGAGATTCAAGTAAACCAACCATCGCAAGTGCTAAAGAATAAGGAAAAATGATAGCAAGTGTCTCCCAGCTAAACGGCACATTTGGGATAAGAAAAGCAGGCAAAGAACTAGGAAGCTCTCCCATATCTCCGACCGTTCTGACATCAATATGCCCAAATACAGCAATCATCGTTATCACAATAATCGCAATGAGTGGAGAAGGGATTACTTTTGTGATCATCGGCAATACATAAATGATCAGCAAAGCACCACCTGTCATCATAAACATAGCCATTGATTCTCCAACGAAATGTGGAAGCTGAGCCATGAAGATCATAATCGCCAATGCATTCACAAAACCTACCATCACGGACCTAGGAATAAATTTCATCAATCGAGAAACACGGCACAACCCAAACACAATTTGAATCAGACCTGTGAAAATCGTAGCTGCAAACAAATACTGCAATCCATGGTCTGCAATCAAGTTAACCATGACCAGGGCCATTGCACCTGTAGCAGCTGAAATCATGCCTGGCCGTCCACCAACAAACGAAATCACAATCGCAATACAAAACGAAGCATACAATCCGATCTTCGGATCAACGCCCGCAATAATCGAAAACGCAATGGCCTCAGGAATCAAAGCCAGGGCCACTAAAATACCTGCCAATACATCCTGACGCACATATCCAAACCATTCTTGCTTTACAAATAAATCTTTCAAACCATCTACTCCTTTTTATATACATACCGTACATCGAAAAATAGAAGATCAACGAAACCTGAAGATAAAGAAAGGAAAAACAAACAACACTTCACTTTCGGGGAAAAAGAGGAACGTACAGAGTCTTTTGTTAGAGAGGATTTTATCACTTTAGTAAGAATAAAAGAAATCAGCTGAAGAATCAAGAACAAAAAGAAGGGATATATAGAAAGCTAATACAAAAATCTTCCATCCATATCGATCCATTCATTTTTCTATTTACATCAGTCTACTCGTAATCGAGCGAGTTCAATTTAATTTAAAAAAACAAAAAAAGCCTTCTCATCATTGAGAAACCTTAAGAGTTACCATTATTATTAGAGGAAAGCTTCCAAGCGGGCTCGAACCGCTGACCTCTTCCTTACCATGGAAGTGCTCTACCTACTGAGCTATGGAAGCATGGCTCCGCAGGTAGGACTCGAACCTACGACCGATCGGTTAACAGCCGATAGCTCTACCACTGAGCTACTGCGGAATGATAAAGTAACTTCTTCCATTGGAAGGATATAAACAAAAAGCTTGGCGGCGTCCTACTCTCACAGGGGGAAACCCCCAACTACCATCGGCGCTGAAGAGCTTAACTTCCGTGTTCGGTATGGGAACGGGTGTGACCTCTTCGCTATCGCCACCAAACCTGATGGAGAGAATGTTCTCTCAAAACTAGATAACAATGTTCATGCTTCACATTAGAATATAGGTTAAGTCCTCGATCTATTAGTATCTGTCAGCTCCACGTGTCACCACGCTTCCACCTCA
>NZ_JBSPZB010000013.1:0-102523 GCF_053851875.1 Bacillus sp. A015
TGCCACGCCCTGTAAAGCTTTTTTCAAATCGGTCATTTCTTCACGGAGTGCCTGATAATGTTTTGCCCTTGTGTCCATGGCACTTGTTAGTGCTTTTGCATCAAGTATCTTGCCCAGAAAAAGCCACTCCCTCCATTATTGATCATAAAGTCTATTTTACCTTTCTCAGTTAATTGGAAAAATAGGCTATAAGTTACAAAAATAATTGCCGAATATTTTTAGAGAAAATAAAACAAGTGACAATTGAAATGATTTTGCTTATTCATCATAAAAAAAGTCAGCCCCCTTTTCAGAGGACCGACTACGGTGTGTTTAGAAAAAGCGTTTTAGACTTTTCTTGAGTGGAGGGATATCCAGTTCACCTTTTTCAAAGAATTTTTTCAATAAGTACTTACTAAAGCCTGCTGCTTGTGTATAAGTAATTTTCCCAGGTAATGGCGGTTCATTGGTTACAGCGACATCAATAATGACTGGTTTATCCGATTGAAGTGCTGTATCAAAGGCTGGTGCCAGTTCTTCATGTGATGACACTGAGATTCCTTTGCCGCCACATGCTTCTGCAAATTTTGCAAAGTCAATATCTTCTAGCTCTATACCGTAATTGATGTTTCCCTTTACCTGTTGTTCATATTCAATCATTCCAAGGTTGTTGTTGTTTAAGATCACGACAACGATCGGCAGTTTATATTTTACAGCTGTGACGAAGTCTTGCATGACCATTGTGAAGCCTCCGTCACCACAGACAGCAATAGCTTGGCGGTTCGGTTCGTTTAACTTAGCTGAAATCGCCCCAGGTAAACCACAGCCCATTGTTGCAAGCCAACTGGAAATAATGAAATCTTGTTTTTTCATTTCGAAATGACGTGCCATCCATACAGTCACATTACCGACATCAACTGAAAGAATGGCATCGTCTTCGACTGCTTCTTCTAATCTAGCGATGACTTGCTGCGGTTTAAGTGGTGATGTTGCAACGGATTTTTCCTTATCCATTTCTTCTCGCCACTTCATCATATGCTCTGTGCAAGCTTCAAGAAAACCACGCTGCTCTTTGTATTCAATATAGGAGGTCAGTTCATGCAAACCACTTTTGCTGTCACTTACTATTCCCACTTCTACCGGATACCTTTTACCGATTTGGTCTGGCTTTATGTCCAATTGAATAGCAGGTGTATCCTCCGGTAAGTAGTCCCTATATGGGAAGGAGGTTCCAAGCATGATTAAGAGATCACATTCTTCCATCGCTTCATATGCCGGCTTCGTTCCAATTTGACCTAGGTTTCCTAAGAAGTACGGATGCCTGTCTGGAACAACTCCTTTTGCAGGAAGTGTGATTACGATAGGTGCAGCAGCCTTTTCTGCAAATGAAAGAAGCTCTTCTTTCGCATTTCTTAATCCTTTACCTGCTAAGATGACTGGCTTCTTCGCATTGTTAATGAGCTGAGCAGCCTTTAACAGTTGATCTTTCTTTGGCCGCACCTCCCCCTCTATATAAAGAGGAGATGTATAAACAGGTTTACGCTTAATTTTTTGAGAAAATAAATCATCTGATACAGTGAGAACCGCCACGCCTTTATGAGTATAAGCTGCTTTGATGGCTTGATTTAATAAGTCTGGCATAGCCTCTGCTGTTTGTACCTGCTGATTGAAAACAGCTACGTCGTCAAACATCCGCTCTAATTTGATTTCTTGAAATGCGTCTCTGCCTACTTCGGTCGAAGCAACCTGCCCTGCAATCGCTAAAACGGGCGCACCATCTGCTTTTGCATCGTATAGTCCATTTAATAAGTGGACAGCACCTGGTCCAGCAATTGATAAGCAAACACCGAGTTTACCAGTTAGTTTGGCATCAGCTGCTGCTGAAAGTGCTGCCACTTCTTCATGTCTCGTTTGTATGAATTGTATTTGGCTTGATTCATGCCTTAGTTCTTCAATCAATTCGTTTATACTGTCGCCGGGCATTCCATAAATATGTTTCACGCCCCACTCAACCAGTAGCGCTGTTACTTCTTTTCCTGCGGTTCTTTGCGGCATGTGAGAAAACCCCTTTTTTCTTACTCCATACCACCGCACCCTTTTGATCAAACGTTTCAACTTGCTCCTGTTACTTTTTAAAATGATATGGAAGGGTGGCGACAACAATATCCCGCTTCCATAACAAACGGAATCTTAATAAAAAAGCAGATTGATTATGCAAGATGGTGTGCCATCTTTTTTTCGGGATAAATTGAGGCACGAGCACCATCACTTTGTATTGATGCGCATTTGCTTTTGCCTCAATCGTTTCAAGAAATTTATCAAGAGGGTGAATGAGACTTCGATAAGACGAATGTAAAATCACAAGACGCACATCACTATTCAGCTTTTCCCAATCTGCTTCAATCCTCTTGTCTTGCTCTTTATCAAAGGAGACATGAACCGCTATGACCTGCTCTGATAAGGATTTTGCATATTGAACAGATTGTTCGACGACACGTGTTACACCTGCTATTGGTACGATGACCACATTTCCTTTGATCTCCACAGGCTCTGTTTCATTCAATAAACGTAATTGTTCTCCTACAGACAGGTAATGCTTTTTGATGGAATGAAAAATAAATAGAACGATTGGCATGAAAATAAAAACTGGCCATACAAGATGGAACTTGGTCAAAATGAGAATCATGAGAACCGTGAAAGAAATAAGTGCTCCCACTATATTAATTGGCATTTTCATTTTCCAGCCCTGTGGTTTTTCCCGAATCCACTTCACACACATGCCTGTCTGAGACAAGGTAAATGGAATAAACACACCGACAGCATAAAGTGGTATCAGGTGTTCCGTTTTCCCACCAAACAACCAAATGAGCAGCATAGAGGCTACGCCTAAAAAGATAATGCCATTGGAGTAACCAAGTCGATCTCCTCTTACTGTAAACATGCGCGGCATATATTTATCCTTTGCTAAGTTGACAGCCAATAATGGAAAGGCTGAAAATCCGGTATTTGCCGCTAGTATCAAGATTAAAGCCGTGACAGCCTGAATGACATAATAGAAAAATGTACGCCCAAATGTATCTGATGCAATTTGTGACACAACGGTTTCTTCCGGTTTTGGTGAGATGCCAAAACCAAACGCAAGCAGAGTCACACCTACAAATAAAACGGCCAGTAATCCACCCATCATCAATAGCGTTCTGGCTGCATTTTGTGCAGCTGGTTTTTTAAAGGATGGAATGGTATTTGAAATGGCTTCAACTCCTGTCAGAGCAGAACAACCAGATGAAAATGCTTTTAATAAAAGAAATAATGTAATGCCTGATACATGTGTGCCTAACGCCGTATGCTCAGGTGCTGGTGGTACTTCCCCTGTTAATAGTTTAAAGCCGCCAACCCCAATTAAAATGAGAAGTGAAAAGACAAACAGGTATACAGGATAAGCTAAAATAGATGCCGATTCTGTTAATCCACGAAGGTTTAGCACCATAATCACTAAGACCAGAACGATTGAGATCATGACGTGGTATGGATATAGTGCTGGAAAAGCTGATGTGATGGCATCGGTACCCGCTGAAATGCTCACTGCTACAGTCAAAATATAATCTACCAGCAATGATCCACCAGCGATCAGCCCTGGTTTTTCACCTAAGTTCCTGCTAGAGACGACATATGCCCCGCCGCCTTCTGGATAAGCATAGATAATCTGGCGGTAAGATAGAATTAACGCCATTAAAAGAATGAATACACAACCTGCAATCGGGAGTGAGTACCAAAACGCTGCCGCACTGACGACTGATAGAACAATCAAGATTTGTTCTGTACCGTATGCAACTGATGACAATGCGTCTGATGACAATAATGCCAAAGCTTTGATTTTTGATAGTTTTTGTTCTCCTGCTGCCTGTGATTTTAATGGTTTACCAATTAAAATACGCTTCATCAAACTGTACATGTGATGCCCGCTCCTTTAGTGTCAAACGATTTAAGTTACAGAAGATCGATCGCCAAAAAGACACAGAGGCAATAGAATGCCCCTGTGCCTATTGTTTAGATCACAGGTTGGTCTTTGCTCTCTTTAACGCTTACGAGGTTAGCTGACGGATTCGGGCGCATGAGACTTTGCCCTACCTGAAAAGGATTCACCCCACGTGGTTTTTATACCACAATTGGTTCCCCCGCTCATCGAAATGATTCAGCGATTGGTCTTTTATAAAAGAGATCATACTCCCGTTCGACACCAAAGTAAAGAGATTTTTTCAAGGTCTTTTGATCGTTTATGACTCAGTCTTTTTGCGGTTTTTTCGTAAGAAATAGATAATCATCACTAGCACAAAAATGATGAGCGCAGCTATACATGCAAAGTAGATCCAAGACTCACTGCTGCTTTGTTTTGCACCTATTTTCAGATTGCTTGATGTGCTGCTGATCGTTTGATGATTAGAGAACATGTCTTTGTTTTTGCTCTCTATCGCAACTGTTGCGGTCTCTGTATTTGTTTGGAGGAAATGAATCACTTCATTTGACACATCAGCTTCAGCTGCATTCATTCCTGAAAAGACTATCATTGTCTGTTCTTTATTCCAAACAGATGGCTGCGTCCATACAATACGAGCAGTTGTTTCGTTGATCATGCCAAAAGAGGATACATCATATTGTTCCTTTTTCGTCGGAACGATCAGATCATTCGCTTTTTCTTTTAAAAGAGAGAACGTTTGAATGCCCCCGATGAAAATGAGAGAGTGATTCTTCAATTGTTCGTTTGTCACATTAGAGGCTTTGATCAAATGATATTGAGCAGCTGCTGGCTGACTAAATGATTCTGTGAGCATCGCCATTTGATTGATCGTTTCACGGTTGATTTGATCCGGCATGATGATCAATGTTTTTTCTTGCTGAGCCTTTGAAGTGAAAGGAAGCGGCCATACAGCTAAATCCGGTGTATCACTAGTTGTTCCTTCTGGAATTTGAAGAGAACTGTTCTTGTCAATGAAAATCCAGCCTTCTTCATCCGTATGTCTGCAGGATTCCATGTTTTTAAAACCAGTTGTGACAAATTGCAAATCAATATATTCATTTTTTTGAAGTACGTGTGAATCGACTGGAATAGACACATGATAGAATCCATTCTCATCTTTGTTTCCTAGTTTTGTTAATGGTACGTCGTGCGGTTCGTCATTGATCATAACAGTTAGGCGTTCTGCTTTGTTCGCTGCATCAGATTTTTTAAATGACAGATTTAGCTTGGCGCCTGATTTTCGGTTAGCAATCAATGCTCTCGGATAATAGTAGTGATCAGAAGCCGTCTTTTTGGTCCCAACAGTGACATCATCTCCGCCAAAATCTTTTAAACGGATATGGTGAGATGGCTTAGAGGTTTTAGCTGCGACCTTTTGAAGCATTAAGTCCGTACCAGTAAGTTGACCTGTCAGTTCTGGTTGAGTGAGAACATTGATTTTTTCAGCAATTGTTCTTGGCTGGTCAGCTGTGACAAATAAGACGGGCTGTTCTTTTTTCTTTGCTGTCAGGGTTCTTACCGCTAACGTGAGATGATTACTTTCTGTTTTGATTTTCGCAGTTTGTTCAATCGATTTGATCCTTCCATCCCAGCTTCTTTTCGCCCCAATAGCAATGGTTGGATGCGCGATTTGCTTGCTGTCCTTCTCCTGAATGAGTTTGATGTCCGCTAGGCGGTCTTTGTTTTTCAACGTACGGTATACCTTGATGGCTGCTTCTAATTCAGCCTCATCTGGTGTATTTGGAAGCACAATATTTGTTTGCTCTTTCTGATCACCTGTTTGAATGAAAAGTGATGGGAAGCTGTCTAATGTGAGGTCTTTCGTTTGAATGCCTTTGAATGCCAGCTTACTTTCAGGATATACCTTCAGCCAATTGGCAGGTGTCTCTTGATTGATACACACACCTTCTTTTAAGACACCGTAAAATGCGAGCTGAATCCGATGAGATCCTTTTTTCAATTGCGCTTTGTTTAATTTGATTTGAATCGATTTCTTTTGGTTTTTCCCTGAAACGGGAATCGTCTTTTTAATCTCTCCATCAACCATAACAGTGAATGAGGATGGCGAAATGAGTAATAGTGAAGCCTCTATATTCAATGTAAGAGTGCTAGACTCTACTTTTTCTTTCTCAACTTGATAGGAAAATTCAGTGCGGTCTTCTTGTCCGTATAAGGTCACCACATCTTCTGTTAGATGCTGCGTTTCTGCTTTACTTCCTTTTGATGCACGTACCCAATCATCTTTCACCTGCACTTGATTTGATTGCGCCATTGCTTGACCTGCCATGAAAAAAGGCTGAATGGCAAGGGATAATGCCAATATAAAAATTATCCATTTTACCGATTTCAATTTATCACCCGCTTTTCTTTTGTTGTTGATCGTAACGCTCAGTTTTGTACCATTTCACTTCTTGTTTCAATAATCGGCTCTTTGCCTCTACACATAAGGAGTACACAACAAGCGCAATCCATACTTGAGAATAGGTGAAGTACATGAGAGCCACAATGAGAATGTTCTGTTTGGTCAGCTCTGTTTTCTCAATACTCAATGTAATCATCACTTCTGTTAGAAAGAGGAAGAAGGCTAATCCCCATAGAATCAGTGCGACAGCCCCTACAGATAAGTGAAGGTCAACAAATAAGTTCACGATAAATATGCCATTTGAAAGCAGCACACCGAAGAAAAACAAGAAATACGTAAAGAAAAAATAAAATAAATCGAAAATCATTCGTTTTCGTTTCAGCTTCATAAACTGCCTTAAAAATTTAAGGACAACATATTGATTGCCTCTAGCCCAGCGCGTTCGCTGCCGCCACCAGACCTTCCATGTCTCAGGCTCTTGTTCCCAGGTGATCGCAGCAGGGAAAAATCGAATTATATATCCAAGGTTATATACACGGATCGTTAATTCGGTGTCCTCGGCCAAAGCATGCACATCCCAGCCGCCAAGCTCTTCTAAGATGTGCCGGCGGATCGCGAAGTTTGTGCCTGGTATTGTCGCAATCCCAAACCACTTCCATCTCCCGCCCTGCGCCATCCATTGGAAGCAGATGGTCTCAATATTAATAAATTTGGTAAGCAGGTTTTTGGCTGCATTGATGACCCTGAATTTCCCGACAACAGCGCCAGCTTTTGGATCATTCAATAACCCAAGAACTAAATGATAGACAGCCTTTTGTTCAGGCATGTTATCTGCATCATATACACAAATCATTTCTCCTGTAGAAGCCTTCAAGCCTTCATTCAGTGCAGTGGATTTCCCCTTTCCTGCAAATGGCGGCTTCGTTTCAATCATATGGACATGATCATATTGCTCACTGAATGATTGTACGATGTCTCCGGTGCGATCAGAGGAATTGTCATTAATCACAATGATTTCAAGAAGATGTTTTGGATAGGATAGCTGAACCATGGCTTTTAACGTTTGCCGAATGACTACCTCTTCATTATGAGCAGGAATAAGGATGTTGACTGTCGGCAGCTCTTTCCCTTGTTTCGTCCATTTAGGCAGCACTTTTTCGTAGGTGAGATAGTGCTGAAAGCCGCCCTGCATCAGAAACATATGGTATAGGAGCATGATCCAAATCAGTATTAATGAAAGATAAAATAAAACATCAGCCACCTGATTTTCTCTCCTTAAAAATTCGTTTTTTCATTGTCAGCCTTAAATACAATGTGTAAAAAGCAAATGCCACAATAAATAGCAGCACCACCACTGTGAGAATTCGCAGCATATTTTCCATGCCGCTCCTTTTGACTGTTTTTGTGTCTGCTATGTTGGATTGCTGTACTTGAATATGTCCATTACCTGATGTTTGGATCTGTACATGTGCGGTTTGGACAGTCTGTTTTGTTTTCTTTAAATCCAACCATTCACTAGAAGGGATCGCCTCCATCTGTGTCATCAGATCCTGTAAACCATCTACCCCCGATTCCACATCATAGGACATCCCAATCGTGGCAGATTGAAGATGCTGCATGGATTGAATCGTCTGTTCCGTCAGAACGTTTGAATCCTCTTGGCCAGACGCTATATCCACAGGCTGTTCAGGATATAAGGTCATGCCATGGAGCATGGCTGGTGTCGTCATAAATGGCGGTGCACCACTTGTTTTCCATGTGCGGTCCGAAAGCTGCACCTGCCCAAAGAGACTTGAAACATGCCGAGAAATCACTTGATAGCCTTGTTGAGATATGGCATCATGCGGCACCTCGAATGCAAGTGGATATAGTCCTTGCTGTGTTAGAAGCTCAATGCCTTTTGTCAGCTTTTCTTCTGTATAGATGACTTCTTGGTGCAGAGCGGATTTGGTATAAGCATCGAAGTCTTTTTCATTCGGAAAATGGCTTTTACTCAGCTTCTTTTCGGCTTCCTTCGGTTCATTTGAAGTAATGGCCTGATCGTACTTTGCATCCCAAAACTCAAAGCCTTGACCAGATTCCTCGGTTCGATACGTACGGCTGAATCCATGAAGGATCACGCTAGCTCCATTGCTTTGCAATTGTTTTAACGCATGCACAAGCTGAGGTCGGTCACTCAGTGTCACTTCATCACCTGTTGCCGAATCAATCCATACTGGGGTCACCGCTATCAGAAAAGGAATATGCCGGGCGGATACGTATTGTCCAAGTTCAAGCAACTTCTTCTCGTCAGTGACTGGACTGATATTCCCCAGCCGTAAGTATTTTGTCGTCATTTGATCAGAAGACGGCAGGAGTGTTTCTAGCACTTCTGCAAGAAGCTTGTTGTGCTGCACTACATCTAAAATTCCGATATATGCCGCATTTTCTTTTGTTTGAACCACAAATGGCAGAGCAGCTTGATTTTTCTTCAATAGAAATTCACTTCGCAGATCTGCCCCTTGAACCGTTAGCGCTGTGATACCTCTCTCCAGCTGACGGTAGGTCTGATCATGTGTATGTTTGATTTGACTGGTGTGATCTTGTTTTTGAAAAGTGAGCTTGGAGAACGTGCGAAGCTGTTCCGCATTGTATCCAATGGCCATTAGACGTTTTGATTCGTTGATCGCACGAATGGTTTGTTTTGGCAAGGTTTTCTTTACTTCACCGATATAGATGACTTGCTGAAATTCATTGAGCTTTTTTTCAGCGGTTTGTTCATCTGATAACACTGTCGTTTGTTTGGAAAAATGACCGACGAGTAAATCAAGCATATGAACAGCTGGAGTCGCTTCCCCCGATTCTGTCGAATAAATAATGAGGGTATCCGGCTGCGTGACAAGAGCATCGGCTAAAGCTATATGTTTGAACGAGAGCATGGAAAAAAGAGCGATCAACAAACTGCATTTCATCAAAGGATTAAAGTTCATTCATTATCATCTCGTTTTCTAGTTCTTCTAAAAATTGCTCTGGTGTTCGATAGTCCGAGCTGCTTGTTAAATGACAGACATGGAATGTCAGGGTCACTTCACGACCGTTTAGTAAGACATGCGTTTGCAGTTTATCCTTTAGCTTATCAAGAACAACAGAGACGTTTTCCTCAGGTGTGTGGGTGAGCATCAGACCCATTCGTTCTTCGGATATTCGAAATTTCTTATCGGTTTCTCTCACACTCTCGCGGATCTTGATACTCAATTGCTGAAAAAGGTGCTGCATTTCTTTTTCTCCATATAATGATTTGAATTCCGCTGCGTAGTGCATATGAAGAAGGATGAAGACAAATGGCTGTTTGTATCGTTCTGCCCGTTTCATTTCCTCGGACAACTCCAGCTTCATCCGCTCTGCATTGTCAAATCCTGTTGTTGAGTCAATCGCCACAAATTGTTTGATGGCCTGCTTTTGTTGTTCAATGGTGTGACGCATCGTCTTGATACGCTCATGCATGTTCCCTGCTGAAATAGCGAAAAAGAGAAGTGCCACACCCCAGATCACAACATCTTGCAATGTTTGATTGGAAAAGAGCAGATTCGTGAGTCTAAGCTCTGAAAAGAACATGACGCTTCCTATAAAAAACAAAATAAGTAAGGTAAAAGTTAATGCTGGTAAAATACCAAATAAAATGCCGCATCCTAACACGACAAATGTCAACGAGATGATCATGAAACTCTCCGCATCATGTACGTTTAAGTAGCCCATAAACAAAATAAGACCTGCAAACGTGAGGAGCAGAGAATAATACAAGCGATACGTGTTACTGAATAACCGATTCATTTAGAAGCTCCCTTTCTGCAATAAGAGGCAATAAGTTATCAAAAGAGTGTGTGTCTTTTTCGTTCATGTATCCTCCGTAATAGGGCTTAAGAGGATCTTGGATTTGTAATTCTTTCATTCGGTAATAGACATCTTTTGCAAAATCCAGCTCGTTTTGATTGAGAGCATATAAGATCACCAGTGCATATACCGAGGGCGATTCATACGTCACAGCTGGCTTCAAAGTGCTTAGTTCATATCGTCCGTACAATTTTCCTTCTTCTTGAAAATTTGTTTTCAGCCATTTCATGATCGCTGATGTATCAACCTGTGCACGTTCGGCATGGAGAGCCGTATAAAGTTGATCAATCAAGTTGATTTCTCGATCAAATGAGTAGGCTTTTTTCGCTATGTCATAGGATTTAGGAAAGAATCCTTTTTGTCTCGGTGCATTTTTTAGAATGGCCAATTGGTTGCTCATCGTTTGTTTCGTGAATATTTGGAGGGATACCAATTCTTTGATTGCTTTTGGGTCCATATATGAGAGTGTGATTGTGTGTGAAGTTTGCTTTGTCGATGCATCATAATAATCGGTGAGTATGCCCTTGAACATGTTGTTGTCTTTTAACGCTTGTGCGATTTCTTTCGATGTGGTCTCATATGCTGACTTCTGCCACAGTTGATCTGCCTTTTGAAGTGCTGCCACTACACGTAAATCATCGACTAAAGCATTGACCTTACTTTTTTGATGAGATTCAATTTGCCAGCTGAGGAGATCATGATCTAGTAAGAATTGAGTGTGCAGAACGTCTACCTGTTGATCAAAAGAGGCTTGATCTTTTTTTAGAACAAGATAATCCATCCAAAGTCCAAGCGATTCAGATAAATAGAGGTTCTGCTCTGCAAAAGAGGTGCGGATCATGCCCTGATCTGTCATTAAGTGATGATTGATGAAATATTCTCCTGGCAATACAGGCTGTGCTGATTCTGGATGAGCTGGCTCTTTCTCCTGGTTCCAGGTACATCCGCCTAGTAGAATGACAATGAATATAACGATAGCCGTACGATGTATGGGTGTATCCATTCGTGTCCCCCTTTCAACTCCCAGTTCTCTTAGCATCTAACGATTTATTATAGAGCGTTTCTGTTTAAATTCAAATAAATATTTTATACCAAATTACGAGTCTTTTCGCATATGCATTCCCATTTTCAGAAAAAAAATATGCCGATATGCTTGATTGCACTGAAAAACCCATGCGGCCTCGCATGGGTTTTTACACAACTATTGATCTAATTTTAATTTCTTTAATTGTTCAGCTAGTGCGTTATTGATCGGCTCTTCCACTTTCTTTTGTTTCTTCATATATTTAGATACATCATGCTTACTAGCTCGTTTTTGATTGGATTGTGATTTGCGTTTTTCGAAAACAGACAGCTTTTCTCTATGACCGCACACACAAGCAAAGATTTTGCCATCGCCTTCTCCGCGCAGCTCGAGTTTTTTATGACAGTTCGGGCAGCGTGCATTTGTTTTCTTCGCCACGTTTTTTCTGTGTCCGCATTCTCTGTCCTGACAGACAAGCATTGTGCCATTTTTTCCGTTCACTTTCAGCATAAGTTTTCCGCAATCCGGACAATGGGTTCCAGTAACGTTGTCATGCCTAAAGGTTTGGTTCGTCTGTTTGATTTCAGATACAGCTTGTTTTGCATATGACTTCATTTCACTCATGAATTGAGAAGCTTTCAATTGGCCTTTCGCAATTTTCGAAAGCTTTTGTTCCCATTCTGCTGTTAACGCAGGAGACTTCAAGTCTTCAGGCACTAAAGAGAGCAGCTGTTTCCCTTTCGATGTGATGAAGATGTCTTTGCCTTTTTTCTCAATTAAAAAGCTATTAAAGAGCTTTTCAATGATATCAGCTCTTGTTGCTACCGTCCCTAGACCACCGGTTTCACCAAGGGTTTTCACTAAGTCCTTTTCCTGGTTCTGCATAAATGCCGCTGGATTCTCCATAGCAGATAAAAGGGTTGCTTCATTGAAACGTGCAGGAGGCTTTGTTTCTCCTTTTGTTTCTTTCAGAAGTCGTACTTCAAGGGACTGGCCTTCTGAGAGTAGCGGCAGATGCTGATCTGCTTCGGCTGATTCCTCGTCTTCATAGGAATCATCGTACACGGCTTTCCAGCCAGCTAATTGAACGATTTTCCCTTTTGCTGTGAATGTTTCACTGCCTATCTTTGCGATAACAGTTGTCTCCTCGTATTCAAAAGGGTTCATGAGTACCGCAAGAAATCGTTTGGCAATCAGGTCATATAATTTACGCTCTTTATCACTTAATGCACCAGGGTACAGCTCTTCCTCGGTTGGAATGATCGCATGGTGATCCGACACTTTGGCATCGTTGACGAAGCCTTTGTGCGCTTTAATACCTGATTGTAAAATACGGTTCACATGCTGTGCATATGGTCTGACGTTCATTCCTTTTAACCGATCCTTTAATGTGGGAACGATATCCGCTGAAATAAAACGGGAATCTGTACGCGGGTAAGTGACGAGCTTATGCTGCTCATACAGCCGCTGAAGAGTAGACAGTGTTTCTTTTGCCGAAAAGCCATAGCGTTTGTGGGCATCACGCTGCAATTCTGTCAGGTCATATAACCCTGGAGCAAAGGCCTTTTTGGCTGCTTTTTTCAACGCGTCAATCACTGCCGGTTTTCCTTTGCAGCCTGCCAAGCGCTCCTTGATCAGATCCTCCTGGAATGTGCGGTTTTGCTTTGTTTTGGCATCCTGCCATGTCAACGTGAGTCCGTCTACTTGTGCAGTCAGCCCAAAGAACGGCTTCGGCTGAAATTGCTGAATGTCTTCCTCTCTCTTTGCGATCATGGCAACGGTTGGTGTTTGCACCCGTCCACAGGAGAGCTGTGCATTGAACTTGGTCGTCAGCGCTCTTGTCGCGTTGATCCCTACAATCCAATCTGCCTCTGCACGTGCGACCGCTGAGCGATACAGGTTATCATATTCTCTGCCGTCTTTTAATCGTTTGAAGCCTTCTTGAATCGCTTTGTCCGTGACAGATGAGATCCATAGTCGTTTCAGAGGCTTTTTCACATGCGCTTTTTCAAGAATCCATCTTGCGACAAGCTCCCCCTCGCGTCCAGCATCTGTTGCGATGACAATGTCTTTTACATCTTTTCTCGCAAGCTGCGCTTTCACTGCTTGGAACTGTTTGCCTGTCTTTTTCATCACCACAAGCTTGAGCGGCTCTGGAATGATCGGTAAATCCTCTAAACGCCAAGATTGAAATTCTTTTCCGTAACCTTCTGGGTCCGCCAGTGTGACCAAATGGCCAAGCGCCCACGTCACAATGTATTGATCTCCTTCTAAAAAGCCATTTCCTTTTTTATGACACTTCAGCACACGCGCAAGGTCACGCCCCACTGAAGGTTTCTCTGCTAATACAACTGTTTTTGACACTAGGTTTCACATCTCTTTCTTCTATCCATCCTTTTATTATAGCAGACGTGGAGACACGGTTCTAATGACGGGTTATTTCTTCAATCGTTTGATGATTTCGTTTGTGACCTCTTGTGTTTGATAGACTCCGCCGATGTCTGCGGTTAAAAAGCCGTCTGCTGTGACCGATTCGATGGTTTCGAGGAGGTGTGTGCCCAGCTCTTCCTCTCCGAAATGATCAAGCATAAGTTTAGCGGTCCAAATTTGACCGATTGGGTTGGCGATCCCTTTTCCCGCAATGTCTGGAGCTGATCCGTGTACCGGCTCAAACATGGATGGATATTTGCCATTCACATTGATATTAGCTGCTGGCGCCACGCCAATACTTCCCATAATGGCTGCACCAAGATCAGTCAAAATGTCGCCAAACAAATTGCTGGCTACAATGACATCGAATTTCTCCGGTCTTGTCACAAAGAAGGCCGAGAGCGCATCAATATGCTGCGAATCTGCTGTAATCTCAGGGTAGTCCTTTGATACGTCTTGAAACACTTCATCCCAAAATGGCATTGTGTGAACGATGCCATTCGATTTTGTTGCACTTGTCACATGCTTTCGTCTCTTTTCTGCTAATTGAAAAGCAAAGCGCATGGCACGCTCTGTTCCTTTTCTAGAGAAAACAGCATTTTGAATCGCGAGCTGATCTTCCCCTTGATAGATACGCCCCCCAATTTCACTGTATTCACCTTCACCATTTTCTCTCACAACAAGAAGATCGAAATCCTTTGGCTGGGCAAGCGGTGAGCGAATGCCGCTCAGCTGTTTTGCAGGTCTGACGTTAATCACCTGCTCAAATTCTCGTCTAATTTTAATGAGCAACCCCCAAAGTGAGACATGATCAGGCACTAAGTTGGCATCTCCGACAGCCCCTAAGAAAATGCTGTCAAAGGCTTTCAGTTGATCCAATCCATCCTTTGGCATCATTTCGCCATTCTCTAAATAATATTCACAGCTCCAAGGAAAATCCTGAAAGGAAAAAGACAGGCTGCCATGCACTTCTGATATCGCTTTCAATACTCGTACTGCTTCAGGTACTACTTCTTTCCCAATCCCATCACCTGGTATCACTGCAATTGAAAAATGCTTCATTGATTTTCCCCCTTATAATCGGTCGACCGTCGACTAGTTAAGTTGAGTTTACTAGAGAGTACATGTTCTTTCAATGGACAAAAAGCGCTTTTTTGATTAAAGCGCCTTTTTATCCTGCAAAAGCATCGGGGCTTTCTGTTTCTTTTTCCCCTTGTCTTTTTTATCTGAAAGAAACAAGCCTCCTAACGTCAGTGCAGTTCCAAGCACTGACAAGAGGGTCAATCTCTCTTTTAGAACGATCATTGAAATGACCATCGTGATAATGGGAACCCCATAAATGTACACACTTGATTTCACCACACCCAGCGTTTTCACCGAAAAGCTCCATGTCAGGAAACAAACCGCGGAGGCGAAAAGACCTAAAAATAGCAAGTGAAAGGCAAGCGATGGATTCGTCAATCGCTCTGCAGTTAATGCTAGAACATCACCGAGTGGATTCAATTGGAACGTCGTCATCCCGTTAAAGCTAATCAGAACAATCCCCATCATAGCGATGAAAAAGCCAATGAAAAATTGGATATGCAACGGCTCATCTTTTAACAAAAAATAAGCCAATAAAAAAGAGAAGAATGGCACAACCGAGCTGATGACACCCGCATTTGAAGCAAACGTATAAGTAAGTGCAACATTTTCTAAAAAATAGTACAAGACCACCCCGCACAGCCCTGCAAGCGCAAACATCCCTTCATGCTTTTTATGGCGTACCTTCATGGTCACCGGATAGATAATCATAAGGGCAAGATACCTAATGAAAAAACGAAGAAATAAAACCTCTGTCGGAGAAAAAGCCGTTAATAATATTTTGGTTGATATAAAGGTAGATCCCCATAAAAAAATGGTAAACATGGCCGCTAGATGACCAAGCAGCTGTTTATTTTTCATCAGCTGTTACCTGCTTTGCAAAGATTTGCTGATATTGTCCTGGCGTGAGCCCAATAAATTCTGAAAAGAAATGACTCAAATGACTTTGGTCAGAAAATCCAGCGGAGACAGCTGCATCTACAGGCTTCAATCCTTGGGCGAGAAGTTCCTTCGCATAGTTCACTCTGACTGTCTGTAAATAACGATAAGGCGTGGTCCCTCTGAACTTTGTAAAAGCTCGAAGCAGTGAGTATTTGTTCATTGACACAAGCTCACCTAATTCGTCTAACGATATATTTTCCGTGAGGTGCGCCTCGATATATTCCTGTACGTCTTGGACTTTCTGTTCATTAGTATGCGATGCTGACGCTTTTTTCTCTGGCATATCAGCATAGGCTCCGATCAGCTGCTTCATGAAAAAATAGAAGGTTTCCTGTTTATTCAAAGCAGGAGCTTCTTCTGTGATCATTTGATGAAGCTCATATAACGGCTTTGTCAGATCACTTTGTGAAAACACAGGGGCTTTAAAATGCGGCTTGTGCTGCAACATCTTCTCCATCACGTCTGCTTCAATATTTAAGCAGCGATAATCTAACGTCTTATGATCAATTTGTTCACATGCGTGATTATCATATGGATTGAAAAGAAGAATATCTCCCTTTTCAATGATGTATTCTTGATTTTGGCAGATTAAACGTCTTTGACCGCTTTCAATAAATCCAATCACATAGTATGTATGAAAATGATTTGGGAATTTTTGCATGATGCCATGAAAGCGATACGCTTCTATTTGCAAGTCTTGGTCAAAGTGCACAGTTCGTTCTTCTTGTGTTTTCATTTCGTTCCCCTCTTTTCACTGAACTGATCATTAGTGTAGCACACCGTTTTTCTCTTCGATTGTACGATATTGACTTTTTGATGCGGGCTTGCTTAGAGGCAGGAACTTGGATAACATGAGACAAAAGATCATGAGTAAAGAGGGAATGATGGGATGAATTCATTCGAGATTGAAAGACCAACACCGTATCACATGCAATTTTATGAACAGCTGAAGCAAATGATATTTGACGGGCAATTCCAGCCAGGTGAGCGCATCAATGAAACACAGCTTGCCAAGCAATTTGGAGTGAGCCGATCGCCGGTCAGAGAGGCGATGAGGCTTTTAGAAAAGGATGAGCTATTAATCGCTGATCATAAATCAGGCTACTCTGTCTATACGTTAACGGAAAGAGATGTTGAAGAACTTTATCAAATTCGGATGGCCTTAGAAACACTTGCTGTTCAGCTTGCTTGCAAGGAAGCCACACAAAAAGAGATTGATGGAATTGAGCAGGTTCTCACGCAGGCGGACGAAGCGATCAAGCAGCAGCGGCCATCTAAAGACATCGTCCAGTTACACGAAGCCTTTCACCAAAAAATCATTCTATCCAGTCACAATGACCGCTTATGTAAACAATTGAATCACGTAAATGCACTTATTCACTTTTGCCGCATCTTCCATTTTAGCGGCGGGACGCGTGCTGAGACAATTCAAAGGGAGCATGCCGCCATTTTCGCTGAGATCGAAGAGCGCCGTTCCACGGAAGCCGTTCAAGCGATGACAGATCATTTATTACATGATGTGACGCACTTAAAGCAAGTACTCTCTGAAACAACCAAAGTTTAAGTGACTCTTCCTTTTTCCCATTTTTTAAACATTACATGAACATATTTTGAATTTTTCGTAGATTTTAGCATGTCCGGACGATCTTTCGTTTATATTAGAAGATGAGAAATTAGCTTTTATACAGGAGGATTTGTATATGCATACAAGTATTAGCCGTCTGAGACAGGCGGGTTTTATTGAGGGTATGTCTCTTTTAACCCTTCTTTTAATTGCCATGCCTCTAAAATATTTTGCGGATATTCCGATGGCAGTCACCATTGTGGGCTCTCTTCATGGCGGATTGTTTGTGATCTATATGCTCATTTTGGCATATGTGACATTTAAAGTTCGCTGGCATTTAAAATGGTCCATCGCCGGTTTTTTTGTGGCATTCATTCCTTTCGGCAATTTCGCCTATGATAAGGTGCTTCGCCAATTTGATACAAAGTCTTAATCGAAAAAGCGCTCCTGTAAAGGAACGCTTTTTTAAATCGATGCATATTTCACAATGGTTGCTTGACGCGTCATTTCGTGATACGCCACCCATAATTCATCACCAGGCAATACGCTAGTGATTGGATCGATTGGCTGTTTCACTTCATACAGCATGCCATTTCTCTCCACCTGAATAATTGCTAACGGGAAATGGCCGATCACCCCAGCAAAGGCAGCATTGGTCACTTTTGCACTTCCTTGTTTCTCTTGTAACAGGGACATTTCTCTATCCAGATCTTCTTTCTTTGTCTGAATCGTGATTTGAGTTCCTGCTGCGATCTGCATATGATCAGGGATGAATTGACTGACCGTTTTTGTGATGGACTGCTCTCCGTTTGAAACAGTCACATCCAGCAGTACAGGTTTTTGTTCATGAATGGCAATTGAAATCAATGGTATTCTTTTCAATTGATCGCTTCCTTTCATGAGGTTCCTTTACCTTATACGTCAGTGCAGCGAGAATGTTTCTTGCTAGAAGAATACCATTCCAGCCTTCGAGTTCCATATTTTACAAACTTGGTAGTTTGCGATAAAATCCAATCAGATTCAAAAAAAGGATGTTATCTCAATGAGTAAGCTATCATCGATCATTCTAGCGGCTTGGCTGCGTGTTCCTCGTTGGTTCAAGCAATGGGTGCTTGTATCCATTTCCATTTTCTTTTTTTATATGTGTTTTGTAAAGGGGCTGACTAGCTGGCATACCTTGCCGCCCATCACTTTGCTATCATGTGTCATCGGTTCCTTCTTCATTTGGCTGTTATGGCTAAAAGGTCAAAAAAATAAGTGAAATGGGGAAAATCATGAAAGAATCCATAAGTTATTTTGCTATCTCTTTTGTTCTGCAATGGGTTTGGTTTGGCATTGTGCACCCAAATAGAGGCGTGACACTCTTGGACATGTTCATTTTTTCTATTTTGTTTGCGGTGATGTTCTTTTTTATTCGGAGGATTTGGCAGTATCAGAAGAAGGGGCGAAGTGAGTGATGATGAAGCTCGCCTTATTCACTGTTGTCACCTGTGCATTCATTGGCCTATTTTTGATGTCGAAGCCTTTTGAGGCGGACGCAATGCGTTTGGTTTCTACTTTCACCTTTCCTGTTCTTGGACTGATTGGTTTCGGGATTTTATTGTTTAACCCAATGAAAAAGGCTGCCAAATAGATGGCAGCCTTTTCCTTGCTCTTTTCATGCAAATAAATAATCAATGTGTGATCTCCGTCACGGAGTTTATGAATCAAGATTCGATCATATCAGTGTGTCATATGTGTTCCGAGTGAACCTACGTTTGAAAGTAAACGCCATGGAAGTTCTGGATAACAAGACAACGAAAGCCCTACCTCTCATTCGTCCTTACGGCTCCGAAGCCGTGCCAGTGTGAATTGTAAATCAAAACGTCTTTTTTCCACTCTTCCGCTTTTATAGGGGGCGGGTGCAGAAGGAAAAGAATAAGTTTGTTCGCTTTGACAGCGTCTCGTTCTTATCTAGTAGAAGCTCTATTGCTTCTCATTATGTCATAGAAAAAAGAAAGTTTACTTTCTTTATTTATTTGCTTATTTCAACACTTAATATCAAACTATAACACATCCCCCCTGCTTACGCAAGTGTTAAAGTGATAATTCTGCTGGAGTACGGCTTCCTTCATTCATGTAGCGAATGGAGGTTGGATCAATCTTCAGAATCACTAGGTTCGGATCATCTTTTCCTTTAAACCATTTCTCCATCTCCTCAGACCAAAGGCGGTCGATCAGTTCTGGATCATTGGTTAATGTTGCGGTACCTGCGATTTCTGCATACGTGTCACCAAAACCCTCACCTGAATAACCAATGAGAATATGGACATTCGGGTTTTTTTCAATTTCGTCTGCTTTATGTGTTTCTTTGCTTGTTGGTGTATATAATGTCAGCCCTTCATGGAAAAAAGTCATGTAGCGGGTATGCGGCTTATCCTGTTCAACGGTCGCTAGTGTTCCAACCTTTTGTTCATCTAATAGGCTGAGTACCTTTTGTTTTAATTCTTCTTGTGACATATCGTTTCACTCCTTCAAATTTCATCCGTACTCTTAGGTTTCCACGACAATCCATTCATTAAACAAAGAAATGTGTTTTTCATAAAAAGAGATCTTCTGGCTGATGCTATAGAAAACAGGCTCATTGAAGGGAGAAGTTGAACATGCATCATGAAACGATGTTCCATTTGAGTTCACTTGTCATTGCGGCAGTTGTTGTGGGCATTATCGTATGGTCTGTCTCATCTGTGCAGAAGAATCGCAAGAAATACTAAACACACGCCCAATCAAAGCTGGGCGGTGGCGCTATTGATCATGTATTCATAAAGGAACCGCCGTTGACGTGAAGTGTTTGTCCTGTCATATAAGACGATTCGTCAGAAGCAAGCAGCACATAGCAGCCGACATGCTCTACAGGCTGCCCTGGTCTTCCCATGGGGGTTTCTGCCCCGAAGCTTTCCACACTGTCTTCGTCAAATGTAGATGGAATGAGCGGCGTCCAAATTGGACCAGGCGCTACACCGTTCACCCGAATCCCATCTTTCACAAGCGACTGTGCCATAGAACGAGTAAAGCCGTTGATGGCCCCTTTCGTCGCTGTATAATCGATGAGCACTGCGTTACCTCGATATGGATTGATGGATGTTGTATTAATAATTGAACTTCCCGGTTTTAAGTAATCAAGTGCCTTCTTCGTAAAATAAAAATAGGAATAGAAGTTGGTTCTAAAGGTTTGGTGAAGCTGTTCACTAGAGATATCTTGAATACGTTCTTTCGGATTCTGTTCAGCCGCATTATTCACTAATATATCTAATTGACCAAAGGCTTCAACCGTTTTTTCTACCGCTTCCTCGCAAAAGGCTTCGTCTCCGACATCTCCTGCAATCGTTAAGCATTTGACGCCCTCCTGCTCTACACGCTTTTTCGTATCCTCTGCATCCTCATGTTCATTTAAGTACACAATGGCGACATGTGCTCCTTCTTTGGCATATGCAACAGAAACGGCACGTCCAATTCCACTATCTCCACCTGTAATCAGCGCAACTTTCCCTTTTAGCTTGCCAGACCCTTGATACGATTCATCCTCAAAGATCGGCGCAGGATTCATTTCTCTTTCACTGCCTGGCTGCTGATCCTGTGTTTGACGCGGAATGCCATTTGTTAAGTATTCACGTAAATCCATGTGTAAGCTCCTCCTTGATTTGTTGATGTATCCTTTCATTACCACTTCATTTTTCCACTCAAACATCCCTATGCTGTACAGATGCGCTTTGAAAAACAGATGGTCATGTTTCAACATAGGAAAAATCGGTTACATGAACATCAAAAAGGAGCGTTCTCATATGCTGTCAACCCTTTCGAAAACCTTTAGCAGACCAAAAGGCTGGCTTGGAAGCATCGCAGGCTTCATTATGGCAAATGAAAATAAAGCATTGAATCAGTGGGCGATCCGCCATTTAGAGCTTGATGATGGTGAACATATTTTAGAGATAGGCTATGGCCCCGGCTATAGCATGAAACATATGCTTAAGCATTATGAAGATCTTCACATTGATGGGCTGGATGCCTCTTCGACCATGCAGGAGCAAGCACAGTCCCGCGTCAGCAAACGATCAAAAGGCGAACCGGTCCAGCTGTATGTCGGGAAAATTGAGAAAACACGTCTGCCAGGAGAGCAGTATGACAAAGTGCTATCTGTTAACAATTACACGATTTGGGATGACCCAAAGACCGACTTACTCAATCTTTATCACACCTTAAAGCCGGGCGGAAAAATCGTCATTGTGATGCAGCCAAGAGAAAAAGGGGCTGACACCAATCGAACAAAAGAGATGGGTGAAAACATACTGAATGACTTACAGTTTGCGGGGTTTGAACATTTTTCTGTTGAGTACGAGGAAATTCGTCCAACCCTCGCTGTCTGTGTCACAGCAAAAAAGCCGAGAAGCGAATAAGCTCTCGGCCTTTTTCTTACCACTTTGCCTCTTTCACAAATTGATAGAAAAGCTGATTTAATTTCTGTTCAATCTCTTCCTTTTTACCATGTCCATAAAGCGCCATGCTTTCTTCACTTTCAATGATGGATGAACTGATCAGACTAAACATTTCAGAGCCTTCCTTGCCAAGCTCTAGCGGCGCCAGCATCATGAGCATTCGTGACATCATCTGCTGACCGCCATCCATGCTTTTGACCTCGTATGCCTCATCAAGATCATAGATATGAAAGATAGGCTCTTTGATGAATTCATGCTTTAAGTGAAAAAGAGCAAACTCAGTACCTGGAATCCCTAAACCGCCTTGCTGTTCACGTTCAAGTAAGCTGGTCGCGACATTGTCCGCATGTTTTACATATCCTTCACTTTCAATCTGACGAAGCAGCTGTCTGATTGTTGCCTCATGATGCGGCAGCGTCTTCTTATTTTCTATCGTAAAATGGGACAAAATGCCGCGAATCACAGACATATAGTTCGTCACCTGCTCTGCGACCGCCATCATATCAACGGTTTCTTGCACGGACTCTTTGACAGATTCTTTCGTTCTTTTTTTCTCTATCATATAAGGAATCTTTCGTTTAATATGAGCCTTCACACGCATGGCATCATCCTCATTTAAAAGCGGACTGACCATGATGTAATCGATATGATCATAGGGAATAGGAACCGTCGATACAATCATGTCATAGCTCGCGGCATTAATTTCCTTTAGCTCCATCAAGGAAGATAGATCGAATTTAGCGATCTCTGGCAGCTCTTTTTTCAACCGTGATGCGAGCATTTTAGAGGAGCCGATTCCGCTTGAGCAAACGACCAATGCATGCATCTTTGTTTCTTCTTTTTTGATTTCAAGCACTGAGCCAAAGTGCAGCACAATAAAGGCAATTTCATCCTCTGGAAATTCAATCTCCGGAAAGAAACGCTCGACTCCTTCTTCAATCGCCATGAAAAGCAAAAAGTAATCTTTTTTGATTTGTTGTGTGAGCGGGTTATAAATTCTCATCTTTTCCTTTAAACGGTTCATGGCAGGTTCAAGATGGGACACGAGTCCCTCGTACAATGAATCATTTTCATTTAAATGGTAGCCGGTTTTATTTGAAATAAAATCAATGAGCTTCTTCGTTCTCAGCGCTATATCCAGTTCAATCTCATCAATGCGATATTCTGACTGAAAGCTGCGATTTGCACTGCGCAGGTGGATGGTCATATATCCGACCTCTGCTTCAGGAATCTCCACATTAAACATTCGTTCAAGTGCTCTTGCGATTCGCTGTGATGATTGAAACTCTTTCGTCCGCTTTAATTCAAGCAGCTCTTCTTCTTCCATGCGAATGGTTTCGCCAATCTGAATGCGTTCGATGGCATACGTTAAGTGAACGACAAGTGCAATATATGCACTATCAGACAATGAGAGAGGCAGTCGATTTTTCAAATGAAAGAGCAGTCTTTCTACCTTGAGCAGCTGTCCTCTGCTGACAACGCCAAACACCTTTTCCGTCGCCTTCGTTCGATGCTTAATATTCATTTCAATCGTTTCCAAAAATAATTGAATGTCGAGCCGATCAACAATGAGATTGCCGACAATTTTTCGTTTTGCTTCCTCAGGCCCTTTTAATTCAATGCCGTACCCGCGCTTTCGAATAAGCTGCAAGCCGTAAGGAGCGATCCAGTCCGTCAGCTCATCTAAATCGTAGCTGATGGTCGCATTTGTGACCTGCAAGTCGGCGGCGAGTGTATATAATTTCACCGGTTCCTTTGCTTCAAGCAGCGCACATAATATTAAGAGTTTCCGTTCGTCAGAGCTATATTCAATTTGATCCTCATTTGACATATGAGCAAGAAGCCGCTGTTTATCCTCCTGTTCACCGACTGCCTTCAAGCCTTTCCCCGGCTGTTTATCTAGTGAAAGATCATAATTCTTTAATATGGGTTTAATCGATTTTAGTCCTCTATGAATCGTTCTTGTACTCACCTGAACAGAATCGGCTATCTCACGAATGGTGACATAACGATTTTGCTGAATGATGTATTTGATGATCTTCTGTTCTCGTGCCGTTATGTACATGAAATGCCTCCTTCTGCAAAAATAGGTCTATTGTCACACCTTAATATAAAACGCTTTCAACAAGCGATGCAATCTTTAGTTCATCTGACTTTGGCACATTGACTGTGACAAAAATGAAAGACCATGTCCCGGTCATACGTTTTTCCAAAATGATGGTCCATACTCCTTTTGATGAAATTGAACCTTTTGTTCACGGAAGGGCAGTGTGCCCCCAGCTCTTAATGAATAAGTTCGGTTGTATACTGGAGAGCCAAAGCAATAATCCATCGCCCCTTCCTCCGGCCGGAACATGACAGTTCGCATCGTCCCAAACAGCTCCTCATAATTGTGCACAGTCAGACCATCTGGATATTCTGTCTGAAATAGCTTGACGAGAGAATCGCTTGATCGTTGTTCTTCTAAAGCCTCCATTAACATTTCGTACCTGACGACAGAATGGTGTTTGGTCATCCCTTTTACCGTTTGATCAGCAAGCGGATGATTCGTTGCTGCAATATAACCACGCTCCGGTCTTCTAACAGCTTTTTGTCCATCCATCATTTCAATTGCAGCCGCCTCTCCTTTTCGATCGGCAAGCATGAGGTGCACATTTGAGGCAACAGGCATTTCCTGTATAGAACGAATGGCTTCCTCAACTGTTTCACAGTATTCCAAAACAGATCGAATCACATGATATACTTGCAAACCAGCAACGGCTGTAGGCTTTAAGCCGGGTTCATTGCCAATTGGCGGCCCGCATGCAGAGAATGTCACAGAAAGCCCATGCTCATTCATCCCGTCAGACCTGCCAAACAACAGCAGTGACGAGCCTGTATGAACGGCCGAGCCTTCTACATGTGTAGACACAAGGCGCATATCATCAAATATCGGGGAAAAGTCATAGTTACGCAGCAACACCGTTTGTTGATCTGTCGTCTTTTTTCCCTGCATCACGCAATGGGAGCAGCCTGGCTGAAGATGCGATGAATAGTAAAAGGTCAAATAGGTTTCATCCAATTGCAGTTCATCACAAAACCCCGCGATCTCTTCATCTAACTGAGGAAGATAGGGACGAAGCAGCTGCTTCGTTTCCTTCACAGCCTCTTTTGCCACCGGTTCTGATCGAATATATTGTGTCTTTAGCAAAGGGTTCTCCTTAAGCCAGCCAGCCTGCTGCTTTCCCACCTCATAAGCTGTTCCGTTTATTTCATGAAAATACGCGTTGATCTCTTGCATACATACACCTCTTTTGTCTTCGTTTCTTTTATCATATCGAAACAGCCCTTCATTTAAAAGAATGAAAAAACTGCAATCCCACCGGATTACAGCTGTTTAGAGGATTGTTGAAACAATGCTTCTGCCATTGCTTCATATCCTTTATGGTTCGGATGGAATTGATCAATCGATAAGTAAGCTCTTTCATGTCCTTCAAATGCGCGGTAAACATCCACAACTTCTACATGCGGATTGGCTGCAAGCAAACGAAGATGATGGTTATATTGCTGCAGCCATCGCCCAGCTATAGGTATTTGCGGAAAAGGATTATATAAATTCATGAGATACACGCAATAGGGCTGCTTCTGCCCTCTTTTGATCTGAGCGATTTCTTGAATCATTTTGCTGAAATTCGCTTGGCAATGCAGCGTCGCTTGCAGCAGTTTCTTTTCATCTCCACCTTCTTCATACTGCTGAACAGCTTGAACAAGATCATTCCCGCAGCCTGTAATGGTGATGATGTCCGCTTTTGCAATAGCACGTCTCACATCAGACCGCTTGAAGAGCTGTAAGATTTCCTCCGTCGTTAACCCTGATTTCGCAAAAACGGACAGCTCGACCGGCGTATGCAGCTTTTTTTCAAGCATCGCCCTAAACCGCTCGGCAAAGCCTCCGCCAAATAAACGCGCCCCCACCCCCACCGTTAAGGAATCTCCAATCGCAACATAGGATCGTCCCACTCTTATCCCTCACTCTCTCCTGCCTTCTCTTATATATACGAAAAATGAGAACAGATGCTTGTAGCAGGTGGCTTAGGGGCATTCATCTTTTTTTCAAATCCACAGGATGAGACGCCTTTACAAACTCTTTACTTGCGATCTCGATCGATTTTTTGTTCAATAGGAATAGGCTTTTTATACTTAATTCGTGTTCCAATGCGTTCCAGAAAAATTTACAAACTTTTTATCTTGATTTCGAGACTTTATACCTTGACTTCAAACTACATTGTGATTACAATGAAAATATCAGTTTTTATGTAACTGTGCTTGTTACATCTTTTTCATAGCATTCCAATATGATTAAAGATGCCACATATTCAGTGTATCTTTGGGATACGCTAAAAAAAATCACTGAAACAGAAAGGATTGAATGAATTATGGCAAAAGTTTTATACATCACTGCACATCCGCATGATGAAACAGTTTCTTACAGTATGGCTACTGCTAAAGCATTTATCGAATCTTATAAGGAAGCAAACCCAAGTGACGAGATTGTACATATTGATTTGTACAAAGAAAACATTCCTCACATTGACGCAGATGTATTCGCTGGCTGGGGCAAGCTACAATCTGGTGCTGGCTTCGATACACTTTCAGCTGAGGAGCAAGCGAAAGTTGCTCGCCTAAACGAATTAAGCGATCAATTCGTTTCTGCTGACAAATATGTATTTGTTTCACCACTTTGGAACTTCTCATTCCCACCAGTTCTTAAAGCATACATCGACTCTGTTGCTGTAGCTGGTAAAACATTCAAATACACAGAGCAAGGTCCTGTTGGTTTATTAACAGACAAAAAAGCGCTACACATCCAAGCACGTGGCGGATACTACTCTGAAGGTCCTGCAGCTGAGCTTGAAGCAGGTCACCGTTACCTTGGAACAATTGCGAGCTTCTTCGGAATTCCTTCTTTCGAAGGTCTTATTGTTGAAGGTCACAATGCTGAGCCTGCGAAAGCAGAACAAATTAAAGCAGATGCCATTGAACGCGCAAAAGCTTTAGGAAAAACTTTCTAATCAATTATACAGAAAAAGCCAATGATCTTGACGGTCATTGGCTTTTTATTTGTTTAGATGAAAAACCTAGTTCTCTCGAAATACCGCTGGCGGCTTTTTTGACCTGCTCAATTAAGTAAGGCAGGCGTTCCTTTTGATATCCTGCTTCAAACCCTGCAATGCTAATGCCTGCGGCCACTTCTCCGAGATGATTGAAAATAGGCGCTCCAATAGCAGCTGTATAGTTTTCAAGCTCTGAATAGCTTAACGTATAGCCTCGTTTATTTGATTCTTCTAGTATGTTTCGCAGGACTTCTTTATCTGTGATGGTTCCAATTCCGATTTTCCCTAGCTCGATCGAGTCAATATAGGCCAGTCTCTCTTTCTCTGGCAAAAAGGAGAGAATACTTCTCGCACAGGCTCCTGCATATAGTGGAGATCGCCTGCCGACAGCGGTGTAGAGCCGTACAGGCTGCGTACCTTCGATTTTTTCAACGTAAATGGCTTCGTCTCCTTCACGAATAATGAGCTGTACGGCTTCTCCCACTTCATCTCGTAAGCTTTCCATAAAAGGCCTCGCAATCTTCCGGATATCGAGGCGGTCGGCTACAAGCTGACCATATTCAAGGAACATCAATCCTAACCGGTAAACACCTGAATCATGCTTTTCTAATAACCCCATATCCGCTAATGAGCTCGCCATTCGGTGTACAGATGTTTTTGGCATTTGGGCTAGCTCAATCATCTCATTTAACGTTAATTGTTCGTGTGTGATAAAAAGCCGCAAAATCTCCATTGATTTCACAACGGTTTTATTTGTGTTTTGCATGTTCCTCACCTTTTCTAAAACGAAAATGCTTCCAGCTTTATTCTTGCGGTCAGTTCTCTTATTTCCGCTTCTTGCTTGAATAGTGCCTGTTCTGCTTCATGATGGTCGATTTGCTCAAAATACAGGTTCGCACCAGGCATCGCCTGCGCAATGAGCGGTAGATCTACTGTTGCCACTTCTCCAATTCTCGGGTATCCGCCTGTTGTTTGGCGATCTGCCAGCAGTATAATTGGCTGGCCGTCAGGAGGGATTTGAACAGAGCCAAAGGCAACAGCTTCTGAAATCAATTCAAGCTTTTGCTTTAAGCGAATGGGTTCCCCTTTCAATCTGCATCCCATGCGATCTGATTGGGGCGTGACCTGGTAGGGCTGTTCAAAAAAGGCTGTTTGAGATTCTTCCTGAAAATAAGAGAGATGTCGGCCTGCCAACACCCGAATCACTGGTGATTTCCGCAGCGGTAAGAAATGAGCATGGCTCACTGTCCAATCAGGGGCGCTATATCTCGCTTGTTTCTCTTTGCTTTTTAGCATGTGAAACAGGCTCGCTGCTACTGAAGAGGGCTCTCCAATGGTCAGGATGTCTCCTTTTTCTAGCGTGCGCCCTTTCAGTCCGCCTATCCCCGCTCTCACATAGGTACTTTTGCTCTGCATGACTGGCTCGACGTCGAATCCACCTGCCACAGCAAGATAGGAACGGCAGCCTCTCTTACAAGGCCCAAAGGTGATGGTGCTTCCTGCTCGAATAAAAAGCGGCTTCCATAAAGGTGCTGGCTCTCCATCAATATCGATCTCCACATCAGCGCCAGTGACTGCAATCAGCTGATCCTTCTGACACGTAAACACAGGACCTGGCCCCATCAAAGTCATTTCCAGCACGGCTTCATTTTCTTGGTTTCCGGTGAGGATGTTGGCGATTCTGAGTGAGAGCGGATCCATGCCGCCGCTCGTTAAGACGCCATACTTCTGATAGCCTTTTCGCCCCTTATCCTGAATGGTTGTGAACATCCCCGGCTTGATGACATGAATACTCAACGTTCTGCCTCCTTCATGCTGAAAAATTCCTTTTCAGACATTTGGACAAATCTGACCTCATCCCCTGCCTTCAGTAGACTTGGTATCTCATCATCCGGCCGAAACAATGACAGCGGGGTTTGTCCAATAAGCTGCCAGCCTCCTGGGGTGGAAATCGGATAAACGCCTGTCTGCTTCCCCGCAATGCCCACAGACCCTTTCGGAATAGACATTCTCGGTGTTTCCCTGCGCGGAGCTGCGATCTTTTCAGAAAGCCCGCCTAAAAACGGAAACCCCGGGGCAAATCCAATCATATAGACAAGATACGTCCCTGCTGTGTGAATACGCACCACTTCTTCAGGTGTCAACCCATTGATGCGGGCGACTTCTTCTAAATCAGGACCAAGCGCTCCTCCGTAACAAACAGGAATATCGACGATGCGGCTCTTTGCGTGAAACCCCTCCTGCCATTTGTCTTCAAGAAGTTTTTGGATATAGGCTTTGACCCATTCATATGGAGACATGCCATGTGGATCAAGATGAGCAGATTGATGAACGGTATATGGTTCGTAAAAAACCGTCACGTTTGTAAAGGCCTGAACGGCTTCAACATATCCGTCAAATGGATGCTGTTCAATACATGCGAACAGCTGCTCAACACGCTCATGAATCTCTTCACGTATGTCGGCGCCAGCTTGAATGACGATCGCTGCATCTCCTAGCGGGTGGAAGGTGATAGAATCTTTTATCGTTGAAAACGCCACTTGAGGACACCTCTCTTTCTACAGCACTCCGAGCTGCTGATCTCTTCGGTCTGTGATGAACATATGACCGGGTGCATGAGTGATCGCAATGTCTGGTTTTGTGTGCATGACAATGGCTTGCGGCGTCACACCGCATGCCCAAAACACCGGGACTTCTCCTTCTTTCATAACAGACGGTTCTCCAAAGTCTGGTTTATCCACATCTGCGATTCCAATTACAGCAGGGTCACCTATATGGATGGGACCGCCATGTACTGAAGGAAATCTAGACGTCACTTGAACACTTCTTGTGACTTGATGCGCCGGAATGGGTCTCATGCTGACAACCATCGGGCCATGGAACACCCCTGCCTGTTCACAGGAAAGATTCGTTTCATACATCGGCACGTTATGACCGTCTTCAATATGACGTACAGGGATATCATTCAGCATGAGCGCGTGCTCAAACGTAAAACTGCATCCGATGAGAAAGGCAACCATATCATCCTCCCAATAAAAGGAGATATCTGTCACCTCTTGCTGAAGAATCCCTTTTCGGTAAATACGGTACTTTGGAAAATCCGTTCGAATATCCGCTTGAGGCGCTGACCGCCTTGGCACTGGATCACCTGGCTCCAGCACATCAATCAAGGGGCATGCAGCCGGATTCCGCTGACAAAATAAAAGAAAATCAAAGGCAAGTTCTTTTTTGACAATCATTAAATTGGCTTGAGCAAATCCCTCTGCAAAGCCTGCTGTTGGTCCTGTGATCTCCTTTTTGCGAATCAATTCCCTAAACTGTGAAGGCTCACAAGTTTGATATGCATTCATCTGAATCAGCTCCATAATCTCGGGATTTCATTCATGATTGTATACCCGCTCATAATAGCCATGATGACGACAACAAACGCACCTGACACTGTCAAAAAGAATGGATGACGATAATCACCGACAATCTCTTTTTTATAGGCCGCAATAAGCAATGTTCCAAGTGCCAGCGGCAAAATCATTGCATTTATCGCCCCAACCAAAATCAATATGTTCACAGGTCTTCCGATCGTAATAAAACAGATGGTCGAGAGGGCAATAAATCCGATGATAATGCCGCGTTGATTTTGCTCAATTTTTGGCGAGAAGGTTTTAAAAAAGGAGACAGATGTGTATGCCGCTCCAATGACCGAAGTAATCGCCGCAGCCCACATAATAATCCCGAACATTTTATACCCGATATTTCCAGATGCTAGTTGAAAAACTGAAGCAGGCGGGTTCGATGGATCAATCTGTAAGCCTTTTGAGACAACTCCCAGAACCGCTAAAAATAAAGCAACACGCATCACAGATGTAATCAAGATACCGAAAATGGAGCTTTTCGTCACTTGCGGCAGTGCATCCTTTCCCTTAATACCAGCATCCAGCAGGCGGTGACCACCAGCAAAGACGATATAGCCGCCTACTGTTCCGCCCACAAGTGTCACAATCGACAAAATATCAATTTTCTCTGGGACAAATGTTCTCACTGCTGCTTCTCCAACTGGTGGAGCGGTTGAAATGGCCACATACAGCATAAGAGCAATCATGACAAAGCCGGCTATCTGTGTGAAACGGTCCATCGCTTTTCCAGCCTCTTTGATCACGAAAAGCAGAATAGCAATGACAGCACTGACCCCTGCTCCGATTCGCGGATCGACACCGAAAATGACCTGAAAACCGAGACCAGCACCGGCGATATTTCCGATGTTAAAGGCGAGACCACCAATGACAATCAAAAAGGCTAGCACATAACCGAGACCCGGCAGAACCATATTTGCAATATCCTGCCCTCGTTTTTCTGAGACGGCAATGATGCGCCATACATTTGTTTGTGCAAAAATATCTAACAGAATGGAGATCAAAATGACAAATCCAAAGCTAGCTGCAAGCTGCTGTGTAAACACGGTTGTTTGTGTTAAAAATCCCGGTCCGATGGCGGACGTAGCCATTAAGAAGGCTGCGCCCATCAGCATAGACCGGTTTCCCTTTGGCGCCTTCATGTTTTTGATTTTCTCTGTTTTCATGCTGTTTCCCCCTTTGATGTCGTTTTTTATCGAAAGGCCCCGATGTGAATATTGGCTTCTTTTAGCTTCGCTGTAATGGTTTTTGCAAATTGAAGCGCATGGCTGCCGTCTCCGTGAATGCAAACCGTATCTGCTTTGAGCTGAATATCTTCCCCTTGAACTGTCCGAACCTTTCCTTCTCGTACCATACGAACGACCTGCTCGACCGCCAGCTCATCCTTTTCAATGAGTGCATGTGGTTCGCGGCGGGACGTTAGTGTCCCATCAATTTGATACGTCCGATCAGAAAAGACTTCATGTGCCACTTGAAGACCTATTTTTTCACCTGCTAACGCGAGTTCACTGCCAGACAGACCAAATAACACAAGGTTCGGATCAACATCATATACAGCCTTCGCAATTGATTCAGATAATTCAGTATTTTTAGCCGCCATGTTGTAGAGAGCACCGTGTGGTTTGACATGCTGCAGCTTGCCGCCTTCTGCTTTTAGAAAGGCTGATAGAGCGCCAATTTGATAAATGACGAGATCATAGGCTTCCTCTGCCGAGATGGCCATTGGACGTCTGCCAAAGCCGACTAAATCTTGCAAACCTGGATGCGCACCGATTTGAACCCCTTTATCTAGCGCCATTCTGACCGTCTTTCTCATTACCGTTGGATCTCCTGCATGAAAACCGCAAGCAATGTTGGCTGAGGTAACATATTCAAGAATTTGTTCGTCTGCACCGATTGTGTATTGACCAAAGCTTTCTCCCAAATCACAGTTGATATCCACTTGATACATAGGACCCCTCCTTAATGTTCCGAAATACGGAATCACAAGTCCGAATATTCGAATTTATATTGATTATACCAACTTTGGAGAGACTGCACATGAAATTGTCAGAAAACATAACAATAGAACTAGGAGAAAGCAAAAAAGCGAGAGGGGATGTCCTCTCGCCTTTTTATTTAGATAGCACCCAATGTTGTATAGCTTTTGCTACACCGTGTTCTGTATTAGGAGCCGTAATCCAATCAGCGGCTTCTTTCACGATTTCTTGCGCATTTCCCATCGCAATTCCTAATCCGGCTTCTTGAATCATGGCCATATCATTTAGGCTGTCGCCAAGTGACATGACGTTGTCCATTGTACAGCCAATACGTTCTGCTACCTTTGCAAGTGCCGCAGCTTTGTTAATGCCTGCCGCATTGACTTCGATATTGGTTGGACTTGAATTTGTGATCTCTAGATGCTCATTTGTTTTCAATGTATTGAGCACTTCCTCACGAACGTCATCATCATGAATATCAAAGCCAAATTTTAGCCATTCATGGTCATGTATTCGGTCCGGGAATTCACCTCTCCACACTTTATCCACAGTGGAAGCCCAATAATCGGTTTCGTACCTGTTTTTTAGATCCCACATCATTTGGACGTGATCAGGATGGAGCAGATCTCGTTCGATCAGCTGAAAATTTGAATCCCAAATTTCACTTCCGTTTGCTGTCACAAGATAGGAGGAGAGTTTGAGCGGCTCCACAAGCTCTCGGCAAGTTATCAGCGTACGCCCTGTGCTAATGACGACATGGACCCCTTTCGCTTCTGCTTCTTTAATGGCTTGTTTATTTTCCTCAGGAATGACGTGCTCACTATTTAATAGTGTGCCATCCATATCAATGGCAATCAATCGGATGTCTTTCTTATCAGCTTGTGTTGGCAAATTGAGTACCCCACTTTGTATCATTTTTTGAAACTATCTTTATTTTAATATAAAGACGATGTTGGCACAAAGGGACGAGATTGATCCCATAGAAAAAAAGACCTTGTTACAGGTCTTTTCACATGTGTTTAGCGTTCACAAGCAATACCGTCTTTATCGCGGTCGAGGTGTTTATTTTTTAAGTAAAGCGCTTTTGATGCATAAGGCTTGTACTTTGTTTTGCCGCCTTTGTTTTTCGTATTTTTGCTGATCGCCACTCCGCCTTTATAAACCTTGTTGAGTGCTTTGCAGTTTTTGTACTTGACTGTCTTTGCATCCGCTGTGTGGGTGTCGACTTGTGTAAAGCTTAGTAAAAGACCTAAAGACAAGACAGCCAACATGATTTTTTTCAACATGTGTAATCCCCCTATTTTTTCTCATTTTACATTTTTATCATAAGTCACCATTTTTTGTTTTTCAAGTCTATTCAGCTAGAAATATTGTTTTTTTTGGAATTAGATGCGTCTTATTTCCTGTATGATAAAATAGGTGGGAAACCTTTCCGGTTTTGACACGTATATGAAGAGAGGAGTTTTTCACATGAAAATGAAATATACCATTCTATATGTAAACGATGTTGAGGCGAGTATTCATTTCTATCAGCATGTACTTGGTTTCCCTATCAAACTGAGGGTTGAATCCTATGTTGAGTTTGATACTGGAGAAGTGACCTTATCCATTAATTCGCGCCAAGATGTAAAAGATGCACTTGGATTACCTGTTCCAGAGGCGAATAGCTCGTCTCAAACCTTTGAGATTGGCTTTGTCGTCGACGATGTGGAACAAACGATTACGTCAATGAAGGAAAAAGGGGTACCTATCATCAAAGAACCTGCAAAAAAACCATGGGGTCAAACCGTCGCTTATGTGTCTGATCCTGATGGTCATTTCATTGAAATATGTGATGCCATCTCCTAATGTCTTCTTTGAAGGGAGTGAACCGGAATGAGAAAAAAACATGCTTTTTTCGCCGGTGTTTGCTCAATGATTGTGATTTGCAGTGCCGCTATCATTCTGCAGCACCATGAGTGGATTGGGTTTGTCAGTGGTGGGATCGCTATTATTGGGATCGTTGTGTCTGGATTTTTAATGGGTGCATGGACAAACGGGGAAGAAACACGAGCAGCCTATCACTCTGAAACAAAAGAGCACCGCATGTGGCGTCTTGATACGGCTTTTCTTTTTATGATCTTTGCACTTCCGCATATGGCTGCGGCAGTCTTATATGTTTTGATGTAAACACTTGATAAAAAGGAGTTAGCGGTATGGCTGTCTTTGTGTTATTCATTGTATTTGGCTTTCCCATTATCTCCGTGCTGATTGGCATTCTCGGCACGCTGCTTTTGAAGAAGGTTTGGATGCCAACTTTGATTGTGCTGTTAGCGAGTGTCATCCTGATGTTCACATATATTGGCGGGGATGAATCCTTTCTCATTTGGGTCATCATCTATACAGTCTTTACGTTTCTCGCTGGATTGATCACAAAGCGAATCAAAGCTGTTTCATAAATACTCATGAAAAAAAGAACAGCTTGCACTGTTCTTTCAGATTGTTGACAAAGGGCTAAAATGAACTTTATTTTAGCCCTTTGTCTTCTTTTCAGCGTGATAGAAAACCTTTGAAGTCTAGGAAGGACGAGTAATGGAGCGGAGCGAATTTGACATTCGTGAGCACCGGCACGCAGGACTGACACCGAATGCGAGGGTTTGTCTACACGCTGAAAGAACAGCTTGCACTGTTCTTTTTTTGATCAAATATCGGCACACCATAGTTCAATTTCAATTTTCAGCTCAGGCCATCCTAATGCTGATACATAAGCAACCGTCATAGACGGGTAAGCTGTTTTGAAGATGGCATCCCACTGAGGATATAGGTGATCCCAGTCGATTTCTTCTGTTGCCCATATATTGACCTTGATCACATGCTCTTCATTCAATCCTTCTGACTCAAGGACTTTTTTAATATTTTCAAATGTATTTGTTACTTGGTCGTTTAAGCTTGATGGTATCTGCCCATCCATATCTGTTCCTACTTGACCCGATGTAACAAATAACCCCGCACCCTTTGGCACTCTTGTGATATGACTATAGTTGCCCACTGGTTTCGGCATACATTCTGGGTTTTTCCTCGTGATTTTTTCCATGTATATCCCTCACTCACTATGATTTTTCTGCTAGATTCTTCATCATGTAGACAGACTTCACTAATGTCTCTCTATTCTAGAAGAAAACAGCAGTGGAGTATCCATAGCCACAAGACAAGAACATCAATATTTTCTTTTTCATGACTGGAACACTCCTTTTTTTATCCTGTGAGCAGGGTTTCATTAACTTCATACTACCTTACGCGAGACACGCAGTCAAAATGATTTATAGACGATAACGTGCAATATCCTGATTTAATCGCATACTCAGCTCATTGAGTCTTTCTGCTGCCTTGGCCACATTGGAGATGGCTGTCACTTGTTCGTCTGTAGATGCTGTGATTTCTTCAATAGCAGCAGCATTTTCTTGAGAAATATGTGCCGCACCATGCATCGCTTTTGTGATGAGATCGTTTTGCTCCAGCAGTGCGTTCAGCTCTTTTGTCATCGCATTTGTTTCGACAATGGTTTGTGAAATCGATGTAGAGATGGCATTGAATTCATGTTCTGTTGCGTGTACCGCCTCATCTAACTCTGCAAAACGATCCATTGTGTTGGACATCATGCCGGCTGTTGCAGTCGTTTCTTCTTTAATGCCTTGAATCATTTGCTGAATTTGAACCGCTGATTGTTTTGTCTGCTCAGCTAAATTCCGCACTTCACTCGCCACAACTGAGAAGCCTTTGCCATGCTCTCCTGCGCGGGCTGCCTCAATGCTCGCATTCAGTGCAAGTAAATTGGTCTCATTTGAAATGCTTTCAATCGTATCTGTGATTTGAGAGATATCCTGCACTTTTGTACTTAACTGCTCGATCCCTGTTCTAATGCCTTGAGATGCCTGAATTGATTGTTCATTTGATTGTTTTAATTGCTGAACAATTTGCTGGCCCTGCTGTGATGACTGATTCGATTGGTCAGAAATTCGTTTAATTTGATCGCTTTGTTCTTTGACGTTTTCGATGGATTGATTGAACTGGGTCATTTGTTGATTGGCTACGTCAAGATCAGATGCCTGATGAAGCGTACCAGTCGATATGTCTCCAATCGCTCGGCCAATTTCTTCACTGCTGGCTGATGTTTCTTCAGATATCGCGGATAAATCTGTCGCTGATTCGACGAGTTGACTGCTCGTTTCCTGCAAACCGCTCACAAGTGCTCTGAGCTCTCCAGACATATGGTTAAAGCCTGTTGCCAGCTGTCCGATTTCATCCGTTGTTTCCTTTAAGTTCATGCGCTCAATATTACCCGCCGCAATTTCTTTTGAAGCAGCGGTGACTTGCTTGAGCAGCCTGACTTTTCCTCGCGCGGCCAAATAAAAGACCCCAAGACTCAGGAGAGCAACACCCGCTGTAATCAGAATAATATAGAGCTTCATCTGCTCTAACTCTTTATAAAATTCATCCTGGAATACGGCAATTCCTACACTCCAATTCCACGGCGTGAACTGGCTCATATAGGCCAGCTTTTGCTTTTCTTCCCCAGTTGCATCGTCTTTATCCATATAGGTGACATAGTGGGCTCCCTCGCCTTTTGCTGTGGCTCCAGCGACCATTTTTTGACGATTGGTCGTATTATCCGGGATGACGCCAATGTCGTTGACAGGATGGACTTGTGATGAATAATCCGCTCCATATGCGACGAGATAGCCTTTATTTTTATAGATAAAATCTGATTTTTGAAATTGGTATCCTTTCCCGTTGTCGTTTTTAGGCCCGCTTAAGTAAATGCGGGCTTGTTCCTGCGCCTGTTCAAGCGTCAGTTCTTTTTTCTCCACACGGTCATTCAATTGTTCAAGTGTGGCCATCGCTCCGCTGACGATGTGCTTTAGATCTGCTTTCCCTGCATCAATTAATACATTTTTCGCTAGCAAATATCCCGTTGTTCCAACAAATCCGCCTGTTAAAATCGTCATCACGATAATAGCAGACATTAATTGAAAAAAGACACTTCTTGAAGCAAACGCTTTCTTTTTCATGTTCAAATTCCCCCTTACTTCATATATCGTCCAGCGGGGAAAAGTATTAAAAAAGTCATAGAAAAAATCCCTTTCACATGTTGGAAAGGGATTTTCAGATTGTTGACAAAGGGCTAAAATGATCTTTATTTTAGTCCTTTGTCTTCTGGTCAGCGTGATAGAAAACCTTTGAAGTCTAGGAAGGACGAGTACTGGAGCGGAGCGAATTTGACATTCGTGAGCACCGGCACGCAGGACTGACACCGAATGCGAGGGTTTGTCTACACGCTGAAATCCCTTTCACATGTTGAAAAGGGATTTTTTGATTATAGAGCTGTTTCTTTGAGAATGGCTTGATAGAGATCGTCTGTTGGCGTGAGTCCACATACCTCTTCTAGCACACCTTCAATGCCTTTTTCTTTTCTTAAAGCTTGCATGCGAACGGCTTCTTCATCTTCTGCAAAGTCGTAAGCCAAAGCTGCGGCAATGCCTTTGATTAAATAAACTGGCTGTTTGATCTTCTTCGCTGGACCAATTAAGCGGTCATCTGTCCCCAGCTTTCTAAGCGGGGAACGTGCGACACGAGTCACTTCGTCGGAAATAAAGGCATTTTCAAATCGTTTGATGATTTTTTGTATATACGCATCATGTTCTTCTTTTTGAAAGCCATATGTGTCAATTAAATAGCTGCCCGTTTCGTGAAGTGCGCCTTCGACAATTTGACGAATCTCTGGCGTGTCGACGGCTTCTTTAATCGTTTGGACACCTTGCTGGTACCCGACATAAGCAGCTAGTGCATGTCCTGTGTTGACAGTGAAGAGCTTACGTTCAATATATGGCGTCAAATCTTGTACAAAGGTCGCTCCGTCAATTTGAGGAACATCTCCAATAAAGCCCGTCTCATCAATGACCCACTCGAAAAATGGTTCGACTGATACTTTCAGAATGTCCTCATGGTGCTGAATAGGAACAATGCGGTCAACGGCAGCGTTTGGAAAACCAACTGTACGTGACAGCGCTTCTTGTTCATCTGCTGTTAAATGAGAGAAGACGGCTTCTTTTAAATGAGAGCTGCCCCCAATCATATTTTCACACGCAACAATGTTGATGATATGGTCCGGCTTTTTTTGTTTTAATCCATCAGCAATAGATGAAGCAATGATCTTCAGTACGGCTGGTCCAACAGCTGTTGTAATCAAATCGGCTTGTGCAACGGCCTCTGTTAATGCCGCTGGATTTTGCGCGGAATTGATCGCTGAAACAGGACCTACTACTTCTTGCTTCTGTCCTGGTGCTGCGAGTTCGACCGTGTATTCTCCTCTTTCATTCAGCTCGTGGATCACCGCTTCATTTACATCGGTAAACACAAGCTCAAAGCCTGATGTTTTTAACAAAGATCCGATAAACCCTCTGCCAATATTCCCTGCTCCAAAATGAAGTGCCTTCATGTTAGTTCACCTCGTTAAAGATGGCGATCAGTTCATCCTGATCCTTTGCATGAATGATGCGTTCTACATTTTCTTCTTCTGAACAGACAATTGCAATTTGAGAAAGAATATCGAGATGCTCGTTGTTTTTCCCAGCGATACCAAATACGACTTTGGCGATATTTCCTTCTCCATATTCAACGCCATCTGGAATTTGGATGATTGAAATCCCTGAATGAAGGACAGCGGCTTTGGCATCCTCTGTTCCATGAGGAATCGCAATCCCGTTTCCCATAAATGTAGAAGAGATATTTTCTCTTTCAAACATTTTGTCGACATAATCGCTTGTGACATAGCCGTTAGCCACTAGGACTTCGCCTGCTTTTTTAATGGCTTCTTCTTTAGAGCCTGCTTGTTCGTTTAGAAAAATATTGTCTTTTGAAAGTACTTGTTTCATGAATGATCACACACCTTTTTTAGAATGGAAAATCAGGAAAACAACCAAAACGGGGAGTTCAATCAGGAAAAATTGAACTCAACCCGTTTCGTCATGTTATTTTTTCAACTTCTCAATCAGCTCATCGTATTTCGGGCTGTTTAAGAAATTATCAACTGAGATATGCACAGCTGCTGGAAGTTTTGCCTTCGCTCTGTCTGTTAAATCCTTATGGGTAAAGACCACATCGGCATCATTTGGAATGTTGCTGATGGATGTGTTTGTCACGTCAATATCAAGCTCTGCCTTTTTGACTTTGTTCTTTAAGATGGATGCGCCCATCGCACTTGAGCCCATTCCTGCATCGCAGGCAAAGATAATTTTGTTCACGTCAGCTGGATTGACATCACTCGGAGATGCTGATTGCTCGCTTCCTTGAGCTTCTTCCTTTTGTGCAGTTAGAGCAGCTGCTGCTGCACTTTTCTTCCCTTTCATATCTTGCATCTTTTCTGTTGCTGCTGTTAGATCCTCATCTGCTGCCTTGGACGCTTTTAAAATCACAGAAGCGACAAGGAAGGATACGATCGCTGCCACCACAACACCTGCTAGAACGGTAAGGTGGCCGCCTTTTGGAGACATCAGCATGAGCGCGATAATACTTCCTGGTGATGGCACAGCCTTTAATCCTGCATTTAAAAGTGTAAAGGTCAGAACACCGCTTGCTCCCCCTGCAATGACAGCCAAAATGAGCTTTGGCTTCATTAAGATGTACGGGAAGTAAATTTCATGGATTCCCCCTAAAAATTGAATAATAATCGCACCAGGTGCAGACTGCTTCGCACTCCCTCTTCCAAAGAACATATACGCAAGAAGAACACCCAAACCTGGTCCTGGGTTTGTTTCAAGCAAGAACAGGACGGACTGACCCGTTTTTGCTGCTTGCTCCACCCCTAAAGGACCTAAAATACCTTGGTTAATTGCATTGTTTAAGAACAATACTTTCGCTGGTTCAATGAAGATACTTGCCAGTGGAAGCAAGTGTGCATTGACAATGATATCTACACCTGCCGCAAGGGCTTTATTAAGACCAAGTACCACTGGGCCGATTGCGTAGAAAGCAATTGCGACAAGAATGGCACCTAGAATACCTGCCGTGAAGTTATTCACAAGCATTTCAAAGCCTGATCTGATTCGATCTTTGAACAGCTGGTCAATTTTCTTAATGAGATAACCGCCAAGCGGCCCCATGATCATGGCACCTAAAAACATTGGGATGTCCGAACCGACAATGACCCCAATCGTAGCGGTTGCACCGAGTACTCCGCCTCGGTGGTCATATACGAGCTTACCGCCTGTGTAACCGATTAATAGCGGCAGTAAGTAGTTGATCATTGGTCCAACGAGTGTATTTAATTGTTCATTTGGAAAATAACCACTCGGAATGAACAAAGCTGTAATAAGTCCCCAAGCGATAAACGCTCCAATATTCGGCATAATCATACCGCTTAAATAGCTTCCAAAGCGCTGTACTTTTACACGGAATCCGCTTTTTTCCTGCATCTGTGAAAACTCCTTTCTTCTCTCCCATTATTCAGGGCTTTATAGGTCAAAAGATATAAGAACAAGTGTCAGTGAAGCCCTTATCCCTATCGTAAAACGCTTTCACTTTCCCTTCAATTGAAACTAAACGTCACTTTGTCACATAGTGTGTGACAAAATTGAAAAATGATGTGAATTCTCTGTCAGATCACAGGTTATAACAGGTGAAAAGGTTGATATGCCGTTGTTTTGGCGCAAAATTCATTGGAATTTCACAACTTTCAAATGGTCACTTCTTGTTTCCTCTTCTTAAATCGAATAGGCTTATATTGATCAAACCTATTCATTCAAGAAACGTCTGCGCAGACACGATCCAGAAAAAGTGAACCATCTTGCTGTTGTTTCGTTTACCTTTTAGAGTGGGCGGCACAATAGGAAGAGCGGTTTTTTCTGTGATTCATAGTTTACTGCCGCTTTCTTTCTGATACATGAGACATTTTCATAGGTAGAAAGGCGGTTATTCACCTTGTTGAAAAATAGTAAGTGGCTTCTGCTTCTTATCTTCTTGTTCGCTTTTTTCATTCCAAAGGAAGCATTTGCTCATGCATACGTGGTGAGCTCGAATCCAGCGGCAAATGAAGAGCTGGATAAGCAGCCTCCTTCAGTTTCTATCACATTTAGTGAAGGAATCGAAAGCGGATTTCATGCCATTAAGGTGTTCAATGCAAAAGGTGATCGTGTGGATAAGGGAGATACGGTCATTCAAGATCAAAAGATCATGGAAGCTGCATTAAAAAAGGATTTACCAAAAGGGATTTACACCATTCAGTGGAATGCGGTATCTGCGGATGGACACTCTGTCTCTGGCATGATCCCGTTTAGTATTGGAAAAGCGGATGGAGGATTTGACCAATTAGATCAAGGTCAATCGAATGAATCCATCGATATGGCTTCGACCATTGACAAAGCCTTTCTTTATACGTCGTTCAGCTTATTCCTCGGAACCATTTTGTTTGGACTGTTTTGGTTTAAAGCATCCATTTCACACGCATTAGCTAAACGAATGAAGTGGCTTCTGACATTGTCACTTATCATGATGGGCGGAGCACTCGTGTTCCAGCTGCCGATTCAAACAAAATCAGCAGCAGGCGTGTCCTTTTGGGGGGCGTTTCAACCATCGCTTTTACAAGAAACCATTGCGTCGACTTCTGGCGGGAGTCTGTGGATGATGCTCATGGCATCGTTTGTTCTTCTTGCCATTTGGACCATTGTGGCGCTGAAAAAAGGGAACTTCACTTCTTTTCGGGTATGGCTGTTCCCGCTGCTCATTTTCACGGTGCTCCTTTGGCTGAAAGCACAAATCGGTCATCCAGCAGCAACAGATAATAAAATACTGACAACGTCACTTGATTTCATCCATCTCGTCTCTGCATCCATTTGGGTCGGTGGTTTAACAGCCATTGTCCTTCTATTAATGAAGAAGCTGCCAGATGAAGATCAGCCGCTCATACGCAGGACACTGACAGCCTTTCATCCGTGGGCACTGCTTTCTGTTGGACTCATTGTGTTTTCAGGATTTGTGAATGCGATCTTTATTTTGCAATCGTTTGATGCACTATTCGAATCAGCATACGGACGAACCTTTTTAATCAAGCTTGGTTTATTTATCATCATGGGCCTCCTTGGACTTGTCCACTACTTGATGCTGAGATGGGAAAAGAAACAGAAACAAAACGTTTCGTTACGAGCTGAGTGGATTATCGGAATTGCTATTTTGTTATTAACAGCTGTATTCACCAATATTCCGAGCCCTCCTCCGCCTGCACCTGAGCCGTTCTTCGGCGCAAACCAAGTGGAGCATCGTGACATTGTGTCCTTGAGCATTACCCCGAATGCCCCTGGGAAAAATACATTTGAGGTGGCATTTACAAAGAAGGATGGACAAACGATCACTGACATTCAATCTGTGACAGCCAAGATCCATAAAGTTGCCTTGTTCGGTGATGAGTCCCCGAGTGAATTTCAGCTGAAACGATTAAAAAATGGACATTTCTCTGCTGAAAATCTCTTATTAAATGAAAAAGGCACTTGGAAAATTGACATCCATGCGTTGACTGGTTCTTTTGAAAAGATCGATACCACATTTATTAGAAGAAACTAAAAGGAGTTTAGATCACATGAAAAAATACGTTAAAGCTTTATTACCAATGCTTCTCGCTTCATTTTTACTGGCGATTCCTGTGAGTGCGCACGTGACAGTCAAACCTGATACGTCTGCGACAAACGCTTGGGAAACTTATACGTTAAAAGTACCTTCTGAAAGTGACAGCCCGACAACAAAGGTTGTCATCACAATGCCTAAAGGCGTAGAGTTCCAACAATACGAGCCAGTACCTGGCTGGAAAACAACAACTGAAGAGAAAGATGGCAAGGTGACAAGAGTCACTTGGGAAGCAACGGGTGATGGTGTGCTTGCTGGACAGTTCCAACAATTCGTTTTTGTGGCAAAAAACCCTGAAAAAGCAGGTGAAGCTGCATGGGATGCGTATCAATATTATAAAGATGGAACGGTCGTTGAATGGACTGGCGATCAAGACGCTGATAAACCTCATTCCATCACAAACATTGTTGCATCTAATACCTTAACGGATTCACATGGTCAAGAAAAACCAAAAGAAGAAAAGGCGTCTGAAACAGCGTCCACTTCTTCCTCACCACTTGTCCTTGGCCTGTCCATTGCCGCTCTAGTCGTAGCACTTATTGCGCTTGGTCTTGCTTTTAGAAAGAAGTAAATCATACATGAGCGATCGTTTTTCACAAGCGATCGTTTTTTATTTTCCCAACCTATCATTTCCAATATAGGATTGAATAGGATGCAGGCGCATGCCATAATGAGACAGATGATCACCTAGGAGGCTATGAGATGAACCATCTAATTATATTTGCTCATCCCCAGCAAAGCTTAAATCAAACCCTATTAGATCTTGTTGTGAGCACTCTTTTGAACAATGGTCATGATGTGACTGTTCGTGATGTCTATGCCCTCGGCTTTCAGCCAGAGCTCACCATAGCGGAAAAGGCTGCGATCAAACGCGGTGATGTGCCGATCGCCATTCAAACAGAGCAGATGCTTATTCAACAAGCGGATGTTCTGACGTTTATTTTTCCGATATGGTGGACAGGCTTGCCGGCTATGCTAAAGGGCTATGTGGAGCGCGTCTTTTCGGAGGGATTTGCTTATCAGGTAAATGAGCACGGGGCTATTGAAAATCTGCTTCGGGACAAAAAAGGTGTTATTATCAACACACACGATGCCCCAAGGACCTTTCTTGATTCCAATATGATCGTTCCCCCTTCCCATCACATGACAACTGATACAGAAGTCTTCAGTTTTATCGGTGTTGAGCCTGTCGAACGGCTTTTATTTAGCAGCATGGATCAAGCATCTGCTGATTATATCCACGAAATCCTCCAGGAAACGAAAGAAACAGTGGATCAACTCTTCCCGCCAGCTGTTTAATAAAAAAAGACTGCCGAGGTTTCTCGGTCAGTCTCAATCATTCATTATCCATCTAAACCTATGGATACATATTTTGTTTCTAAATATGGCTCGATGCCTTCAATACCGCCTTCACGACCAATTCCACTCTCTTTCATACCGCCGAAAGGTGCCTGAACAGCCGATGGGCCGCCATCATTCCAGCCAATAATACCGTAATCAAGATTCTCTGAGATGTAGAGTCCGTTCCGGTAATTCTCTGTAAAGAAATATGCCGCAAGTCCAAAAGGTGTATCGTTGGCTAATTCAATCGCCTCATCTAATGTTTGGAACGTCGTAATCGGTGCCACAGGACCAAAGGTCTCTTCATGCATGATGTTCATCGAAGGATCGACATGTGTGAGCACCGTTGGCTGAACAAAATAATATGACTTCTCATCGTCAAAATCCGTATCGCCGCCGACAAGCACTTTCGCCCCTTTATCCACTGCATCTTGAATTTGGCCGACAATTTTATCAAAGCCGCGCTTATTGATAATTGGGCCGATTGATGTGCCTTCTTCAAACCCATTTCCCACTTTCAGCTTTTTCACTTCTTTGCTGAACGCTTGAGCAAACGCTTCATGAATCTCCTCATGTACAATTAAGCGGTTGGCACAGACACAGGTTTGTCCTGCATTGCGGAACTTAGATGCTACTGCTTGTTTCACAGCCAGTTCAAGATTTGCATCCTTGTCTACGATCAGCGGGGCATGACCGCCAAGTTCCATCGATACGTGTTTCACTGTGCTCGCACTGTTTTTGATCAGATGCTTTCCGACTGGCGTTGAGCCTGTAAACGTGATCTTGCGAATCAATGGACTATCTGTGAAGATTTCACCAACTTCTTTTCCATCTCCAACAACCCATTGCAGAGCATCCTCTGGAATCCCGGCTTCATGTCCTAATTTCACAAGTTCAATGGCCGTGAGCGGCGTGTCTTCAGCAGGTTTCACAATAAACGTACAGCCCGCCGCAAGTGCTGGTGCTGCCTTTCTCGTAATCATCGCCGCAGGGAAATTCCACGGTGTAATCGCAGCGACAGGACCGACTGCCTGCTTTGTGACGAAAAGACGCTTATTTGTCGTATGAGACGGGATGGTTCTGCCATAGATTCGCTTTGCTTCCTCTGCATACCATTCAATATATCCAGCTGCATAGACGATTTCCCCTAATGCTTCTTGATAAGGCTTCCCATTTTCTTCCGTGATGATTTTGGCAAGCCTTTCTTTATGTTCGATCATGAGATCAAACCACTTGCGGATGATATTTGCACGATCATGGGCGGACGTTTTTGCCCACGTTTTAAATGCTTTGTGTGAGCGAGATATCGCGTCTTCGATCTGTTCTTTTGTATGCTGAGCAACTGAAGCAATCTCTTCCCCTGTTGCAGGATTATACACTTTGAGTTCGTTTGTCATTCTCTACCTTCCCCTTCGTTCTTGGATTCATTACATATAGTATATACCCAATGAGTGCCCAACCTAAAAGCAAGATCCATTCAGCTGGCCATGACAGAGACGCCGGCATCCCCGGAAAATAAAATGAAAGAAAAAGGAGACTAAGTCCGATGGCTAAAACGCCTGTCGTCCGCCAATATTTAATGCAGTATGGACGCTCAAGCTCAGGTTCTGTTTTGCGAAGTTTCATAAAGGCGATGGACACAATTAAGTACCCGACGATAATTCCCACACCGCCTGTATTCACAATCCAGACAAGGGCAGGGCGGCCTAGCAGTGGAGCAAAAAAGGCCAATGCCCCTAAAAATAAAATCGCATTTGTCGGTGTTTTATACTTTGGATGAATATACGCAAACCATTTGGAAATCATGCCTCTTTCCGCCATTGCGTATAAAATACGGCTTGCACCAATGATAAAAGCATTCCAGCTCGTCACAATCCCTGCTACACCGCCAATCACAAGCACTGTCCCAAATGCTTGATGACCGAGAAGCTGTACCATGGCATCTGCTGTCGCCAGTGAAGAGGCTTCAAGCTGGCTCTTTGACAACCCAGCCGATACGCCAAAGACAATGAGCAGATAAAAAACAACGGCACTCACGATGGAGATAATCAAGATTCTCCCGATGATCTTCTTCGGTGCATTGATCTCTGCCGCCACTTGCGGAATGACATCAAATCCAACGAATAAAAAGGGAATCATGACTAAAACGGCCATGAGACCGCCAACCCCGCCTTGAAACATCGGCTCAAGGTTTGCAAAATCGCCATTAAACGTCGCTCCACCTAAAAGGAGAAAACCTGTCAGAATAATCGCCACTGTGAACACTGATTGAAAAATGGCAGCAGGCTTTGCGCCAATGTAGTTCAGAGCTGTTAAAAATAACGCACCGCCAGATCCAATCAATACCCACGTGAAATAAACGTCCCATCCCCCTATATTCCATAGGAAACCAACATGCTGTGTTGGAATGACATAGTCAATCACTGTCGGCAGTGCGACAGCTTCAAACGTAATGACGGACACATAACCAAACAATACGCCCCATGCGGAGACGAACGCTGATTTTATCCCAAAGGCCCGCTGGACAAAGACGAGCCCCCCGCCTGTCTCTGGAATTGCCGACGAAAGCTCGGCATACGTGAGTCCAATAAAGATGACGAGAATGCCCCCTATGACAAAGGCAATCACACTTCCTAAAAATCCAGCTGTTAAAATCCAATCTCCCGAAAGTACAACCCAGCCCCAGCCAAGCATTGCACCAATGGACAAAAACATTACGTCTGACTGCGACATGGTTTTTGCCATTTCTTGTTTTTGCATACAACCATCCCCCTTTGTTGTTTAGCGTGCTTTGAAGGCGTCCTCGATGATCCCTAATCCTTCATGCAGCAGCTCATCTGTGATGACAAGTGGCGTTAAAAAGCGAATAATATTCCCATTAATCCCTGCCGTTAATAAGAGCAGCCCATGCTCGTTTGCATATGCTGCAATCGCTGCGGCTGTTTTCTTATCAGGTGTACGCGTTCTTTGATCTTCCACAATTTCAATTGCTGCCATTGCCCCTAATCTCCGGACTTCTCCAATGAATGGGTACTTTGTTCTCCAATCATTTGCTTTGTCCTCAATGACTTGTCCAATGTGTTCAGATCGTTGATTTAATTGTTCTGTTTCAATGATATCAAGAACCGCTAATGCTGCCACACAGCCTAACGGACTTCCAGCATACGTTCCCCCGAGCTCGCCTGGATCCGCTGCATCAAGCAGTTCTTTTCTGCCAACGACACCGCTTAGCGGCAGGCCAGCTGCAAGTGATTTTGACACAGTGATTAAGTCTGGCACAACCTCAAAGTGCTCAATGGCAAAGTATTTCCCCGTTCTCGCAAAACCTGTTTGGATCTCGTCTGCGACAAATACAATACCGTGCTGCTGACAGAATGAAGCGACGTGCTGTACAAAGCGCTTCGATGGTACAATGAATCCGCCCTCCCCTTGGACAGGCTCCATGACCACACAAGCAACTGTTTCTGGTGCAACGGTTGCGACAAAGAATTGATTGAATTGATCAATGATGTACTCATCGTAGGCCGCATCACTTAATCCCTCAGACTTTTGATAGTAATAAGGATACGGCGCTTGATACACCTCTGATGCGAATGGTCCGAACCCAAATTTATATGGCTTGACCTTGCTCGTCATGCTCATCGTCATATTCGTTCTGCCATGGAAGCCTCTTGTAAAAGATACAACAGCCTGTCGTTTCGTATATTTACGGGCAATTTTCACCGCGTTTTCCACAGCTTCTGCACCTGAATTTAAGAAAATGGCTTTCTTCTCGTGGTCGCCTGGCGTTAGGTGGCATAGCTTTTCTGCCAATTCGATATAGGATTCGTACATCATCACGTTGAATCCTGGGTGAATCAGACTGTCTGCCTGTGCCTTGACTGCTTCCACAACCTTTGGATGTGAATGCCCTACATTTAATGTACCGATAGCGCCTGCAAAATCGATAAAACGATTCCCATCAATATCGAACAGCTCGGCTCCCTTCCCTTTCCCTGCAAGATGACGGTTGCCATTACTGACGCCCCTTGCGACGTATTGATCTCTTTTCCCCTGCCATTCTTCTGTTGAAAAACGGTTTGTTGTCGTTTGACTCATTGTCATCCATCCCCTTTATGTCTTTTTTATTATTCTGAATATTTTTTGGTATGATAGAAAGTACCAATATCATTTTTTTGATGGTATCAGAGAGGATGGAATGGCGTGATGCTGACAATTCAACTAGATCCAACAGGGGCAAACGGCTTTATTTATCATCAAATCTATACAAAAATTAAAGATGAAATTTTAAATCGAAATCTTCAGCCGCACGATCAATTACCCTCTAAACGAGAGTTAGCCGATACATTAAAAGTCAGCGTCAATTCGGTGAATGGCGCCTATCAACAGCTGCTTGCCGAGGGATATTTATATTCGGTTGAGCGCAAAGGCTTTTTTGTGGAATCACTAGACACGTTTCATGAATCAGGTCAGCTGAAACCCTCTTCCCTTCCAGCGGATTTAAAGGAAGAGCCTATTGCGCGAGACGACTGGTATTCCTTTTCACACATCTCCGTTGATACAGCAAACTTCCCTTTTAAAAGCTGGCTGAAAAGTGAACAAAAGGCGATCAGCCTCCACCAAGAAGCCTTTGGTGAGCTTCCGCATCCACAAGGCGTTTATGAGCTGCGGGAAACGATTGCCCGGCTGATCGGACTTGCACGAGGCGTTAAATGCTACCCAGAGCAGCTCATTTTAAGCGCAGGCACACAGTCACTCATTCATTCGTTATCGAGCATCCTTCCGGCTGATCAAGTATACGGGTTAGAAAACCCTGGCTACCGCAGGCTCTATCAAATGCTGAAAAACAATCATCACCGAATTGAAACGATTGGGATTGACCAAAAAGGTGTGCGGATGAGCGACATTCACAAAAAACAGCCGAATGTCTTAATCATTACCCCTTCTCATCAGTTCCCAACAGGAGTGATCATGCCGATTTCTCGGAGGATACAGTTGTTAAACTGGGCGGCTGATCAGCCAGGCCGCTATATCATTGAGGACGATTATGACAGTGAATTTAAGTATGGCACAGACAGCATACCGGCTTTGCAGAGTCTTGATCGCTATGACAAAGTGATTTATATGGGCACCTTTTCAAAATCACTGCTGCCCGGCTTGCGGCTAAGCTACATGGTGCTCCCGCAGCATTTATTAAGACGCTATAAGGAAGAACAGCATTTTTTCATTCAAACAGCCAATCTTTTTACCCAATACACCCTTCTTCATTTTATGAAAGACGGCGCGTATCAGCGGCATATTAAGAGAATGAATGGATTATATGAAGAAAAAAGGAAGCAGCTCATCGGAGAACTCGAAATCGTCTTTGCTGACAGCGTGCGCATTATTGGGGAAAATGCAGGTCTTCATTTTATCGCAGAGTTCCGCTCAGATCGAACGCAGCACGACATTTTAAAGCGAGCCAAAGAAAGAAAGCTGAAAATGTACGGGATGGACCGTTTTACCCTTGATGAGTATTTGCCAGGGCATCAAGAAGGCTTTGTCCCGCTCGTCCTTGGCTTCTCACATATGCGGCCAGAGGATATTCAGCCAGCGGTGAAACGGCTGTACGAGTCGATTTATGGGAAATAAAATAGCCAGCTGCTCTTCATAGACAGCTGACTTACCACCGCTCTTTATCTACAGCTAAAATCGATGACACAAGTCCAGGAAAAGCGGTCTCGATGTCTTCTTTTCTTAGAGAATAGTAGCGGTGCTTCCCGTCAATTCTCACTTTCACGACGCCTGCCTCCCTCAGCACTTTGAAGTGATGGGAAAGCGTGGATTTGGCAATGTTCATATCATACGTGCCGCATGTCCTCTCCCCCGCTTCTGCTAAGCAGCGGACAATTTCTAATCGGACAGGGTCAGCTAATGCTTGCAGCACAGAAATCAGTGTCATGTCTTCTTGGGTTGGATGGATTGGATTATTCATATGATAAATGTATCGTATTTCTTTATAACATACAATCTCATTCCTAAATAGAACGATCAAATACCTGTCATACAGATAGGTATTTTTTAAAGTTCGTTTTCTTGAAATAAGCCATTGGTTTTGTTATTATGTCAAAAGTGACCACTCGGTTTCCATTGTGACCACATGGTTTTGCCGATTCGGAAAGGACTTAAGAAAATGAAAGAAAAGCAAGAAGAGATTTTGCGGGTTTCGAAAAAATTGTTTTCACAAAAAGGCTATATGAGTGTCTCCATGCAGTCGATTGCTGATGCCTGTAAAATATCAAAAGCGTCTATTTATAAACTGTTTGATTCAAAGGAAGAGCTTCTATTAGAACTGATTAAATATAATCAGCGCAAGATGAGGGAGATTTCTCACCTCATTCATTCAGAAACGACGCTGTCCAAAAAGGAAAAATTCACAAAGAAGATTAAGCTTGAGCTTGAAGAGTTTAAAGAGAATCATAAATTTTTGAATATGTTGTCCTTCGAGGCATTTTCTCAGCATTCCCCCATTGTCAAAAAGCATTTGCGTGAAACACGCTCTATTATCATGCAGCGGCACAGAGATATTATTTTAAGCACATATGGCGAAACTGTTGCTCCTTATGTCTGGGATCTTGTGATTGTCCTCAATGGATTAATGAGAGAAGTCATCTTAATGCTGGCGATTGAGCATAAGAACATTCAATTAGAAAATGCTGCCGAGATGATCATCGGTGTGATGGACCGTGTATCGAAAAAGCCTTGCTCCATTGAGCCTGTGTTAACAGATGAGCTGATGGACTCTTATCTGCTTTCCTCGCAGGACGAATATGATGAAGAAAAACATGTCATTACGTACTTAACGAAGATCAAGCAGGAGCTTCATGCACTATCAAACGGAGAAGAGAAGGACGATCTCCTCTCTGCATTTGAGCTGCTGAATCAAGAATTATCAAAGGATCAACCGAGAACCTTTTTAATCAGCTCATTGCTCGATTATTTAGGCAAATACAGCGTTTTATCTCAAAACGTGTCACAGCTGAAAAGCATCATTTTATAGATAAAGAAGGGATAACATGAACCAATCAACAACATCGTATCATCGACCTGTGATTGTTGGGATTTTTCTCGTCGGGGCATTCGTAGCGATTTTAAACCAAACACTGCTCATTCCAGCGATCCCACATATCATGGAGGAATTCAATATTGATGTCAGCAAAGGACAATGGCTGACAACAGCCTTTATGCTGACAAACGGGATTCTCATCCCGGTTACCGCCTTTTTAATAGAGAAATTTTCGAGCCGTGCCTTAGTTTTAACGGCTCTTAGCATTTTTACAGCAGGTACGATTCTTGCTGCGTTTGCAACAAATTTCCCTGTGTTACTTGCAGCGCGTATTGTACAGGCAGCCGGCGCAGGGATTTTAATGCCGCTGATGCAAACGATCTTTTTGACCATTTTCCCGAAAGAAAAACGCGGGCAGGCCATGGGCATGGTCGGACTTGTCATTTCGTTCGCACCAGCGCTTGGGCCAACACTTGGCGGCTGGATTGTCGATTCCTTTAGTTGGAAATTCTTGTTTTATATTGTTCTGCCAATCGGTATCATTGATCTCATTCTTGCTTATTTCTTAATGAAAAATGTCACGCAGCAAAGAGAGACACGTATTGATGTCTTATCCGTCATCCTGTCGTCCTTCGGTTTCGGCGGTTTACTGTACGGGTTTTCTAGTGTCGGATCATATGGATGGACGAGTGCACCTGTCCTCATTTCGCTGATTGTCGGCGCCGTGAGCTTATTCCTCTTTATCCTGCGTCAGTCGAATTTGGAAAGACCGATGCTTGAGTTTGGTGTATTTAAGTTTGCGGTCTTTAGCTTAACAACCTTCCTCGGCATGCTCGTCTTTGCTTTACTGATTGGAACTGAGACCATTCTGCCGCTCTATACGCAGAATGTCAGAGGATTGTCTGCGCTTGATACAGGGCTCATCTTATTGCCGGGTGCTCTCTTTATGGGATTGCTATCACCGATTATCGGACGGATTTTTGATAAAGTCGGCGGAAGAGGGCTGGCAATAGGCGGGTTTACGATATTAACTGTCACCTCCCTGCCATTTATGATGCTTAGCCTTGATTCTTCGATTGCTCTCATTACGGTGGCCTACACGCTTCGCTTAATCGGAGTTGGGATGATCATGATGCCGCTGACAACAGCAGGTATTAACTCTTTACCACCGCAGCTTATCCCGCATGGGACAGCGATGAATAACACGATGAGACAAATGGGCGGCTCTATTGGGACGGCTGTGCTTGTCTCCATTATGAGCAGCTCTGCTGCAAATGCAGAAATAGCTAATCCATTGAAATCAGCCGTTCATGGCATGAATACGTCATTTATCGTTTCTGGTCTGATTGCGGTCGTTGGACTCGTCCTCGCCTTTTTCTTAAAGGAAAAACGTGAGGACAAAGTGATGAAACAGGAGCTATCTTCCTCCTCATCTTCTTCATAAGAAAAAGGGCTCGGCATATTGCCGGCTCTTTTTTCATATAATCCCTCTATATCGTCCTCCCTGAAAATACATTTGTTTTTCTAGTGAAGAAAAACCTTGATCATTTGAAGAAAAGAGTTGATAATAGGAACTATTCAATTTGTGAGAAAATTTTTACTATAGGAGATGTATGCATTGAAGGTCGTTAAATTTGGTGGCAGTTCTCTTGCATCTGGCAAGCAGCTGCAAAAGGTATTTGACATTGTAACAGCAGATCCAGCTCGAAAAGCAGTCGTTGTTTCCGCACCAGGAAAACGGCATTCAACGGATACGAAGGTCACCGATCTATTAATTAGCTGTGGTGAACAATATTTACGTTTAGGTGAAGCACATGATTTACAGGAAGCCGTCATCGAGCGGTATGCCTCGATTGCTGATGAACTAGGTTTAGGTCATCACATTATTGACACCATCCGGCACGACCTAGACGCATTATTACAGGCTGATTCGTCTCATCCTGAGCGTTATCTTGATGCTATCAAAGCAAGTGGTGAAGATAATAACGCGAAGCTGATTGCCGCCTATTTCCGCCATCAAGGTGTCGAGGCCCACTATGTGAATCCAAAGGAAGCTGGTTTATTTGTGAGCGACGAGCCTGGCCAAGCGCAAGTCCTCCCGGAATCATATGATCATTTGTACAAATTAAGAGAACGCTCTGGCATCATTGTATTCCCTGGGTTTTTTGGCTTCAGTCTAGCGGGTGATATCGTCACCTTTTCTCGAAGCGGATCAGATATTACCGGCTCCATTTTGGCAAACGGGCTAAAGGCAGATGTGTATGAAAACTTTACAGATGTGGATGCTGTCTACGCCGTCAATCCAACGATCGTTCACGAGCCAAAGGAGATCACTGAGCTGACGTATCGGGAAATGCGCGAACTGTCCTATGCTGGTTTTTCTGTGTTCCATGATGAAGCGCTCATTCCAGCTTTCCGGGCAGGCATCCCTGTTCAAATTAAAAACACCAATAATCCAGCAGCCAAAGGCACAAAAATCGTGAGTCAGCGGGATCATACGAATGGACCTGTTGTTGGCATCGCCTCAGATCATGGATTTTGCAGCATTTATATCAGTAAATATTTGATGAACCGAGAAGTCGGCTTTGGACGTAAGGTGCTGCAAACATTAGAGGAATATGGCCTTACTTATGAGCATGTTCCCTCAGGCATTGATGATATGACCATTATTTTAAGGCAGGATCAACTGGAGGAGCAGCATATTGAACAAGAGCTGTTAGACCGCCTGAAGCTCGTGCTTGATGCTGATGAGGTCACTTTAGAGCGGAATCTCTCCCTCATTATGGTCGTAGGAGAAGCGATGCGTCATAATGTTGGCACAACAGCAAGAGCGGCAAAGGCACTGTCAAAAGCCAAGGTCAATATTGAAATGATCAACCAAGGCTCTTCAGAGGTCAGCATGATGTTTGGCGTCAAAGCGGCTCAAGAAAAAGAAGCCGTTCAGGCCTTGTATGAGGAATTTTTCTCTATGTCTACTGTACCTGTCTCCATTTAATTAGCAGACTGTCAGATCTCCGGATCGGCAGTCTTTTTGATCTCGCACGATTCAAGCTGATTTGCGCATTAAAGTATATCTATTCCTCGTTTGATTTTGTATGATAGAGACAAATCAACTATCGTTCCGGCCTTTGATCGGAGCTACAAGGAGTCCTAATCCATGCCTCGTCAACAACTATTAAAACAGTTTCGCAATTTTCATGATGCTTCTACAAGTATTTTAAACATGATGAGTCAATTCATTGATGTGAATACACTGTTTATTGCTAAAAACGATCAAAACACCAATCAGATTGTAAAGGTGCTAAATCATGACGAGCAGCTTCTTGAAGAAGGGGAAGAACTTCCTTACGAAAAGACATTTTGCAAGCTGGCGGTCGATTATCAGGATACACTGGTGATCCCTGATATTTCATTGGATGACCGTTCTAAATACTTAGAGGTCACGAAACGGCTTCAAGGCGGCTCGTTCATTGGGGTTCCCATTGATTTTACAGATGGCACGAACTACGGAACGATTTGTGGACTTGATCTAAGGGTGCAGCAGTTTACAGAAGAGCATGTGTATATGTTTGAAACGATGGCTTCTTTATTAAGCTACGTCCTTGAACTCGACCGTGCCAACCGGCAGATTCAGCAATTATCTGTACCGATCGTACCAGTTGTTGACGGTGTCGCCGTGCTCCCTCTTCTTGGTGATATCGAAGAGACACGTGCTCAGCATATTTTAGAAACCATTTTACAGGAAAGCTACAGGCTGTCGCTCTCTCATCTGGTCATCGATGTATCGGGAACAAAACGCCTGAATGAACAAAGCATTCAATATTTGGTCAGCTATGCGCAAACGCTGAGACTTTTAGGGATTTCGGCTGTATTAACAGGTGTTAAGCAAGACCTTACTTTAAGTGCGATTCAGTCTAATATTTCATTTAAAGATATCACCATTCGTAAAGATTTACCGCAAGCGCTAGCTCATATCGGCTTAACGTTTACCAAAAATGAATAAGTGATGATCCGTCAAAAGGGCTAAAACGATTTTGTTTTAGCCCTTTTCTTCTGGAAACGGCAGTCGAATGGTAAATGTTGTTCCTTTGTTTTTTTCACTTTTCATATCGATATGCCCTTCATGCAAGTCCACAAGCTGCTTCACAATGGACAAACCCAGTCCGTATTCTCCATACGGTGTATTCGTTCTGGAGATATCCGCTTTATAAAAACGTTCCCATATGTGTTTGACTTCGTCTGGCGCAATGCCAATGCCCGTGTCTTCAATTTCAATGACCGTCTCTTGATTCTCTTGTTTCCCTCTTAAGGAAATATGGCCGCCTTCTGTGAATTGAATGGCGTTCTTTGTGATATTGACAAGGATTTGAATGAGCCGGTCATAATCTGCGTATACCTTTTGTTCAGGATCAACGTCTACGATCAGCTGATTGTTTTTCTCTTCAGCGATTCGGCTCAGCTGCTCTTTGATCACTTCAAACGTATCAATGAGTGGATAGTGAAATTTTTGAAGGGTAATTTGATTCGATCTGATTTTCTCATAATCCATATTCTCATTGACGAGGCGCAGCATTCGTTTTGTCTCGTCTGTGATTAAAGCATAGCATTTCTCTTTCTCTTCTGCGGGCACATCCGCTGTATTCAGCCACTCTACCAACCCTCGAATGGTGGTCAGCGGCGTTTTTAATTCGTGAGACACATCAGCGATGAATTGACGTCTCCGCTTTTCAAGCCGGTCAATTTCCTCTCTTGATCGTTGGAGGCGTTCGGCCATCATATTAAAATCCTCACTAAGTGTGCCAATTTCATCAAGGTGTTTGTTTTCAAGGTTGATATTGTAATCGCCTTGTGCAATCTTTTCAGTCGCCTCTCTCAATTTTTTGATTCGGTTCACATGAAATTTAGACAGAAACAGACTGAGAATAAAGGTAATCGTCAGTGCCACAAATACGATGATATACAGATAGCGGTTCATCTGGGCGATGAGCTGTTCAGCTCCTTGAATCGGAGCAATGAGGACGACTCCGCCCTTCAGCTTCCCATCCTCCATGACAGGGAGCGCCACAAGTGATGCCTCTTGATCGAGGCGGCGTGAATCACTCCGTTTCACGATGATTTGCTCTCCTTTTGAGAGCTTGACCCATAAATCCTTTGTCAGCAAAGCTTCATGCGGAGGCATCCCTTGCTGCTGAGACAGAACATCCCCTTTCTCATCAAATACGAAAAAGCGAATTTGTCTTGTCGAGAGAATATCTTCAAATGGGCGCAGACGGAAGATCATCTCGGTTTTAGACAGCTGTTTAAAATTCTGCAAGATTTCATTGCCATAGGAGCTCATTTCATCGACCCTGTTTTGATAGGCAATATCTTTCACAAAATGAGATAAGAGGGTGCTGATAATCATGATGGCGATGAGCAATAACCCAAGGTGGCTAATCAGCAGCTGATAAAAATATTTAATCTTCATCGAACTTATACCCTACGCCCCATACTGTATATAAAAAGGGCTTAGGCCCGTCCCCAATTTTTTGGCGAAGCCGTTTAATATGAACATCAACCGTCCGTTCATCTCCATAAAATTGATATCCCCAAATCTGTTCCAGTAATTGCTCGCGCGAAAACACTTGCCGAGGATGCTGAATAAAAAAGCACAGCAGATCATATTCCTTTGGCGTTAAGTTTTCAATCCGCTCTCCATCCAAAAAGACTTCTCTCGTTTTCTTATCTAATTGAAAATGCGCTGTCTCCAGCCGTTCGTCCTCTTTCACCTTTTCTAGAGTGGATGTATGAGCAAAGCGTCGCTTCACCGCTTTGATTCTTGCCATTAAGGTCAAAGGACTAAAGGGTTTGGTCACATAATCATCTGCTCCAAGATCAAAACCAAGCACCTGATCAGACTCGGTTTCCTTTGCCGTCAGCATAATAATCGGAACATCACTGATCTTGCGCACCTTTTGACAAATGGTCAAACCATCCATCGACGGAAGCATGACATCTAAGATGAGCAAATCCCAATCCTCCTCTTGCTGAAACCGATTCAGTCCTTCTAGTCCATCATGAACGAATTCTGCTTGAAACCCCTCTCTTTGAAAAAACATATCTGTCATTGTACAAACGCTCTGATTGTCTTCAATCATTAATATTTTCATCATCAGCCTCCGCTGTTGCTTGTTTTTCTTTATGTAGCTTTATTTTACATGTTCCTTCTCAAATCTCAATTGGATTCAAACGATTTCATGAACTTATCATGGTTTGGTCATCTTTTATTCATACTTTTTGATGGCGTTGGATGCATCATCCAATAAAATGTTAGAATGGGGGAAAATGAAGAAAATTCCTCGATAAGGCGTTGTAAAAGGTGGCCCAAGATGTTAGTTGAAGATATGATTCTACATTACTTTAAAAAATATCAAGATGAGGACAGTGTCATTTATGGTTCTTTGACTGATGAAGAAGTCTCCTATATTGAAAAAGAATTAAATGTCACGCTTCCCGATAGTTATAAATGGTATATCAAACAGTTTGGAACTGGCGGGATTTTAGGGATTCATATTGAGGGCGGTTCACCTGGTGAAATTGAAGAATCACCTGTCATTGAGGCCACTCGTACTTTTCAAGAACAAGGTCTTCCTGAAGGCTATGTGGTCATAGTGAATCACGGTCCTTATATGATGGTACTAGACACAAACCAAATGAAAGATGGTGAGTGCCCGGTGCTTAATTGGTCTCCATATGAGAATAATACCATTTACGCCAAAGACCACTTCTTTGAATATCTTCTTTGCGAAATCATAGAAGGCATTGACTCTTTTGCAGAATAATAATTGAATCCATTAAAAAAGGCTCATCTCGATTGATGAGCCCTCATATTGTTGACAAAGGGCTAAAATGATCTTTATTTTAGCCCTTTGTCTTCTTGTCAGCGTGATTGAAAACCTTTGCAGTCTAGGAAGGACGAGTACCGGAGCGGAGCGAATTTGAGATTCGTGAGCACCGGCACGCAGACCTGACAAAGAATGCGAGGTTTGTCTACACGCTGAAGGCTCATCTCGATTGATGAGCCTTTTCCTTACTAAGCCAGTAGCTGCAAATAAGAAGAGCCGTTTCCCTCTTCAATTGCCTGTAAAATCCGCTGTGCATGTGATGCGTCTATCACACTGCTTAACTTTTGCATGATGTCTTCTATTGATAATGCGTGTCCGGGTGCTCCCCGCGGAATATCGACCCGCCTGCTGATGGTGGTGCCGTCAGATAAGGAGAGCTTCACAATGGTAAAGCGTCCTTTTGGGACAGCGTCTGGATGGGGGTCTATTGTTTGATCATATCCTCTGCTCACCCGTTTCATCCATGTCCGCATCTCGGGTGAAATGGTTTTTTTCATAAAGGCATCCAGTGATAAAGTGTGTCCAAACACCGCAAGTGCGATGACGTACTCGACACTGAATCGTCCTTCTTCTCCAGTCAAAGGCGTCCGCTCCGTGAGCGCCGCATCTCCGCCAGGCGGAAAAATGACGTCGACCTGTTCAATCTGATCCTGTATGGAAATCTGATCCTTCATCAATGACCGTATAGCATCTGCTGCATGGTGTGCGGCTGAACAGAATGGATAAACTTTGAACCATAATCCCGGCGAAGCAATACGCCACGTAGTGCCATAGCCCTCTAGCAAGCGTCTTTCCGCTAGCTCCTGATCTCCATAGAGTGAAAAGAATCCGTTTTCCCCATCAAGAACTGAATCACTCCCACCAAAACCTGTACAAGCTAAATCCATTGACCACACGGCTGTTTTAGCGGCTATGCCAGCTTGTAATGGTTTCATATCAGTGCCAAATTGCTTCCGTATTCCTGCTGATTGCGCACCAGCAAAGCCGATCGCTTTCGTCAGCTCTTCCCGCGAGACATGTTTCAAATAACCAATGGCACATACTCCCGCAATGGCGCCAAGTGTTCCTGTATTATGCCAGCCCCGCTCATAATGCGCCTTGCCGATGGATTCTCCAAGCCTTGCCATCACTTCGACACCTGTTATGTAGGCGGCTAAAAATCGTTCGCCGTATCCTTTGCCGTCTGTCAGCTGCGAAAGCAAAGCCGGGACGATGACCGCACTCGGATGTCCTCTCACATCTGAATGCACATCATCATAATCAAGGGCATGGATGAGATAGCCGTTTAGCATCGCTGCTGATTGACGGCTGACCTTCTTCCCTTGTCCAATGACCGGAATCTGCGCTGCTCCGCCTTCTTGTTCAACAAGCTGCAACAGCTTCTGAATCCCTTCATCCTCTTTCGCAGCAAGCGCTGCTGCCGCAGCGTCTAATAGACCGTTTTTGGCCATTTGTACGGCCCGCTGATCTTGCAGCGGATCAGCTAAAAGCACAGCCTCTGCCAGCTGTTTCGTTAGTTCCATGATCGTGACTCCAATGCCCGAACCGCAAGCTCGGCAAAGAAGGCAGCGGCAACTGGAAGTGCGTCTTCATTTAACGTAAAGGCAGGGTGATGCCACTCCTCTGTGCCGCTTGTCCCCATCCATACAAAAAAGCCTGGAATTCTCTCTTGATAAAGGGCAAAGTCTTCTCCACCTGGTGACTGCTCTGCCTGAACTACTGTGAGATCAAGCGCACCAGCCGTTTCTTCTACAACCTTTGTCAGGCGCTCATCATTCATCACAGAAGGCAAATATGGATGCCATCTCACTTCTGCCTTTGCGCCAAACCCTTCCGCAATCCCGCTTACGATTTGTTTCATGAGATCTGGAATCATCGCTCTCACTTCTGGCTCAAACGTCCGGACGGTTCCTTCCATTTCGACACGGTCAGGTATCACATTCCATGATGTGCCGCCTTGAATACGTGTAATGCTGACAACCGCATGATCCAAAGAGCTGATGCGGCGGCTGACAATTTGCTGGAGAGCGCTTGTGATCTGCCCGCTGATGGCAATCGGGTCCACCGTGTGATTCGGAATCCCTGCGTGACCGCCTGTTCCTTTAATATCGATTTCAAATCGATCAACACTTGCCATTAATGCTTTTTCTCTGATGCCGATGGTGCCAACTGGCAGGTCAGGTTTGTTGTGCATACCGAAAATTGCATCAACCCCATCTAAAACACCTGCCTCTATGACGTGTTTTGCCCCTTGAGCGACTTCCTCAGCCGGTTGGAACAAAATGCGAACCGTTCCCTTGATCTCGTGTTTACGCTCGTTTAATAAAACGGCCGCACCAAAAATCGAAGCCGTATGGAAATCATGACCGCATGCATGCATTTTGCCCGGTACCTTTGAAGAAAATGGTTCGCCAGATGCTTCTTCAATCGGCAGGGCATCAATATCCGCTCTAAGAGCAATCGTTGATCCCTCTTGTTCCCCTTTGATTTCACAGACAACCCCTGTTTGAAGTGCCGGGACATCAAGTACAGTGATTCCTTCCTCTTCTAACCAGCGGCGCAGTTTCTTTGTCGTATCATATTCTTCAAATGACAATTCTGGATGTTCATGAAGCGCTCGGCGAATGTTGATTAAACGTTTGTTTAAGGCTTCATTTTCGATTGATTTCACTAGTCACTCACCCCTCTAAAGAGTAAAAAGCAGCTTATGCTTCTTCAGCCGCTGCTTCTTTTTGGATAAATCGTTTTGTTCGTTCATTCTTCGTTTTATCAAATAGTTCTGTTGGTGTCCCCTGCTCAATAATATGACCATCCGCCATAAAAATCACATGGTCTGCCACTTCTCTTGCAAACGCCATTTCATGTGTGACGATGATCATAGTCGTTTCTTGAATCGCAATGGATTTAATGACTTGAAGCACGCCTGATACCAGCTCTGGATCTAGTGCTGACGTCGGTTCATCCAGTAAAATGGCGTGAGGATCGACTGCTAATGCACGGGTAATGCCAATCCGCTGCTGCTGTCCGCCAGATAACGTGACCGGATAGCTGTCAGCTTTTTGTTCTAGCCCCACCTGCTTTAATAGCTCCATGCCGATCTCATTCGCCTGCTGTTTCGTCATTTTTTTCGTCACAAGCAGTGATTCTGTAATGTTTTGTAGTGCTGTTTTGTTTTTGAATAAATTATAGCTTTGAAACACCATGGCCGTTTGTTGACGGAGGTGATGTGCTTCTTTACGTGTATATTTGGACGCATTCAGCTTCGCATCGCCAATTTCAATCGTGCCTTCATCTGGCGTTTCTAATAAATTTAAGCAGCGCAGCAAGGTTGATTTACCGGAGCCAGAAGGTCCGATAATGGCCACAACCTGCCCTTTTTGTACATCGAGATTGATTCCGTCTAAGACGACAAGGTCGCCGAATGATTTCTTCAAATTGGTGAGCTTGATCATGTCCACACCTCCTTAATTCCGGTAAGGTTTGCTGATTTTTCGTTCAAATAGGTCTTGCAGGAAGCTATAAATGATGGTCAGCACCCAGTACACAATTCCAACAGCTAAGTAGGTTTCAAAATATTTATAGTTCGCCGATGCAATCATCTTCCCTTGTGCAAACATTTCTGCCACCCCGATGGTAAAGGCAAGAGAGGTTTCTTTTAAAAGACCGATAAAGGTATTTCCCGTCGCTGGAATCGCATTTCTGACTGCCTGCGGGAAAATAATTCTGACGTAAGACTGCCATCTTGTCATGCCGACAGATAAACAAGCCTCAAGCTGTCCTTCATCAACAGAATTGAGTGCCGCTCTGAAAATTTCTGCTAAGTACGCTGAGTTTTTAATACTTAATCCGATAATGACCGCTGTTAAGGCATCCATTGAGGTCATCGCAGGGAATAACTGCGGAAGACCAAAATAAATGAGAAAGAGCTGAACCAAGGTTGGAACCGCTCTGAAGAAAGAAATATACAGCTTGGCAAATTGGTATAGGACAGGTATCCGGTTTTTTGTAATGAGAGCGAATACCACACCAATGATAATGGCAAATACCATGGAGACAATCGCCATGAAGATCGTTATCGGCAAGTATTGAATCAAGGTCGGAAAAACCGTCACCATATACTGCCAATCAATGTTATTCATGTCTGCTGTTCACCGCCGCTGTCTTTATTTTTTAATTGGCACTGTGACATCGTCTTTGAAATATTTCTCAGACAATTTCTTAAGTGTCCCGTCTTCTCTTAATTCTTTGATGGCTTTGTTAAATTCTTCTCTTAGCTTGTCATGCTTTTCATCTTTGGCAAATGGATAGCCCACTTCTTCATACACAATGGGGTTGCCTACGATCTTCAGTGGAAGACCTGTTTTTTCAATCTGAGCAAGTAATACACTGCGTCCGTTGACGTAAGCATCCACGCGGCCATTTGCCACTTCATTTAATACGCCGTCTTGCGTTTCATATGTTTTGATATTGATTTTCTTATCTGGGTCTTTGCTCTCTAGGTTTTTGGCATGGTTTGAGCCAAGAACCGCCGCCACTGTTTTTCCCTTTAAGTCGTCAAGACCTTTGATGTCATTGTTGTCCTTTTTCACGATGATTTGTGTTCCTGCGTAAGCGTACGTATCTGTAAAGTTAAACGTTTGTTTACGCTCATCTGTGATCGCTACTTGGTTTGACACTGTATCCAGCTTGCCAGATGTCAGCTGCCCCATGAGTCCGCTGAATTCACTCAGCTGCCAGTCTAGTTTGTAGCCCAGCTTTTTCGCAATCGCTTCTGTGACTTCAACATCGAAGCCAACAAGCTTGCCATTGTCTTTATAGGCAAACGGATAGCTTTGTCCTGTAGCGCCTACTTTTAACACTTTTTCGTCTTTGCCTTCACTTTGATTGTTGCCGCCGCAAGCTGCTAAAACCGCAAGCATTGCCGCAAATAGAACGACCAGCCACTTTTTGTTTTTCATGTTCGTAAACCCTTCTTTCCTCTTATGGTTGTGTAATATCTGATCTTAATTCTTTTTTAAAATAAACCGTGATATGGCCCTTGCCTAAATCCTTTTCACCTGCTCTGACGTAGCCTTTTCGCTCATACATATCCATGAGCCACGGATGCTTATCTGCTGTACCGAGAGACACATATGGTACCTTCAGTGTATCCCTTAGCACTTCGGCTTCAACCCATTCCAGCAAGGCAGAACCTGTGCCTTTTTTAGCGGCTGGTTCTGAGGCAAACCACCAGATGTGCGGGACGCCGAACGGTCCTGGCTGCTCTCCCCAAGGCATACGGAGTGATAAGGTGGATAAAATCTCCCCGTTTTCTTCCATGACATAGCAAAGATTCTTTTGTACATTTTGCTGAACGAGAGCAAAATCTGCATGTGCTGCCTGGAACTGGATGCCGAGCTCACGAATCGGCTCATAGGCTCTTGTTGTCAGTTCAAGCAGTGCTTCTGTATCTGCCTCTGTTGCCAGACGAAAAGTGTATCCCAACGTTAGTCACCTCATCCTTATGTCGTATAACGATTTTTTGGCTGCGTTAATCCGAGATTTTCTCGTAAGGTTTGTCCTGTGTATTCTGTTTTAAATAAGCCTCTTTCCTGAAGGATCGGGACGACGCGATCTACGAATACATCAAGCCCTTCTGGCAATAATGGCGGCATGATGTTAAAGCCATCTGCTGCTTCCTCAGTGAGCCATGTTTCCATGACATCTGCTAGCTGCTCCGGTGTTCCAATGAAAATATGATGACCGCGAGAGCCAGCAACAGATTGGTAGAGCTGGCGAATGGTCAGGTTGCCGGTTCTCGCCATATTCATCACAAGATCAAAGCGGCTTTTCACCGCATTTGACGTGCTTGGATCAATCTCTGGAAGCGGGCCGTCTAATGGATACTGGGAAAGATCAATACCACCTAAGTAGTTTTGCAAAATGCTTAGACCAATCTCAGGAACAATCAGCTCTTGTAATTCTTCATACTTCGCTTTTGCTGCTTCCTCTGTATCGGCAATGATTGGGAAGATGCCCGGCATGATGCTGACGTCCTCTCTAGCACGTCCAGCAGCCTCTACTTTCCCTTTCAAGCTTTGATAAAATTCCTTCGCCTTATCGAGATCGTTTTGGGCAGTGAAAATAAGCTCAGCTGTTTTAGCTGCAAGCTTTTGACCATCTTTGGAAGACCCTGCTTGAATGATCACCGGCTGTCCTTGCGGCGTACGTGATACGTTGAGCGGGCCCCGTACAGAGAAGAACTCACCCTTGTGCTGTAGCTCATGAAGCTTACTAGACTCGAAGAATTCTCCCGTTTCTTGGTTTCTCACAAGCGCGTCCTCTTCCCAAGAATCCCAAAGACCTTTGACGACCTCTACGAATTCTTCTGCTCGCTCATATCGTTTGTGATGCGCTAAATGCTCTTCTCCGCTAAAATTTTCCGCTGTTTCTTCAATAGAGGAGGTGACAACATTCCATGCTGCTCTGCCGCCTGATAAATGATCAAGTGAGGCAAATTGTCTCGCAATATGGAATGGCTCACTGTATGTAGTGGATGCTGTTGCTGCTAAACCAATTGTAGAGGTAGACTCTGCAATGGACGAAAGCAGTGTGAGCGGTTCAAATCTCGTTAATACGTTCGGATGAGAGGTTTGATTAATAGATAAGCTGTCGGCTAAAAAGAGCAAATCCAGCTTTCCTTCCTCTGCTTTTTTTGCTAATTGTTTAAAGTAATCAAGATTCATAGCTGCATCTGGTACTGCATTCGGATGTCTCCACGAGGCGACATGATGTCCAGTTCCTGCGATGAATACGCCTAGCTTGAGCTTCCTTTTCGGCTGAGACACTTGTTCTTCATCCTTTCTATATCCTGCTGTATCAAACTGAAGTCCTCATAAGATACATTTTTCTGATTGAATTAATCGGTTTTATCAATAAAAAAAGGGCAAATGTTGCGAAAAATGAAAAATAATTATTACTATATGCCCTTTTTACCTGGTTGTCAACCGCCTTCTAAACCTCCAAAATAAGGGATTTTACAAGCCGTTACGGTGTATCAATTTCAATATTTCCGATGAGCTGGTCCGTCGTATGTGTCATCAATTGACTGCGCTCCAGCATGTTATGGGCGATAACAGAATGAGTAGAAGACGCTGTGCGAATAGCAATCGCCTTTTGAGGAGATAGATTGATGATATTATTCCGCAGCACACGTGCCGAAGCGGCTTGATCAATAAAGATCGCCGTCGGCTGGCCGATCGAACGATTTAAATAAAAGCGGTTATCTCCAATCTGTGGTGAGCCATTTTTAATATAAATCACTACATATAAGGATGTTTCTTCAAAGGAATTATCTTTAATCTCTAAAGGCCCCGTCGTGCTGCTGTATACAGCGTAGTTTTGGTAGTGCTTAAAGCGATTCTGCCATATGAAAGCCTTTGCATTTCCTGTAACACTGATCGTATACGAAGACGTGAGCTGCGTTTGCCCTTCTTGAATAAAGTGATTGCCGTTGATCCCAGCTTCTCCCTCCTGTACCCATATCCCTCTGCTGAATTCTTTGAATTGATTGTGCTGGATCAGGATATTTGTTCCTCTCACCATCGCCGCATCGATGACAGAGTAGATCGTATTGTTTGAAAAGACGACGCTATCCGATTGATAGATACGCAGGGATGTGCTTCTCAGGCGTGTATTCGTCCCTGATTCAATATGATTTCCTTCTATTAGAATGCGATTCGCCATGTAAACGGACACTGCCGCATCTTCAAAAAGACTGATCTTATTGCCTGTGATGTGAACGCTGTCGCCCCTCACGTCAATGCCTTTTTCAAACCCCTCAATCATATTGCCAATAATGATCACATTGTTTTCTGTTTGACCAAGCGAGACACCTAAGCTCGTAATCCCAGCTTTTGTTACGCCCCCTCCCACTGCACGGATCAAATTGTTTGCAATGATTGTTTCGGTGGCGAAGCCATAGGAAATACTGCTATCTGTATGATTACCTTCAATGATCACACCATAGCCGTTGAAGTTATAAATGGAGCTTGCTGCACCACCTCTGACAATATTGTTTCGAATCTGAATATTCAGCGGTTCTTCCATATTGATCGCACTTTCTCCGTAACCTTCAATATCAATCCCCATTCTCGGCTCGACCCCGTTTACTCCTGCTCTTTCCAGCAGACAGTCCTCGACAATGACACCATCACAGCCTGTAATCGATATATTGTTTCGTCTCGAGTCTGTGATCGTGCAGCCAGAAATGTGAATAGATGCAGCAGGCGAGTACGACTCAGCCTGTGTCAATAAACCATGGGGACTGACAATGATGCCGTCTCCAGTACAATTCTTTATCTGCACATGATTCACATTCACATGGGAGGCGCCTTCAATACATACGCCAAAGCCCCACTCATGTGTTTTTCTTTCAGCGGGGAGTGACTTGTACACATGCTCATGACGATCCCCTTCAATCCGCCCGCCCCGGATGGTCACATGCTGAACCTTTCCTATATAAAAGGCTGCATATCCCCACGAATCGTTTGGTTTTACCTTTATCACAGCGTCTGATGCCATCTCAATACATATATGACTTGGCACCCGTATGCCTGCACCTCGGAAAGGAAAAAATGGATCACCTCTGTACACCGCATCGATTACATACGTGCCGCTCGGAAGCCAGACGTGGGAGTAGCCTTGTGCTTTCGTCCATTCTAAGCATTCATTGAGCTTGGCTGTACAGTCCGTTTTCCCGTCAGCAATCACACCAAAATCTAGTACATTGACAACGGGTTTTTTCAGATCAGATTCATTTAATTCCCCCAACCAAAACCCCTCCTTTTCACACATGTCCTCTCATCATCCTATGCATGCGGGAAAGGTTTGCCTGTACAATACTTCAAATTTTATATAAATTCTTCCGGAATCACTTTCCGATAATTTTCACTTGAATGAATTTTTGATAATTTTAAGTCTTTACGCCTATTGATCTAACATTTTCCTGTTTTAGAATAGTTTTATATTGACACAAGAACTATACAAGAATATCATTTTTCTCATATCTCTTTTTTAAGAAAGGATCTATGCCATGTCTACAATTGACCACGATAAAATTGTTAAAAGTGTGCCTCAAAAAGGTTTTTTTGGACATCCTAAAGGACTTTATACACTGTTTTTCACTGAATTTTGGGAGCGTTTTTCTTATTATGGCATGCGTGCACTGCTTATTTATTATATGTACACAGAGGTGACAAAAGGCGGTCTTGGCTTTGACCAGACGACAGCCAATTCGATCATGTCTGTCTACGGTGCCCTTGTCTATATGTCAGGAGTGATTGGTGGATGGCTCGCCGACCGGGTATTCGGTTCGTCCAGTACGGTCTTTTATGGCGGGGTCTTCATTATGCTTGGTCATGTTATTTTGGCTCTGCCAAGCGGAGCAACAGCGCTCTTTATTAGTATGGGGCTGATTATTATTGGGACAGGTCTCCTGAAGCCTAACGTTTCAAACATTGTCGGTGACCTGTATACAAAAACGGACTCTCGCAGGGATTCTGGGTTTAGTATTTTCTACATGGGAATCAACATGGGTGGTTTTATTGCGCCATTAATTGTCGGAACACTCGGTCAAAAAGTGAATTTCCATCTTGGTTTCTCACTCGCTGCCGTTGGTATGCTTGTTGGACTCATTACGTTTGTGATCACGAAAAAGCCGAATCTTGGTCTTGCTGGCACCTATGTCACAAATCCGCTATCAGCCGCTGAACGCAAGAACATCAAAATTTTCGGCACATTGATCGTGGTTGTGCTCGCTGTTTTTGCTGTCATTGGCATCCAAACAGGCACGCTTACCATTAATCTATTCACTTGGTTTGTCAGTGTCCTTGGCGTCCTCATTCCGATTGTTTATTTTATTGTGATGTATTTCAGTAAAAAGACGAGCGCCGTGGAGCAATCCAGGGTACTCGCTTATATTCCATTGTTCCTAGCTGCGGTGATGTTCTGGGCCATTCAAGAACAAGGCTCAAACATTTTAGCCACATATGCGGATCAACGAACAAACTTGAATTTCTTTGGGATGACACTAGCCTCTTCTTGGTTCCAATCATTGAACCCGATCTTTATTGTGCTGCTGTCCCCAGTATTTGCTTGGTTATGGGTCAGACTCGGTAAGAAACAGCCGTCTACCCCGATTAAGTTCTCACTTGGCCTTCTGTTTGCAGGGTTATCCTTCATCATCATGATCATTCCTGCATACATGTCTGGTCCAAACACACTTGTAAGCCCATTATGGCTCGTTCTGAGCTTCTTCCTTGTCGTGATCGGAGAGCTCTGCTTGTCACCAGTTGGTCTGTCAGCGACAACCAAGCTTGCACCTGCTGCCTTCTCAGCACAAACGATGAGCCTTTGGTTCCTTTCAAATGCGATGGCACAGGCAATCAATGCGCAAGTGGTCAAACTGTTTGATAAAGTGCCAGAAACCGTTTATTTCGGTATCATCGGCCTCATCGCCATCATTTTATGTGGTGTCATGCTGATGCTTTCACCCGTGATTAAGAAAGCGATGAAAGGCGTTCATTAAATCAAAAAAGAAGCCCCCCGACTGGGTGGGCTTCTTTTTTATGGTTTAAAACCGAATCTCATCATCTCCACGAATTTGCAGTTTGAGCGGTTCGCTTTTCACTTGATGTTTCTTCACATAGCGGTGATAGACGACATATCCAATGATCATGAGTGGTACGCCGACATATAACCCGATACGCTGCTCCGGATCAAAGGCAAGGCTGACCAATACGATCGTATTCATCGTGATCGCAATGATCGGCAGAACCGGATAAAGGGGTGTTTTAAATTTCAAATTTTCCAGCTTTCCGCCTGCTTTCAAATATCTCCTGCGGAAAAGCAGCTGTGATAATGTAATTGTGATCCAGCCAGCCTGGGCACTCATTCCGGCAATGGAAACAATCCAGACAAAGACGGTTTTCTCTGCAAAGAACCCAGATAATAGCGAAATCCCTGTAAACAGGAAGGTAAGCAGTAAGGCATTCATCGGAATACCGCGCCGATTCACTCGTCTGAACGCCTTTCCTGCCATTCCTTCCTTCGATAAGGAATACAGCATTCTCGTTGAAGCATACAAGCCAGAGTTTGCAACAGATAATAAAGCGATGATAATAACAAAGTTCATGATGTCTGCCGCATAAGGAATCCCCGTTCTCTCAAACACGGTGACAAATGGGCTTTCCAGCACACCAGCTTCCTTCCAAGGCACCATACCCGCTAATACGAAAACAGATAAAACGAAAAAGACGAGTGTACGCCAAACCGTCTGGTGAATTGAGCGAGGTACAGTTTTCTCAGGGTTTTCACTCTCACCTGCCGCAATCCCAATCAGCTCTGTCCCTTGAAACGAAAAATTCACCGTGATCATCGTGACCACAACGGCGAGCAATCCATTTGGAAACAGCCCATCACTCACAAAATGACTGAAGTAAGGAGCAGATTCCCCGCTAGTTGTTTGAATGAAACCAAACATTGCAGCTCCGCCTACACCAATAAATAATAAGATAGCGACAATCTTAATGGTTGAAAAGAAAAATTCCGACTCCCCGAACGCTTTCGCAGATCGGGCATTTAATAAGAAAAGACACAGCCCAAATATGAAACACCAGATCCACACATCCACTTGCGGAAGCCAGCGCCTCATCAGCTGTCCTGCTGATAAGAATTCAAGTGCGACGGTTGCCGCCCAGCCGAGCCAATAAATCCAGCCAACAGCAAAGCCAGCCGCAGGACTGACAAATTTGGTCGCGTACGTATGAAACGAACCTGACACAGGAAGTGCAACTGACAGCTCTCCAAGACACAGCATGGTTAAATACATAATCAATCCGCCCACAACATAGGAAAGAACGGCTCCGACTGGACCTGCTTGTCCAATCGTATAGCCCGTTCCTAAGAAAAAGCCTGTCCCAATGACACCGCCAAGTGAAATCATAAATAAATGGCGGGAGGTCATCGCCCTTTTTAATTGTTCAGGCTGATTTTGTCCAACATCCACAATGATGCCCTCCTTCTTCTAAGATGCTCTGTTATCAAAACATGTCTCCATGTGATTCATTCCATTTTTAAAACAACCTACTAATTATACATCTTTTATAATAAATATGCTTCCTTCTATGGTCACTGTCACAAAGTCTTTATTTTAGTAATGTTCGCACAAATGGGCGGTGGGTCTGAGCATTTGATAGGTTGCCATTTATCCAAAATGTTTTCACAAAAAAACCAGCGTGCAACTTTATCTTTACACACTGGTTTCATTTCGCTCTTTTCGAGTCTCATTTCAGACATTTCTTATGATCACTATAAGACACCACTGTTTAAACATCCACAAGTCATACTTCTTTCAGCAGACCTGCTTTGATAAAATCATCTATTTCCTGAAAGCAACGATTTTTCGATTCAGCGTGAAAAGCCGCAGAATATGGATTGGCAAATCCATGCTTTCCCTCTACTATTGTCACGCAAAGCTCATCCTTTTTCTCCAAAACACTCGCAACCTCCCGAGGGTTAAAGGATGCTTCGACCTCTGGGAAAAATAACAGCGTTTTGCAGGCAGGCGTAATATCGACGTAATCTCTGATCCTTGAACCATAAAATCCAATGACTCCGGTAAACAACTGATCATATTGGCTGCATCGCCAGGCAATTGTTGCCCCCACACTAAAACCTAGTAGAAATATGTTGATCTCTGGATTTTTTGTTTTCAACTCTTTTGCTACATTCAGTACGCTCTCTACCGATTCATCAAAACCAACTTTATTCATAAAGTAGCCGTAAGCCTCATTCTCACTGGCATAAGGGAAGTGTTTGACCTGTCCCAATAAATGAGGACAGTAGACCTCAAAACCAGCTTTTTCAAAATGATGGATCATCCTCTTCATATGATCATTTATTCCGTATATTTCGTGTATTAAGATCATGACGGGTTTTTGTTTTGATGTTTGCAAATGATCACACTTCCCTTTTATTACTTTTGTTCACTGGAGGATCGTTTCCTTTATTTTATTAAAAGTCAAATGAATCTAATGTCAAACATCGCCTTAACTCTTTCGATGTGATGATCATAGCATATTTTCCCATTAAATAGTCTATCTAACATTCTCACCACTCGAATGATCTTAATGATCGCTTGAGTTTGCGTTCATGTTTCGTTGTATTCATCTTTTGATTTGGTATAGTTCTATCGGTTGTCCGTTCGACCATTTGCGGGCATAAAGTTGGTGAGATTCGCTCAAGATAATTTCAAATGCTTTACTTTTAGGTTGCTTCTCTGTAAGATCAGATGTTGTAAATACCAACAAGAAAAGTGGGGAATAAAATGAAAAAAATGTTCTTTGCCATTATTTTAGGCGCTTGTGTTGCATTGATCACGGCATGTGGATCAGGTGCAAACGACAACGCGAATAAACAATCTGGGTCTAAGGAATCAGGAGACCTTTGGAAATCCATTCAGGATAAAGGTGTATTAACGATCGGTACAGAGGGTACTTATGCTCCTTTCACATTCCATGACAAAAAGACAGATCAATTAACTGGCTATGATGTAGAGGTCATCACAGAAGTAGCAAAACGTCTTGACTTAAAACCTGAATTCAAAGAAACACAATGGGACAGCATGTTTGCTGGACTGAATTCAAAGCGTTTTGACGTGGTAGCGAACCAAGTTGGTAAAACTAACCGTGAAAATCAATATGAGTTCTCTGATAAATACACAACGTCTCAAGCCATTGTTGTGACAAAATCAGATAACAACGACATCAAAAAACTATCTGATGTAAAAGGCAAAAAAGCAGCACAATCATTAACAAGTAACTACAATAAGCTTGCTACAGATGCTGGCGCTAAGATTGAAGGCGTTGAAGGTCTTGCACAATCCATTCAATTGATTCAGCAAGGACGTGCTGATCTGACGTTCAATGACAAATTGGCTGTATTGAACTACTTGAAAACAAGCGGTAACAAAAACCTAAAAGTTGCATTTGAAACAGGAGATCCTCAAGAAACCTATTTTGCCTTCAGAAAAGGCAGCGGCGAAGTCGTTGACAAAGTGAATGGCGCATTAAAAGAAATGAAGAAAGACGGTACTCTCGCGAAGATTTCTAAGAAATGGTTTGGTGAAGATGTTACAAAATAATACCCTAGGAGTCGTCATTCCTTGGGATCTTCTTCAGCAATCTTTTTGGCCAATGGTGATGCAGGGAATTTATTATACAATTCCCTTGGCCATCATTGCCTTTGTGATTGGTCTTTTTATCGCGCTTGTAACAGCTCTTGCAAGAATGTCTAAGATCAAAGCGCTCAGATGGATTTTCTCCATTTATGTATCGGCCGTTCGTGGAACGCCGCTTTTTGTGCAATTGTTTATTATTTTCTATTTCTTTCCGGCATTTAATATCACACTAGATCCATATCCAAGTGCCATTATTGCTTTTTCATTAAACGTAGGTGCGTATGCCTCGGAAATTATCCGTGCATCCGTCCTTTCTGTTCCAAAAGGACAATGGGAAGCTGGTTATTCCATCGGGATGACGCATCGCAAAACGCTCGTCCGTGTCATTTTACCGCAGGCGGTGCGTGTATCGATTCCGCCGCTGTCTAATTCATTTATTAGCTTAGTGAAGGATACGTCCCTTGCATCCCAAATCCTTGTGGCAGAGCTTTTCCGTAAGTCACAGGAAATTGCTGCGGCGAACTTGGATCAAATTTTGTTCATTTATATGGAAGCAGCCCTCATCTATTGGGTATTCTGCTTCATTCTATCGCTCGTTCAGCACCAAATTGAAAAACGACTTGATCGATATGTCGCAAGGTAAGGAGGGAACAACATGTTAACAGTCAAAGGCTTAAAGAAATCCTTTGGTGAAAATGAGATTCTAAAGTCGATTGATTTTACGATCAACAAAGGACAGGTTGTGGCCATCCTTGGTCCATCAGGTTCAGGAAAAACAACGATGCTTCGCTGTTTGAATGCACTTGAAACACCAAATGGCGGCTCCTTTACCTTCGATGATTTCTCGATTGATTTTTCGAAAAAGAATAAACCAGCTGACCTGCTGAAGCTTCGCCGTAAGTCGGGCATGGTGTTTCAGGATTATCACCTGTTTCCACACCGCACCGTGCTTGAGAACGTGATGGAAGGTCCTGTTCAAGTGCAGCGCCGGACGAAGGAAACGGTACGAAAAGAAGCCATCCAGCTCCTTCAAAAGGTTGGCCTTGAAGATAAAAAAGATCTGTATCCCTTCCAGCTGTCAGGCGGTCAAAAGCAGCGTGTCGGCATTGCCCGTGCACTTGCCATTCAGCCAGAGCTCATGCTTTTTGATGAACCAACCTCTGCGCTTGATCCTGAGCTTGTCGGGGAAGTGTTAAAGGTCATGAAGGATTTAGCGAAAGAAGGCTGGACCATGGCGGTTGTCACACATGAAATCAAGTTTGCCCAAGAAGTGGCAGACGAGGTGATTTTTATTGATGGCGGCGTCATTGTCGAACAAGGTCCTCCGGAAGAAATTTTCAAACGACCGAAGGAAGAACGAACAAAGCAATTCTTAAACCGGATTTTGAATCCGGTATGATGAAAAAAGGCTGTTCTCACGTGATGAGAGCGGCCTTTTTTCATCTTTTCAAAAGTAAGCGATTACAATTGAGCAAAGCCATTTAAAGGGGCGTGTGAGTATGTTACGATGGAAATCGAGTGTTTAAGAAAGAAGGGAATGCTTTTGAAGCGGGAACATCTTTTACGTTGGTTTTTTTATTTTGTTGGGTTGATTGTACTTGCTTTTGGACTATCGCTGACAGTGAAAGGAAAGATCCTCGGAATTGGTCCTTGGGACGCTTTTCATTACGGACTGTTTCAGCACTTTGGACTCACGATTGGACAATGGTCCATCATTATTGGTGCACTGATTGTGACACTGACATCTGTTTTCACGAAATCATTTCCAAAGATCGGCGCTTTACTGAACATGGTGCTGATTGGCGTGTTTATTGATTTCTTTAATGCGGTATTACCTGCACCACATGGGTATTTACCCGCTTTATATGTGTTTATTACGGGCGTTGTTGTTTCTGGTTACGGTGTCGGCATTTATGTTTCAGCCAATCTTGGCGCCGGGCCAAGAGATTCATTAATGCTGCTCATCTCAGCAAAAACAGGCTTGAACGTGCAATGGGTCCGAAATGGAATTGAGCTAACAGTGCTTCTATTTGCATGGATGCTTGGCGGACCGATCGGAATTGGAACAATTCTGACCGCCATCTTTACAGGACTCGTACTCCGTTTCTCCTTGCCGCAATCCACACGGCTTTTGCAGCTGCTTATTACAAAAACGGCAGAAAAACCCGTTCAAACCCTTACCCGATAGGAAAAAGCCATTCTACTGATGAGAATGGCTTTTCTTGTGCTACACTCAATAAACTGAATATTTCCATATCTCAAACAGGAGAAGAGTCCTCATGCAGCTTTTTTCACGATGATTCCTGTTTTCCTTTTGCATGGCTCCCTCAAATGGTACAATCAATGTAAAAAATTGAGGTTCGTTATGAAGATTTTCACTATCCAATTACAACACTTACATGACATAGAAGCACGAAAACAAATCGATCGGCTGAAGCCCTTGGTGTCACCTGAAAAGCGCGCTGCGGCTGAGCACTTTCGTTTTCTGATCGATGCAAGAAGAACGCTGTTAGGTGAAGTGTTGATTCGTCAAATCATCCATGATATGTACGCCATTCCTATAGATCAAATTGTGTTTGAAACAGAGGAAAATGGCAAGCCTGTCGTCCGGCAAATCCCTTCCTTTCATTTTAACCTTTCTCACTCTGGCGATTGGGTGGTTTGCGCAGTAGATGATGCACCCGTTGGCATCGATATTGAGGAGATGAAGCCCATTGATCTAGCGATTGCCAAGCGGTTTTTTTCAGCTGATGAATATCAGGATTTACTTTCACAACCGGCGGAACGACAGGAAGCCTACTTCTTTCATCTATGGTCAATGAAGGAGGCCTTTATCAAGCTGACTGGAAAGGGCTTATCCTATGGTCTTTCGTCCTTTACAGCCCGTCTGTCAGCAGATGGACAGGCTTCTTTGACATTACCTGATCATGAAGCCCCTTGCTTTGTCCAAACATACTCACTTGATCCTGCTTATCAAATGGCCGTGTGCACAAGAAAACCTGCTGCGGCTGAGAGTGTCGAGACACTCACTTGCAACGAGGTGCTGTCCCGCCTTTAATAACGTGCGATTTGCTGAAGTGCCGTCTGTAACAAATCGACTCCGCGTGTTAATTGCTCTTCTTTCACGTGCCAGATGTTCAGTGGAAGAATGGGGGCTTTCTGAAAAGTAGAGATGTAATGGCGGTCTATTGGCTGAACGTAAACAGTTGCCTTTTTCAGCTGATGAATGAGCTGATTCATCGGAATGGACCGATCGACAAGAAGGTGTGTATGGGTAGCTGGGTCCTCTTCCCCCAGCTGATAGGTGCCTTGGTCGTTTTTTAAACATGTCACCAGCTGTTTGGATCGGTTTCGATAGGTTGTCCGCATCCTTTCTCTATGCCGCTCAAACATCCCGCTTTTCAAATAAATTTCTAAGGCTGCCTGAGACAGCATCGAGCTGTCGATATCAATGAGCCGTTTGTGTTCACTAAAAGGTCCAATCAGTTCTTCAGGTAAGACGACAGCTCCTGTTCGAAGTCCTGGAAAGATGATTTTTGAGAAGCTTTTTAAATAAATGACCTTTCCCGCCTGATCGTAAGAATAGATCGGGTCTCTTTTTGTATCGAATTCTAAATCAGCTACATAATCATCTTCAACGATGTAGACATCATATGTCTCAGCAAGGGCTGCAATCGCTATTTTTTCTTGTTTCGATAGACTCGTTCCAAGCGGATTTTGAAATCTTGGCATCGTATAGAAAAAGCGAATCTCCTCTTCTCGAAAGATGCGCTCCAATTCCTGAAGATCTAGTCCTTTTTCAGTCCGCTGAATCCCGCGCACGGGCAATTGATTTTTCTCTAAATATTTGAGGTATAGGTGATAGCCAGGCTGTTCGACTAATATGGTCTGTTTTCCATTCGGAAACGGGATGGTGCTTAAAATCGATAAAGCCAGCTGAATACCAGAGGTCATAACGATCTGTTCTGGATTTGCAAATACCTGATAATCCATCAATCGCTTTGAAATGACTGGCAGCAGGGACGGTAATCCGTTGGCTGTACCGTAAATAAATAGATCATTTTGATACAAATCGATCGCTTGGTTGATGCAGTGCTGGAAATCGACATATGGAAACACAACAGGATCAGGCGCCGATGAAGCGAAATCAATCCGTGTGCTGTCCTGCTTGCCCAAAGACTGATTCGTTTTCACGACAAAATAGCCGCTTCTTTCCACAGAATAAAACAGGTGTTCACGTTCCAATGTGTCTAGCGCTTTGATGACCGTGCTTTTACTCACAGCATATTGAGCTGCTAAGTGGCGAATTGAAGGGATTTTCATACCAGCCCTGTACTCACCGCACTCGATTCTCTCTTTTAAGCTCAAAACAAGCTGATCATATTTCCTCACACCATTTCCCCCTTGTACTGGTACAGATATCATGAACTCTTATTGTACACCTAAGATAATCCGTTTACGATAGAAAAACAGAACCGGTCTATTCAACTGAAGCATGCATGCTCTTGTAAGGAGAAACGTTGTGGACATTTCAAAACAAAAAGCGTACTTTGCCGCGATAGCATACGCTTGTATCATTGGTTTTTCATTCTTATTTGTCAAAATCGCATTAGATTCAGCGCATGCGATTGATTTATTGGCACACCGCTTTACAGTTTCTTTTGCAGCCGCTCTTTTGCTGTATCCATTTTTACGAAAGAAATACCGTTTATCCTTTCAATGGCGTGATCTCTTCTACCTTGTACCGTTTTCCTTGCTTTATCCTGTCTTGTTTTTTGCATTTCAAGTGTGGGGGCTAATGTATATGTCTTCGTCAGAGGCTGGCATCATTCAGGCGACGATTCCCATTCTGACGATGGTGCTGGCAGCGTGGTTTTTAAAGGAACGTGCCACATGGATACAGGTGCTCTTTACCATTCTTTCTGTGTGCGGGGTGATGCTCCTCTTTGTGATGAAGGGAATTGATGTGAAACATTCACACATGATCGGCTATGTGCTGATTTTACTTTCTGCCTTGTCATCCAGTGCTTACAGTGTATTTGCCCGGGTGATTACACGGCGGTTCCATGTGATTGAACTCACCTTCATGATGACATTCTTTGGATTTGTCTTTTTCAATGCAGCAGCGCTCATTAGACACTCGGTACACCATACAATGACGCAATTTTTCAGTCCATTTACACATCCATCTTTTGTATGGTCTATGCTCTTTTTAGGCATTTTCTCATCACTTCTCACTGCATATTTATCTAACTACGCACTCTCTCAGCTTGAAGCTGCAAAGGTCAGCACCTTTAACAATCTATCTGCGTTTATCACAATAGGCGCCGGGGTTCTCATTTTACATGAAACGATTGATATGGTTCATATCATCGGGGCTGTGTTGGTCATTGGCGGGGTGATTGGCGGGAATGTGGTGAAGAAGCAGAATTCATAAAAGAAAGCGGCCCCTCAAACAAGGGTCGCTTTCTTTTTAATGTCTGATCAATTGTTGATTTGTTGCATGTTCAATGACATGTCTCATCTGTTCTGCGAAATGCTCGAGGTGTGTGTTGATATACATGTGACCTCCGTCGAAATTGGTGCGCTCGATGGTTTTTGCCCATTTTAGCCAGCCGCTTGCATCTTGCATACATTTCTCATCTTGCTTTCCGTTGAATAAATAAACGGGTGCTTCGATGATGGATTTGTCTGTATGCTGGAAGGTTTCTAGTGCTTGATAGTCTGCACGTAATGATGGTGTAAAGTAATCCATCATTGGCTTGTTCTCTAATAATTCCTTTGGAATCCCGCCCATTTCGGCAATATGCTGAACAAATGCTTCATTGGATAAATGGGTCAGAATCTGCCTTTTTGTTTGCGGCGGCTGAATGGCTGAGATCACCACTGCTGCAGGATATATCCCTTCCTTTTCTAGCAGCTGGGTCAGTCTGTACACCACAAGTCCTCCCATTGAATGTCCGAATAAGATAAATGGACGGTTCAATTTGCCTGTCAATCCTTCTTTGTACAACTCAGCGAGCCGATCAATGCTTGATTCAAGCGGCATGAGATTGGTCCCATGGCCCGGGGGCTCTGCTGCTGTCACTTCGGCAATGCCCTTCAGCTGTTCAAAGAGTGGACGGTAAGAGGCGGAATATCCGCCTGCAAAAGGAAAACAAATAAGCTGAATGAGGTCTGATTTTTTTTCAAAGGTTTTAAATAACTGATTCATACGTTCTTACCCCTTTATGATAGTTTGAAGAATCCGTGCAAGTTCGTCAGCCTGCGGCCTCTTCATCATGGTGACATGGTCGCCTTTGATTTGATAATAGGTGCATGTCTCTTTCGTATAAGCCTCCCAGTCTGCAAACTTCTTCTGGAAATCTGTGGCGTGATCACTGCTTTGTACAATATAAAACGGCACAGGGAACGGTTCTTTTTCTAATTCAATGGCTTGTGACATGATCGTATTATGCGTCTGCATTTGCAAGTATTTATCTAAATAGTGATCATTCATAAATTGATGGACCACTTCATCCTTTTCTGCCTCTTTGAGTATTTTCTGCTTCACTTCTTGGAAGCTCAATCCTTGTAAAGCTTCTGGCTGGATTCCGACAAGATTTCCCATTCCAAGGACGAGCGCAAGCATTTTCACTTCTTCTTCGTTCATATCGGCATGGAGTGCTTGATCTGCCTCATCTCGTAGCACTGGAACCGTATCTAAAATGATCAGTCCTTTCGGCGCTTTTCCTGCATGGCAGAGCCGCTGGTTCATTCCGTAAGCAAGATGGCCGCCCATTGAATGCCCTGCTAGGTAGTCAATTCCTGGTCGATAGAAGCTCTCAATGGCTTCGATAAAAATGGTGACAAGCTCTGTGTAATGAAGGAATTGTGGTTCTTCATCCTCATATAAGCCAGGAGACTGCAAAGCGTAAACGGCTCCTTGATGCGTCATGAGCTTGGCGACATCGATATAGCCCATCACCGTTCCACCAGCGGGCGGTGCAAAGAAAATACTCGGTTCAGCTGGATCGCCTTTTTTCAGCTCAATCACATAGTCCTTCGGTGCTCTTTCTACCTGCTCTCCGTTCTCTGGCAATGTGTCCAAGTAAGCGGCTAGCTGCGCTGGCGCTGGATGCATGAAAATCCATTTTGGATCAACACGAACGCCTTTTTCTTTTAATTTGGCAACAGCCTGGATACTCATAATCGAATCTCCGCCTAAATCAAAGAAGGAGTCATGCACGCCTACTCGTTTCACACCAAGCACTTCCATGAAAGCTGAGACAATCAGTTGTTCCGTTTCAGTTGCCGGTTTGCCGGTTTCATGAGAAGAAGAGACCGTTTCCGTCGGTTCTGGCAGGGCTTTTTGATCGACTTTCCCGTTCGTTGTGACTGGAATCGCATCCAGTGCGATAAAGTAACTTGGAATCATATAGCTTGGCAGGCTTTCCTGTAAAAATGCTTTCCAGCCCGGAACAGGATTCTCCCCATCTGTGACAAGGTAGGCCGCCAGCCGTTTTGAACTGCCATACGTTTTGGCGATGACTGTACATTCTTTGACTTGCGGATGCTTGAGCAGGGCTGTCTCAATTTCTCCACATTCAATCCGGTAGCCTCTAATTTTCACCAAATTGTCTTTTCGGCCGAGATATTCTATGCTGCCATCTGACCGCCATTTCCCTAGATCACCTGAACGATACAGCTTGTCTCCTTTTAAAGCCGGGAATGGATTGTCAATAAACCGTTCCTGCGTCCGTTCTTGGTCATGGAGATACCCTTTAGCCAGTCCTGTTCCGCCGATATAGATTTCTCCCTTTACGCCTGCTGGTACTGGTTTGAAATATTCATCTAGTATGACAACAGTCGAGTTCGCCACTGGGACCCCAATTGGAACTGATCTTGCATCCTCTGGCACGTGTGTGACTTGATGAGTTGTCGCTAAGGTCGTGTTTTCTGTTGGACCGTAAGCATTGACGAGCACACCTTCCATATGTGGCAATGCCTTTCGGGCATGCTCACTAGACATGGCTTCTCCGCCAACGAGTAATGTGCGGTAGCCTGCCACACTTTTTGGGTCGTGCTCCACCAGTCGATTGAATAATGCGGTTGGCAGACAGTTGGCTGTCACTTGATGCGTTTTGATCAACCGAGTTAATTCGTCCATATTCAGCGCTGCATATTTTGGGATCAAAATCAGCTGACCGCCATTCAGCAGCATTCCCCATAATTCAAATGTAAAGGCATCAAATGCATAGTTTGACAGCTGAAGCATCTTATCATCTGAACCTAGTTCAATATAGTTTGTTTCTCTAACTAAGCGGACAACTCCTGCATGGGGGAGCATCACCCCTTTAGGTGTGCCAGTTGAGCCTGATGTGTAGTTGACATAGGCCAGCTGGTCTCCTCCTATGATCGATTTTTCTCTTTGATACACTGCGGCTGTTTCTGGTAATGGCTTGTCCATTTCAATCTTTGTACCTGTAAAATCTACTAGACGCTCTGCAAAATGAGACTGGGTTAAGATCACATCACTTTGCGTATCACGAACGATCAGACGAATTCGTGCATCAGGATATTCAGGTGACATCGGAACATAAGCAGCACCAGACTTGACGATACCTAGTACCGAGACAATCATTTCAAAGGAACGGTCAAAGAGCATCGGTACAAGTGAACCTGGTCCAATTCCTATTGACTGCAAGTATGCAGCAAGCTTTGTCGCCTTCTCATTCAAGACTTGATACGTCATGTATTCCTCCATATAGGATAAAGCAATGCGCTGCGGATCACGCTGTACCTGTGCTTCAAACAATTCTTGAAGCGTACACTTTGGATAAGACGTATCGGTTTGGTTTTTGCCTATGATCATCGCATCCTGTTCTGCTTTGTCCATTAAGCAAAAATCAGCAAAAGTGCGTTCAGGCTGAGCCGTCATGCCATCTAACAGGTGGAGATAATAATTCATATAACGATGGATGGTTTCTTGATCAAATAAATCCGTATTGTATTCCACATGAATAGACAGCTGGTCTTCCTGTTCAAATACATGCAGAGTCAGATCAAATTTAGATACTGTATGATGAACCATTACATGTTCAGATGTCAGCCCTTTTAAGTTTACCTCTAACGAATCTGTTACATATCCCATGGCGACTTGGAAAATAGGTGATCGACTTAAATCTCTATCAATTGAAAGGTCATCGACAAGCTTGTCAAATGGATAATGCTGATGCTCAAAGGCTTTTAACGTCATCTCTTTCACGTTTTCCATTAAATCAGCAAATGTATCCACTTTTGAGACGTCCTGTCTCAGCGCGAGTGTATTCACAAACATCCCAACGAGCCTCTCTGATTGTTCGGCATCGCGTCCTGCGATAGGCGAACCAACGATGACATCTGTTTGTCCTGACAGCTTGTGAAGCAGAACGTAATACGCTGACAGCATCGTCATGAAGAGCGTTGTTCCCTGCTGCTTGGACAAAGCCTGCAAGCGCCGGACAAGCGGTTTATCCAGTACGATTTGCTCTGTAGCTCCGTTGAATGTTTGAACCGGCGGACGAGGGCGGTCAAATGGCAGCTCTAACACCGGAAGCTCTCCTTGTAAGGTATCAAGCCAATAGGTTTGGTCAGCTTGATGGTGCTTTAATTGTTCATTTTCCCAATGAACATAATCTGTCCATTCAATCTCAAGCGCTGGGAGCTGAGGTGTTTTCTCTGCAAGCAGCGCGTCATATACCACTTCTAGTTCCTGAATCAGCAGGCTGAGCGACCATGCATCTGAAATGATATGATGCTGCGCACACAGGAGATAATATTCCTCTCTGCCCATATCCACAATTGTCCACTGTGCAAGCGGGCCTCTTTCTAAATCATAGATGCGGTTCGCTTCTTGCTGAATGAGCTGCTCCAGTCTTCTCGCTCTTGTTTTTTCATTAAATAATGAGAAATTCGCAACTGTCACTGATGGCGGCAGGTCTTCACGAATGAGTTGAACCGGCTTGCCGCCAAGTGATTTGAATGTTGCGCGCAGTGCCTCATGACGCTTCGTTAAGTGACCAATCGCTTTCGTTAAAGCTTGAATGTGTAATCGTCCTGTCAGCTTCCAAGCACCTAATATATTGTAATGATGGCTCTTTTCTAATGTGGATAAGAACCAAATCCGCTGCTGGGCATGTGACAGCTCATAGGTTGTTTGCTTTTCCAGCTTTGGAATCTTAGTTTCCTGAACGACTGGAGTTCCTTTGATGTCCTCGACCATTTGCGCCAAATGTGCCAGATGTTTGCTTTCAAATAGTATTTTTAATGGCGCCTTGATTGAAAACTCATGATTGATTCGAGAAATCGTTTGAGTCGCCTTTAATGAATGTCCGCCAAGGTCAAAAAATTGATCCTCTTTGTACACACGATCTACTTCTAAAATGTCCTCCCATATAGCCGCAAGCACTTGCTCTGTCTTCGTTTCTGGCAATTGTTTTTCAAGCTGGTGTACGTTTTTGTGATGATTCAGCTTGAGGGCTTCATGATCAATAGAGCCATCTTGTTTTTTCGGTATATCCGGTACTTGTCTGATCTCCCAATCACCCACTGTTACGCCCTTGATATCATCAAGATTCACTTCTTTGCCAGAGTGAACCGAATAATAAAGCTTTTTCTCAAAATGCGGCAATGGAGCTGGTTGAAGATGCCCAGCGATCTCCGGATTCGCCCCGTCCAAGCCGATAAATAGGTGCGCTTCATTTAGCCGAACACCTAGACATAATGAGTGAAGACCTTGTTTCTTTCCAATCATTTGAAATCCCTTGCGTACGATTAGTGCTGCCCCGGTATGTCCCTTAGACAAACCAAGATTATCCCACATGCTGAAGTTCAAAGAGATCGCTCTTCTCCCTTCTTGAAAGGTGAGAGCGTGCGCGAGTCCATCTAAAAAACTGTTCGCCGCAGAGTATGCCCCGAATGTTGTGCCGCCAAAAAAGCCATTCACCGATCCAAAAAAGACAAGTGGTACTGTCGGATCATGCTTGAAGGCTTCCTGCAGCACCCAGGCTCCGTCTGCTTTTCCGGATAGTTCTTTTGTGAAATCTTCTTCTGATGTATGAGCCAGTGTATACTTGTCCGCATGCTGAAAATGTTCAGACACATTGCCAGCTCCGGCTAAATGCAGCGTGCCCCTGATCGACTGTCCAAAATGCTTTTCCGCTTCATAAATCGCCTGCTCGACATCGGATAAATGGGTCACATCGGCTTGTACATAGATGACGTCTCCAAGATCTTTAAGCTGTGAGAACGCCTCTTCCTTTTCCAAGTCTTCTTCAAGGGATGTCCGTCCAATTAACACGAGCTTTAAGCCAAATTGGAGCATCTGCTTAGACAGCTCAAACCCAATACCGCCAAGTCCTCCAGTCAGCAAATAAAGACCTTCATATTCTAAAAATCCTTCTGTTTGAGGAGCTTCGATCATATCGACTTTTTCTAGCTTTGGTACGAGACGATGTCCCTGTCGGTAAGCCACCTCTGATTTCATATGAATCGCAGACAGTTCTTCAGCTATGCGTTTGGCATCCTGATCCACATTCTCCGCTTCAATATCAATATGAGACACCTCTGCCCCTTCCCATTCTTGCGGGATGGTTTTTAACAGACCGACCAGCGCCGTTTTCTCAACATGAAGATCGTCTTGCGGGTTCACAAATTGACCACCTTTTGTCACAACGGCGAGACGGATCGGCTCTTGGTTTTCTTGTCTCAGCGCTTGATATAGATACAAAATGGATTGGCTGGTACTTTCATGCAGTACTTTGAACTGAGCAGGATCAACGATCTCTTCTTTTTCCGACACATTCCACAGATGGAGCATGCGGCCGGTCTTTAATTCATCTGCTTCAAGCGCTGCAATGAGCCTGACGTAATCCCCCTTGATTCTCGGATTCATCTGATACATTCCTTTTGACAGGCGTAAAAATTCATGCCCCTTCTTCACAGAAACATAGGGCTGATTCGTTTGTTCGAATTGTGCGTAAAGCGATTGGTAAAGCCCTTTTTCATCCTCGAAAACGAGTATATGATCCGTGGAAGCTGGCTGAGACGGACCGATATGTTCCTTCGCCCATATGCGTTTAAAAAACCAATCTGGGAGTGTTTGATCATTTTCTGAGGCAAGATCAAGTGCACGTTCAATGTCGCGGAATACTCCATCTTTAAGCGCCGCGCCTAACTGGGCACGTTGAATTTTCCCACTCTCTGTTTTCGGAAATTGGTCTTTTTTCACCGGAATGATATGATCAGGCTCTATCCCAATTTTTCGAATGATCGCCTCTCTAATCTGCTGAATCATCATGATTTGATCCTCTATCGAATCCTTTTGTGAGACAAAAAAGACGGCGAGCGTATCGTTGCTTGATTCCGGATTATAAATGCCGTACGCAGCGGCAAAGGTGACTTCAACCCCTTCAATCTCTTCGACAACGGCTTCAATTTCATAATTCAAATAGTTCGCTCCGTTGATGACGATGATGTCCTTTTCCCGGCCTGTAAGGACAAGACGCCCTTCATGGATAAACCCTAAATCCCCTGTGTGAAACCAGCCGTTTTCCGCAAATACTTCTTGATTGGCTTCCTCATTTTGATAGTAGCCCATCATAATTGTTGGGCTCTTCACCTGCAAGCGCCCCACCTGATCTTCTGGCAGCACCTGGTGATGCTCATCTACAATCCGAATCCATACAGATGGAATCGGCGCGCCTACTTCTGTAAACGTCATCTTGTGCGGATGATCATGCGCTACATATTGAATCTCACTTGTTAACGAGGTCTGGTCGATGGTCAGCTGTCCATCCTGATCACCCTGCCGCATGAATTCCTTTGACTGAACAATGGCTGAGGATGTTTCTGACATACCGTAAGCCGGCACCATCGCATGGCGGCTTAACCCGTGCTGACCCATGATGTGCATGAAGCGCTGCGTCACTTTTGGAACCACCGCTTCAGCTGCATTCATGATATAGGTCAGGGTGGAGAGATCCCAGCTCCCCTTGCGAATCTCGTCCTCATATTCATTCATCATGGCAAAAGCAAAGTTTGGTGCCCATGTTCTGGTGACGCCGTATGTTTCTACCCAATCAAGCCACACCATCGGCCGCTCGATAAATTGATCAATGGATGGACTAATCTGCTGGCAGCCTAGGTAAACATCATGTACATGAAACATGACAATACCTCCTACATGGTCAAGCGGCATCCAGTTAAGCGACACATCCTCATACGTAAAACCATTTGCCTGCTCAAAGGAGATGATTCTAGACAAAATACTTTGATGGTTGTGACGGATACATTTTGGTACACCCGTACTTCCTGAAGACAGCAGCTGAAGCACAGGCTCATCCGGCTCCGGCTCATAATGCTGTTCATCTGGTTCACACGCCAGCAATGTTTCGATTGTTAAAATAGGAATCGCTTTTGATTCAAATGTCTCTCGCAGCCCGGCAATGTCCTCAGCACTCGCTTCGTTTGTAATGATGAAAGGTTCATTTTGCAGCTGAAACACGCCCTTCAGCTTGTTCACACCTTGATTCATTTCATCATACACAGGCGGCACAGAGACTGGGGTTGGAATGATTCCACCGAGAATACAGCCCCAGAACACCGTGATAAAATCGTGATGATCTTTCAATTGAAGTAACACTTGATCACCGTTTGTCAGTCCTGCTGCCCTTAATCCAGACAGGACCCGTTCAGCGCCTGTTAGTAGTTCAGGGTAGGTTTGGTTCACCGCGTGACCGCCTTCCTTGATATAAGTCACCCCGCGGTCAGGTGACATAAAGGCTGCACGGATCAACACCTCTGTCAATGTGACAGGTGTACCTGGTTTTTCGATGACATCACCGCCGTAAACAAGTGCTGGCGGTTTTTCATGGGCGGATGATTGTTTTGTTTGGCTGGCTTCATCCTTTGAGATCGATTCGTTTCCTTGAGTACGCTGTCTATCAGGAAATAAGTCATCTAAATGATAGGGCGTCTGTCTTTCTGTCTGACTCTCAATGAAAGCAGCCGCTTCCTCTACTCCATCTATGTCTTCGGTGCGTTCTTCTATCTTTCTTAATTCCTCTTGATCTAGTACATCAATTGAAAGCAGTGCCTCTGTATCGACTGCTCCACTTTCTGTCTTTGGCAAGGAAGGTAATAAGACGAGAGCGGCTGGCACTTCATAAGGATGAAGCGGGCCGTTCATCAGATCCTCCCTTGTCAGCGAAGGGTCCTTCGCCTGTGCAAATAGCACAAGCGATAGGCCGCCCTCTTGGTTTTTCTTCGGGATCAAAACACATTCCTCTAGTGGAAAGTGAAGCATGATGACGCGTTCTACTGCTTTGAGATCGATTCGTTTTCCGTTGATTCTGACGATATGATTTGCTGCATTTCCTTTTCGTCTACTAACTAGCATTCTTCTTCTCCTCCTACATCCAATCCAAAATCTGAATCTTGCTTTTTTCAGTCCAAACGCCGACATCCCCTGTCGGATAGAGGTATTCGCCTGTTTGATGTTTGAATGGATGCGGAATTTTATGCGTCTTCATCCAATCAGCAAGCTCCCCACAAAGTGCTTTTATATCCTTTGCACCGATAAAGATATCTCCAGGAAAGCCTATCGGCATGAGCTGATGCTCTTCACTCAGGACATAAATTTCCGTTTCACAGGAAGGATCATGCACACCTGAGTAGACCTCTTCTTGGTCTGGATACAGCACGCTGACTTGTGCGTTTCTCGCCCAATCGCTGATCATCCGTTCTTTTTCTTCATTTGTCACGATCGTGAAGGAAGAGAGCGGTGTCTCCACTTGTTCTGTCATGGCTTCAAGTGTGTGAATCAGCTGCTGCATCAGCGTCTGTATTTGCTTTTCTGTATATTGATTTAAGCGGTATGTGATCCGAAGCTCCATCGTATCTCCCGGGACAGCCACAAGGGTTAAGTCATAATTCGTTTCTTCATGGCTTGTGATGTCTAAGATGCGTACGCCATACGGCTCAATGGATTCAATCGGATAGTTTTCAAACACGACAATGCTGTCAAACAATGATTCTCCACTTGGGATATCGGTCATCTGCTGAATATCTGGCAGCACCGTATACTCAAATTCTCGCATGTGAAAAACGGTTTCCTGCGTATGTGCCAGCAGGCGGGCGATGGTCCAGTCTGGTGCAATCGGCAAACGGAGCGGCAATGTGTTAATAAAGAGCCCTGTCATGCTTTCCACCTCTGGTAAGTCCGCTGGCCGGCCAGACACTGTCACACCAAATATGACATCCTCTGAGCCTGAATGAAGGTGCAGGAGCAGCCCCCACGCTGACTGTATCAGTGTGCTCATCGTGACCTTCTGCGTGCCTGTCATCTCTTCCAGCTTCCGCTGCATCTGGGGCGTCAGTTTGACGCTGACCTGCGTGATACCTGCTCCTTGATCCGAAGCATGCTCGCCGTCTCCAGGAAGCGGTGTTGCTTCCTCTACCCCTGACATATAATGTTTCCAAAACGTATGCGCCTTCCCTTGATCCTGCTTTTGCAGCCACTCAATAAAATCTTTATATGGACGTACAGCAGGAAGGCTGATCTCCCGTTCGTCCACAAGTGAGCGATATAACGCAAAGGATTCTTCTATAAAGCTGAACAAGCTCCAGCCATCTATTAAAATATGATGAAAGCTAAAGACAAACGCACATTTTCTCTTCTCACAATGGAATAATGCAATACGGATAAGCGGTTTATCAATATCTTCTAAATCGAAATCCTTTGAACGATCGGATACTAAATAGTGTTCAATGATCTCCTTCTGATCCGTTTCACTCAGGTGGCGCACATCGTGCTGAGTGAGGTGAATACTTCCTTCTGATTGAATCAACTGGACAGGCTCCTTTAACCCTTCCCAAGCGAATCTTGTCCGCAAAATCGAATGACGTTCTACAAGGAGATTCCATGCTTGTTCATAGGCCTCGCCGTCCGTTAAGCCTTCGAGCGTCATATGCACCTGACCAAAGTAAGCTTGTGACGCTTGATCTAACAGTGCATGAAACAGCATCCCTTGCTGCATTGGAGACAGTGGATACACATCCACCACATTGTCTGGAAGCTCGTCTATTTGCTTTTGCGTGAGCTGAACCATAGGGAAATCAGATGGTGTAAAGCCGCCTCTTGCCTCTATACAATGCGTCAGAATGTCCTCCATTTTTTCTTTGAAACGCTCAGGTAACAGGCGCACATCTTCATGCTGGAGCAGCTCACGATTGATCATAAAATTCATTTGAAGCTGTCCATTGACAACGTATCCGTACACATCAATCAAATGCTGCCTTTCTGCTTTTGGATCGTGTACATACCCATTTCGTTCATCTGCTAAATAAAGCTTTACCTCGCCATCTGTCTGATCTAACTGTCCAAGGTAATTAAAGCTCATCTGCGGCGCTGCCGTTTTGAGTAAACGAGATTCTGTCATGTATTGAAGTAAGCCATAGCCGATCCCCTTTTGCGGCACAGCTCTTAAGGTTTCTTTGACGTCTTTGATTTGTCTCTCAACATCGGTTTTGATAAAAGGAATAAAAATAGGATAAGAGCTCGTAAACCAGCCGACTGTCCGTGACAAATCCATCTGTTCAAATAAATCCTCGCGTCCATGCCCTTCTAACGTCATGAGTATTGGCTTTCCAACGGCTTGCGTGAGTCCTGATAAGAGTAAATCGTTTACCTCTGTTCGGTACGCTTGAGATGCCTGCCTTAGTAAAATGTCTGTTTGTTCCTTCGTCAATTGAACAGACAGGATCTCTGCATGTTCTTCTATATTAGAAAGCGCAGGCGTTTGAAAAGGGGAACCCTCTTCCTCTTGATCCGTGATCTTTTGCCAAAAAGAGGCCTGCTCTTGTAATTGATCTGTTTGTGCATATTCATATAGTGCATCTGCCCACTGCTCATAGGAGGCGGTTTTCTTTGCAAGTACTATGTCCTGCCCCGCAGCAAGCTGCTTCAGTCCATTTAATACATCTTCTTGTATAATGCGCCACGATATTCCATCCATGACGAGATGGTGGGCAGCGATGAAAAGCTCTGACGTATCATGACTTGTGTGAAAAAGAATAGCCTTGATCACTTCTCCTCGCTCTAATGACAATGTTCCTTGACAAGCTCCTGTCTCTAATCGGATTTGTTCAAGCGCTTCCTCCTGAGAAACATCCGTCAAATCAAAGCATGTAACACAAGGGGTGATGCCGGGCTCACGAATCGTTTGGATCCACGTGCCATCTGCCTCTTTTGTATATGCCGCTCTCAGCATATCGTGATGATCCACAAGCTTTGAGAGAACCTGTGTCAACTGCTTTAGCGGCACGGACTGCTTGAATTCGAAATGTGCCGATAGATTCCAATAATCTTGGTTTGTCATCGATTGCTCAAAGAACCAAGATTGGATCGGAAGCAGACGAACATCTCCTGTAATAGGTGACTGATCATAAGACACTGAGACATCTGCCTTTTTCATGGCACGGGCAAGCTGTGAAATGGTCTGCTTTTCAAACACATCTCTCGGCTGGATGATGTAGCCTTCCTGTGCTAAGCGTGCCACCATTTGTATGACAATAATGGAATCTCCGCCAAGCTCAAAGTAGTTATCATGTACACCGATAGAAGGAGCACCAAGCAGCTGAGACCACACTTTTTCTAACACTCGTTCTTCCTCACTGGCTGCCCTGTCAATTGGCCTCTCCACTTCTTCCTGTCTCCACTCTGGCGGCGGGAGACGCTTTTGGTCTACCTTGCCGTTTGGCGTGAGCGGCAGTTCATCCAGCTCCATCAATAGGCTTGGCACCATATAATCTGGCAGCATTTCTTTTAATGCTTGGCGAATGGCTTGCTGGGTCAATGCTCCTTTTTGGACAAAATAACCGATCAAGCGTTTATGACCACTCTCGTGTTGATGCGGGATAACAGCACATTCTATGATGTCCTCAAAGCTCAGCATGGCGGCTTCAATTTCTCCACATTCAACACGGTGTCCGCGAATTTTCACTTGATGATCAATTCTTCCAAGGCAGTCGATGATGCCATTTGACAGCCAGCGGCCCATATCGCCTGTTTTATATAAACGCGCTCCTTCTTGGAAAGGATGCGGGATAAATGATTGCGTTGTTTTTTCTTCATCTCCAAGGTAACCAAGTGCAAGCCCTGTTCCGCCAACGTAAATCTCACCGATGACGCCTTGCGGGACTGGCTGCAGCTGGTCATCTAATACATAGGCTTGTGAATAAGTGATTGGCTGACCGATTGGAACCGTCGCCTGACCTTCGTCCAATGCTCGAATGTGATGCACACAGGAGAACGTCGTATTCTCAGTTGGTCCATAGCCGTTTAAAAGCCCTTCAGGCAAATACGGCAGTGCTTTACGGATATGAGCGGCTGACAAAGCATCACCGCCGACCAATAATGCGTTGAATCCAGATAAGGCTTCTGGATGTTCCTCTGTTAACCGATTGAACAGCGGCACAGTCAGGAACCCTGTTGTGATCTTGTAAGCTTTCAGCGTGTCAGCCAGCGTATCCATTGATAAAATCGTATTTCGATCGGTGAGTATGAGCCTTCCCCCGTTCAGAAGTGCTCCCCATATTTCATACGTAAAGGCATCAAAAGAGAAGCTCGCGATTTGTAAAATGCGCGTATGTTCATCAAGGGTGACATAGTCTGTTTCACATACAAGCCGGATGACTGCTTGATGCGGGATCAGAACCCCTTTTGGCTGTCCAGTCGATCCCGATGTGTAATTGATATAAGCGAGTCCATCAGGGCTTAGAGCAGCCGGGATGACTTCTGCTTCTGGTAAAAATTCTTCATACCCCTCGTCAAGACAAATGAGCTCGGTTTGACTGATCGACACCTTTTTCAGCCATTCGTTTTTTGTCAGCAAAAGCTGAATGCCTGTATCCTTCAGCATATAATCAATACGTGATTCTGGATATTCAGGATCAATTGGCACGTAAGCGCCCCCTGCTTTCACAATCGCCAGCACTCCAAGAATCATTTCAGGCGACCTGTCGATAAGAAGACCGACGGGTTCATGCGGGATGACTCCTCGTTGCTGCAAATAGGCGCCAAGTCGATCGACTTTCTCTTGTAACTCGCGATACGTCCACTGCTCTCCCTGGGATTCGAGAGCAACGGCATGAGGTGTCTTTTTCACTTGCGCTTCAAATCGTTCCGTAATCAGAAGTGAGCCTGCTGGTTGATCCGTTTTGCCGCTCCATTCATAGAGCAATTGATGCTTCTCTTTTTCTGGCAGGAAATTCATTTGTCTGATCGGCTGCGCTGGATTTTCACAAATACTTTCAAGCAGATGCTCATAGTAACGGAGGAATCGATCCATCGTGCCTTCAGAAAATAAGTCCGCATCATACTCAAGTTTTAATTGAAGACCCTCGTCCCCTTCAAAAACAAATAGGGACAGATCGAATTTGGCTGTATCGTTATCTTCAATGGCTAAAACCGATGTCGCCTCCCCCATTGGAGATGCTTCCAGCGGTAAGTTTTGCAGAACGAACATGACCTGAAACAGAGGCTGCTTACCGGCATCACGTACAATGTTCAGTTCATCTACCACCATCTCAAACGGCACATCCTGATGCGCATAAGCGCCGACTGTTGTCTCTTTCACTCGCTCTAATAGCTCTGTAAAAGCAGGATTCCCGCTATGGTCGATCCGAAGTGCCAATGTATTCACGAAAAATCCGATCAAATGCTCCATCTCAGTCCGATTTCTTCCAGCAATGACCGACCCAATCACAAACTCATCCTGTGAAGACAATCGATGTAAAAGCGTAGAGAAAGCAGAAAGTAAGGTCATATAAAGTGTGCTGTCTGTTTTCTTGGAAAGTGCAGAAAGCTGCTCAGACAACGACTTCGACAAGCGGTATTTTTTCGTTTTTCCTCTGTAGGATTGAACGGCAGGACGCGGATGGTCATACGGCAATACCAAGTCTTCCACAGGTGCCGCAAATTGCTCCTTCCAATAAGAAAGCTGCTTATGCAGTGTCTCTCCTGTCAAATACTCCTTCTGCCATAGCGCATAATCGGCATATTGAATAGGCAGTGGCGGCAGGTGAGGCTCTCGCCCTTCGATCATCGCTGTATACCATTCGGATAGCTCTCTCGCGGCAATGCCGATCGACCATCCATCTGACACGATGTGGTGAATGGACATCAGCAGCAAATGATCTGTAGCTGAAAGACGAATCAGCTTCACTCGAAAGAGCGCTTCATTTTCTAATTGAAACGGTGTGCCCGCCTCTCTTTTCGCCCATTCAGCTGCTTTTTGTTCTTTTTCTTCCTGTGAAGCTATGTCTGAAAGATCCACCACCTCAAGCTCTGGAAGGGTCATATGTTCATGAATGATCTGTACCGGTTCATCTCCGCTCATTGTAAAGGATGTTCTGAGCGATTCATGTCTTTGCACCATATGCTGCAGACTGCTCTGAAGCACCTTCACATCTAAAGGTCCATTCATTCGAAAGGAAATCGTATTATTGTAAAACGGCAGATCTGGCTCTAATTGATAGAGAAACCATTGTCTTTGCTGGGCGTAGGACATCGGTATCTCCTGATCCTTTTCCATTTTTCTGATCGGAATCGCTTCATCCGCTTTGGCATGTGAATCGATCCAGTCCGCTAATTCCCCAAGTCTCGTATGTTCAAAAAGAACAGCGAGCGGCACGTCAAATCCCATTCTTTGTCTTACCGCAGACAGCATTTGCGTTGCCTTGAGCGAATGACCTCCCAGTAGAAAGAAATGATCACCGCAGCTGATATTTGAGACATCGAGCAGCTCTGACCAGATGTGTGCCAAGAGTTTCTCTGTCTCTGTTTGAGGTGCTCTGTCATCTGAATCCTGTCCGCTTTCTTCTATTAATTCATTGAAAAGCGCTTCGTCAGGCATCCCGTCTTCTGTTTCTTTCCAACATTCCTCAGGATAGAGATGCACGGAGTATTCACCAGATAGACGAGACTGTAAACACGTATGAATGGAATGATACAGCCGTTCTTCAATCGCCTTTGTTTGATCGGTTTTGAAAAAGACATAAATGGCTTGCTCTTTTTGTATCTCAGCATGCACCATCTCCTGAATCTCTTTCTTCGACCGATCTAATCCCGTATAAATGAGTGAAGCATCTGTCATCAAACATGCCAGCATCGTTTGGAAGCCTGCCTGCTTTGACATCGGGAGATAGCCTCTTTCTTTTAAAATGCCTTTGATCATGGAGCCTTCGCTCATTCCGATCTCATCCCACATGCTGAAACTAAAGCAATACGGCTTCACTGTAGATGTCAGCTTCTGATAATGAGCAAATTGTTCAACGAACTCATTAGCAGCGCAATAGGCGCCAACGGTCATCCCGCCCTTTAACGTACGTGCTGACGAGCTAGAAAGGAATAAGACGTTTGGACGTTTGGAAGCCGCTTCATGAAGCGCAATCGTTCCATATACCTTTGCTTCGTACATGTCATGTAAAGAAACGGACGTCATGTCAGCAAGCAGCTCTTCTTGAATCATGCCAGCGAAATGAATGATGCCATGCAGCCTTTTGCCTCGAGCCACCTCCTGCCTGGAGATGAGGGCTTCAACCTCTTTCGCATCAGTGATATCCACTTTTTCATAAAGAACGGTGCCACCATGGTCTTTCGCCTGTTTCTCGAGTGAATTCAATATGTCTTGCTGCTCCGCAGATAAAGCCTCTCGCTCCTTTCTCCCAAGCAACACGAGGTGTGCTTGATCAGACTTCAGCAGGTGTTCACTGAGCATACGCCCAATTCCGCCAAGCCCACCTGTCATCACGTAAAGCCCGGATGATTCAAATGGCGGTTTCTTCATCTTCTGTTCCTTTTCCAGATGAAGAGGTGATAAAAGAGGAATATAACGAACATCCCCGCGATAAGCAGCAACATGACTGTATTTGTCATGTGTGAGTTCTGCCATAATCGCTGATGCATGGGAATCACTAGATGCCGATTCTGTCAGAGAAAAATCAAGACATTGCACCTTGATAAACGGCCATTCATGCTGAACAGCTGTCATCAGTCCCGCTGTCGTTGCTTTTTCTACATCATGTGTGTGATCCTCCGGCAAATTCACCGCATGGGCTGAGACAAAGGTGATCGCCACAGGTTCCTCATAGACGGAAATCGCTTTTGTTAAAAATAATGCACTCATGCTGCCTGTTTTCTGTGCTTGTTTCGCCTTGGCCACATGAAGCTTGTCTTCTTGGCTTGTATAGTTCCAAAGGTGAATGATGTGTTTCACCGAAACGCCATACGAACGGAGCGTCTCAAAGAGTTGTTCGTAGTCAGACGGCCGATTCGGGTGGATGATGAAGTGAGTGTGAGTGAGTTGTGTGAATTCTTGACCCGGTTCAACCGTAATGCATGTTTGTTCGCTGTTTGAAAGAGATCTCAATTGATCTGCCAGCCCTAATGCGTCTGCAAAGATCACAATGTCCCCTGTTATTTGCTTTTCAGCTGCATCAAGCGGAGCAGGTGTCCACTCCTTTTGATAGCTCCAATCAGGCAAGGTGTGTTCATTTTCTAGTCTGATGTCCATTTCCTTGATGATTTCATCGAATTCGCCTTCCTGCCATCTTGTCTTGAGCTGCGCCCTTTCTATTTTGCCAGAGCTTGTTTTCGGAAATGCATGCTTTTGGACAGGAATAATGTGCGATGCAGACAGACCCATTTTTGTCGCAATATGGGATTTGATATGCTGGCTTGCCCTCATGATATAAGAAGGCTCATATAGCTTCGGTGTAAAAAAGAGAATCAGTTCATCGGATGCAGAAGCCTCCATCCGAACGGAGCAAGCAGCCACAAAGCTCGTTTCTACTCCTGGCACTTCCTCTGCAATGGCTTCAATTTCATAGTTGTGATAATTTTTCCCGTTGATGATGATCATGTCTTTTTCTCTACCGGTTAACGTCAGCCTTCCTTCGTGCAGGAAACCTAAATCTCCCGTGTGAAACCAGCCATCCGTTTGAAATACTTCTTGATTCGCTTCATCATTCTTGTAATAGCCCTTCATTGTCGTTAGCCCTTTGATTTGCACGCTGCCAATGTGATCTTCTGGAAGAAGCTCCTGCTGATGATTGACGATGCGAATCGTGATACCTGGAATCGGTCTTCCCAGCTCTGTAAAGCTGACAGTTTCTGTCTCACGCGCCTCAGCTGGTCTTAGCTGCTCTGTCAGCGATGTTTCTTCAAAGGTCAGTACCCCGCTGTTTTCATCTCCCCGCTCAATCGCAAAGGAGAAGACAACTGCTGATGAGATTTCAGACATACCGAAAGCCGGCCTGATGACATCTCCCTTTAAGCCGTGCGGAGCTAGCAGGTGTAAAAACCGGTGAATCGTCTTCGGTACGACTGCTTCTGCCCCATTGATCATGCAGGTCATGGCAGAAAGGTCCCAAGACCCTGAAGAGATTTCTTTCTCATAATCATTGATCATCGCAAACGCGAAGTTAGGCGCCCACGTCTTCGTTGCACGGTAGCGGTCCATCCAGTCAAGCCAGCGCAACGGCTGAGCGATGAAATCATCTGTTCTTGCCCGAATTTGCTCACAGCCTGTGTACACATTGACAAGGTGGAACATGACGATGCCGCCAATATGGTCTAAAGGCATCCAGTCTAACGAGACATCCTCTTGTGTAAATTGATTGGCTGCCACCGTTCCTTTGACATTCGCAAGCACACTTCTATGAGAATGCTCTACGCATTTTGGCATCCCTGTACTTCCAGACGTTAAGATAAAAAAGACGGAATCATCTGGCGCCGCAGGATGAGCCTCTGTATCCCTTTCTAAAGAAAGCATCGGCTCGACTGCTGCTACACGTAATTGATCTGTGTGCCACAGTAAAGCTAAGCCTTGCACCTCTTCGATCAGTGATTCATCTGTTAAAATGAGCGGATGCTCTAACAGCTCCCATGCATGATGGAGCTTCTTCACTGCGGCATTCATCTCCCGGTAGGTCGGAGCAGCCGATACAAGTGTCGGAACAAATCCGCCTAACACACATGCCCAAAAGGCAGTCACCATCGCATGATTCGATGAAAATTGAAAGAAAACAGGATCGCCTGCCTTTAGACCCAGCTCTCTTAAACCCGTCAGAACCCGCTCGGCGTCTTCCTTTAACTGCGCGTAGGATTGCTTGAGTTCGTTCTCGCTATTCACGATATAGGTGAGTCCATTTGTCATTTTTGCTGCCTCTGTTAAGACGTCCTGCAAGGTCTGTACTCCTGTTGTGACATCTAGATCCCCTCCATAGGAAAGGGCGGGCGGCATGTCCGCTAAAGCAGGCGCAGCTGTTTGCGTGTGTATCGATTCAGTTGCGGCCTCCTGCTCAAAGTGATTGTCGAGAAATAAATGAGAGAGGTGATATGGCCGCGGTCGAATGGTTTTTTCACGCGAAAAAACAGCGAAGCGTTCAATTTCGTTGGTTTGTAAAATGGTTGTCTTTACATCTTGTAAAATCGCATCCATTGATTCATGTACACTAGATTGGTTAATGGTTGATGGTTTCATATGAGTTCCTTTCCTTTTTTGTCAGGCAGGGCTGCAAGACTGCACCCCTGCCTAACCTAAAGTTTACAAGACTGGTTCTCTATTTTTTTGATTGAATATCCTTTTGATCAGCTGTGCATTTTGAGCTGCACATTCTTTATGCTTGAACATTTCAGCGTGTTGACCGTAGCCTTGATATTGGCTAAAAGCACCAGTCGTCGCATGTTCCCAACCTTCCATCCAGTCCGGAATGGCCATTTGTTCTTCAGATTGGATGAAAGCAATATTTGCCTGTATCTCTCCTTGATTCACCCCCTTAACAAATGTTTCATAGTAAGCCCGCGTCTTTTGAGCAAGCGCGTCTTGGACGAGCTCCGCATGAGCCAATTCACTTTGCTTCGACTGATGAACAATCGCTTCTATATCATCATCAATGGATCGTCCTTCTAAATCACTTTCTCCAATTTTCTTATAGGAGTCGATCATGATGACCTTTTCGACTGTACGCCCTGCTTGTTCAAGCGCTTGAACGAGCTCAAAGGCTAGATAGCAGCCGCCAGAGTACCCCATCAAAGTCAGCGGTCCTTCAGGCTGAAGATGCTGGATATGCTGAACGTATTTCGTGATTCGGTGATCAGCTTCTATAAAATCAAAGGCGATCAAACGAACATCATCGAGCGTTTTTGCTGCTTCCTGATAGATAAAGCCATAGCCCGGTAATGGCGGGAGAGCAAAGACGGTTGGCGATTGAGATTCATTGAATACAAGATAGCCAGCGGCTTCCTGGTCCTGCTTTTGAATATAACGACTGATCGCTTCAATCGTTGGCGTCTCAAACAGCAGGTGAATGGGCACCTGGACCTCGAATTCCTTAGACACTTTGGACAAAAGTGACATCACTTTTAATGAATGTCCGCCAAGCTCAAAGAAATGGTCATCCGTGCTAATATCATCTCGTTCAAGCACTTCCCGCCACATCACGAGCAGCTTTTGTTCTACTTCATTTACTGGCAGCTTCACATGGCGCTTTCCTTGCGGCGCCTCAGGCTTTGGCAGCTGACGCTTATCAACCTTTCCATTTGTCGTGAGCGGCAGGTTATCGAGTCTGATCAGCTCATGAGGCAGCATATAAGCCGGAAGACGCTCCTTCAGCCCAGACTTGATCACATCGAGCTTTTCCTTCCATTCATCCTCACATGTGATATAGGCGAGCAGTCTTGTATGATTTGTTTCATCATGGTCAGCTATGAGTGCAGCTTGTTTTACACCTGGATGCACGAGAAGATGGGCTTCAATTTCTGTCAGCTCAATTCGATGTCCGCGAATTTTCACCTGATCATCTACTCTGCCTGCATACTCAATCAGACCGTCTTCTCGAAAATAAGCTAAGTCTCCCGTGCGATACAGCCTTTCACCCGCAGCGAATGGATGCGCGATAAAGGCTTGTTTTGTCAGGTCTGGACGATTCAAATACCCCTTCGCTAGTCCTTTGCCGCTAAGACAAAGTTCTCCGACCATTCCAATCGGCTGAAGCTGTCCTTGCTGACTCAATATATAAGCACTCGTCTGATTGAGCGGCTTCCCGATTGGAATAGAACGTGCCTCTGCCGGTATGGCTTCATCTACAGGATAATAGGTGGCGAAGACTGTTGATTCGGTCGGGCCGTATACATTGATCAGTCTGCCTTTCCCCATCACATCAAAGGCCTTCCTTACATGCTGAACCGATGCCCGCTCTCCTCCAAACAGCACCTTACGCACACTGCGCATCCAGTCTGTCCCTTCATCAACGAGAAGATGGAATAAAGCCGTTGGAATAAACATGACAGAAATGCTTTCTTCTCTAATCAGCCCGGTCAGCTCGCGCATGTCTAAAATGGTCTCTTTTTTCGGCAGTACAAGCTTCGCACCGTTTAAAAGCGCGCCATATACATCAAAGGTAAAGCCATCAAATACACTATTAGATAACGACAGCAATGTATCTGTTTCTGAAATGGTTAAGTAATTCGTATTTTTGACCACACGGGCAATATTGGAATGGGTCGTCATGATACCTTTTGGCTGTCCCGTTGTTCCAGATGTATACATGATGTATGCCGTATCATGTAAACCTGCTTCAAGCGGCAGATTCTCTGAGCTCATCAGTGAAATTTCCTGATCATCTGCAAAAAGATACGTGCCATCAAACGCGAGTGCCTTCGCCTGACTAATGAAGGTTGAATGAGTCAGAAGATGCGTCGCCCTGCTGTCTTTCAACATATATTGAATGCGGCTTTCCGGATAATCAGGATCAATTGGCACATAGGTTGCGCCTGCTTTTAAGACAGCAAGCAAGCTGACAATGAGTTCAGACGTGCGATCCGCTAAAATGGCGATGACCGTTTGAGGTGCAGCCCCATTTTTTTGTAAATGCCTTGCCAATCGATTGGCCTGTTCATTTAGCTCCGCATATGTCATCGTGTGCTCTCCCGCTGATAAAGCCACCGCATTCGGCTGTTTGCGGACATTATGCTCAAACCATTTAGACAAATAGAGCTGATCATGCTCAAGCTCAGGTGCATTCCATTCCTCAAGAATCAGCTGCTTTTCCTGCTTCGTCACGAGAGTAAGTGTGTGAACCGATTGATCTGGATGCTTGATCGCCTCTTTTATCAAAAGAATCAGCTGCTCCTTTAACCGGTGGACAAATGCAGGGTCAAATGCTCTTTGGTTAAAGGCCAGCTTCAATTGCAATTGTTCTCCGGGCGATGCGAGCAAATTGAGATCATAGTTCGATTTTTCATATACCTTCATATCTTCCACAGTAAATCCTAGCAGTGCCTCTTGTTCGTCCTTCTTTGCAGCTGGGACATTCTCAAACACCACAATGTGATCAATGAGCTGCTGCTGACCTGTCTTTGCCTGAATATCATAAATCGGGATATATTGGTGCGGTTCGGCCGCAAGAGACTGCTGCTGTGTTTCTGATAATAGAGAACAAAATGTCATTTGATCTGTCAGTTGAATTCTTCTTGGGATGACATTGATGAACAATCCAACCATCCGGTCAACGCCAGCCAAATCTGCCGGACGTCCTGACACAACCGTTCCAAACAGCACATCATTTGACCGCTGGTACCTGCTCAGCAGAATCGACCAAACCGATTGAAGCGCACTGCTTAACGTGGCGTTCTGCTGCAATGCTAGCTCTGATAAAGCAGCCGTTTCTGCTTTGCTCATAGACCATTCGATTTCGCCTAATTCATGCTCATTTGTTTGTTTTCGTTGTTCTTTAAAGGTCGATTGTCCATCAAATCCTGCTAATGATTGCTGCCAATATTGAAGTGACGCTTGTTTATCTTGTTTTTCCAGCCATTGAATATATTCTTTATATGGTTTGACCGGCTCTAGCTTGTAAGGTTGGTCATGCAAAAGCGCATGGTAAATCGCAAATAATTCCTGCACGACAAGTCCAAAACACCAGCCATCTAGCAGGATATGGTGATAGCTCCATATCCAGCGATAGCTAGCAGGGCCCGTTTGGAAAACGGATGCCCGCATGAGAGAATCCTTTGAGAGGTCAAAGCCTCTCAGTTGATCTTTTTGTTTGAAAGCCTCAATACGCACAAGCTGTTCGTCTTCAGAAAGATCCTGCATGTCCACGACATCAAGTGTAAAAGGACGTTTCTTCAACACAACTTGGACAGGGCGCTTCACTTTTTCATGGAGGAACACGGTACGAAAAATATCGTACCGTTCCACGATGATATTCATGCTTTTTTCAAGCAAGTCATGACGCAGTGTGCCCTTGACGTTCATATCCATCTGCTCTACATAAAAGCCCTTTTCTTGATGATGGAGGGTATGAAACAGCATTCCTTCTTGCATCGGTGACAGATAATACATGTCTTGAACTTGATCCCTTTTAAATTGACTCATCTATTTCATTCCTCCTTTCCCTTTTTCATGACTGATCTAGTGGTGTTAGGTCAATTTCTCCTCAAGCATGTCAAAGATATCATCCATTTCATCCATTTCAAGGTCAGCAGCAGAGAAGTCACTTGGCGTAAACTCTCGCTCGTGACGCGCTAAGCAATGAGTGATGATGGATTGGATTTTCCCCTTCAGCAATGCCATGAACTGCTGTATCGTCTGTTCTTCATATTCACTTACACAATAGGAGCACGACAGAATGAATCGATTGTGTTGAACAAGACCACTGAGGTTCAGCTTATAAACAGCTTCCGAATCTGGGCTTGCTTGGCGCCCCATATCATAGGTTGACGGCCTAAAGAGTGCTGTCGTCACTTCTTGATCAATCTGTCCAAGATAGTTCAAGCTGATTTCAGGATGTATGTGTTGTGCTGCCGGCTCCGTAGCTGTCAGGTATTTTAAAATGCCGTAGCCAATTCCTTTATTCGGCACACGTCTCAGCATCTCTTTCGTTCCTTTAATGGCATCAGCTATTGTCTGACCTGGCTTCGCTTCAAGAACGACTGGATACATACTCGTAAACCAGCCAACCGTACGGGATACATCTAACCCTGATAAAATATCCTCTCTTCCATGACCTTCAAGCTGCACATGTACATGAGATTGACCTGTCCATTCCTGAACGGCAAGACCGAGAGCACACAGAAGAACATCGTTTATTTCTGTTGTGTACGGAAGGTGAATATCGGTCAAAAGATGCTCAGTTTCTGTTTCTGTCAGCTGCATTTGGACCGCTTTGGTTTGAGCGACTTTTCTTACTTCCACTTCATGATCAACAGGTAAAGTGGTAAATGGGATGCTGTCAATCTCTTTCCAATACTCATGTTGGCTTTTTAATGGCTGTGACTGCGCGTAGCGCTCAATCGCCTCTGCCCATTCTTTGAAGGAGTGGGTTTTTGGCGGCAGAACCAGTGTTTGTCCTTGTTCTGCTTGCTGATAAAGAGACATAAAGTCCTCTAGTAAAATTCGGCATGAGACACCGTCAATGACAAGATGATGGGTCACCATGAGTAGATGATCACCGTTTTCTGTATGGAAACAAATCACTTTCATGAGCGGACCTTTTTGGAGGTTCAGCTGACGCTGATACTCATTGGCATATGTGGAAATGGCCTTTTCCACGTCCTGCTCTTTTGAGACATCACGAGAAATAATCGTAAACGGTTCTATGAGCTCCCGCTGATTGTATTGCAGAATGTCACCATGCTCCTCTTTGTACACTATGCGCAGTGCATCATGATGAGAAAGCAGTTTTTGCATGACTTGTTCTGTGATCGCCAAGTCAAACCCTTTTGGCGCATGAAGCATCATCGAGAGATTCCAATGATGCTGACTGCTAAAGTGTCGTTCAAAGAACCAGCGCTGAATCGGCGTCAAAATGACTTCCCCTTCGACAGGTGATTGGTCAGCTGTCATTTGACCAGCTTCTTCGATATATGGACGGAGCTCCGCAATCGTTGGATATTGGAATAGCAGCTTCATATCAAGCTTCCAGCCCTCTTGCGTGAGCCTGCTCGCCATTTGAATGCCTTTAATCGAATCTCCGCCAAGGAAGAAGAAATGATCGTGAATGCCGACTTGGCTCACGCCTAGCACGTCTGCCCAAATGGCACAAAGAAGCGTTTCGACTTCGTCTCTTGGGGCTTCG